>CAZRAU010000004.1:8937-75011 GCA_964598025.1 uncultured bacterium
CTGACCCCGTCCAACCGGTCTGCTGTCAAAGTTCTGTATGGAGATGCGTTTCGTGCGCCTAACGTGTATGAGCTCTACTATCACGACGGGGGCATCACTACAAAGGCCAGCCCGGATCTCAGCGAAGAGAGAATTCGCACCTTCGAGATTATCCTTGAACGTGTGCTGGCTGGGAAGGTGCATGCGACGCTGAGTGGTTTCCACTACCGTATCGAAGATCTAATCAGCCAGAGGCAGGATCCCAACGACGACCTTATAGCCTTTGAGAACCTGGAGCGGGTCGAATCCTCCGGCCTCGAGGCAGGGTTGCAACGGACATGGAACGATAGAACACGGTGGGGAGTCACCTACACGTTCCAGCGGCCAGAAGATCGAACGACAGGTGAAGCGCTGTCGAATTCCCCCGAACACCTGGCAAAGACGCATGTCACACTGCCCTTATTGGACAGGCTGTTCGGGGCCGTTGAGATCATCTACACGAGTAGCCGAAAGACCTTATCAGGCGGCACTGCTAGCGGTTTCCTGATAACGAATCTGACCCTATCAAACAGCGGCATGATCCCCCGGACGGAGATGTCGCTTTCAGCCTATAACCTGTTCGACGCTGACTATGGCTATCCGGGCGGAGAGGAGCACATACAGAACGTCATCATGCAGGATGGACGGACTTTCCGGGCGAAGGCCACCTTCACTTTCTGAGACAGCGTCAGGCCCTGCTGATAGATACTCGTGCAGAATCAGTCAGGCGTATCGCGATCATGGTCATCTCCCGGATAACCGCGGCCCTGATCTCCCTTGACACGTGGAAACCAGATGATCCGAATCAAGGGTGGAGTATGTCATGGTATCGACGTCACGAGCCCGAGCTCAGAAGATGAACTGCGTCCATAACACCAGGATGACATGGACGCAATACGACACGGATCTGGCACAGTCCCCTGGCTGATAGCCGGGATAACGCCCCTGATTCGCACAGTCTTGCCCTGCCAGACGATCTTATTCACCAACATGTCCAGTATGTGCCTCTTACCTTCGAAGTCCCCCGAGAGGGCCCTCAACCGCTTCTTAATCAAACCATAGTACTGCGCTACATCACCCTTGCTGACCGCACCGGATGTGTCCTCCCCGATCCTTTCTATCAGATCCTGGTGCTCATGGGACAGGCGTCGCTTCTTCTGTTTTATCTTCGATAGCCGAGCATCCAGCTGGCCCATAGTGATGACCTTCTCCCTGTAGGCATCCAGAATTCTGTTCTCTTCCTGGTCTGTGGTGGCAATGTCTCCGTCCAACCGCCCAAGCCTTCTGGCAAGAGCTGCCTGACCTTGTCTGGCTCGCCCCTTCAGCTTGTCGATCTAAGCTGCGATGAGATCCGGATTCTCAATGGCATTACAGATCGTATCCCACACGGCCTTCTCCAGGTTTGCTGCTCTCACCGACCCTGCCGGGCAGTCCTCAGGCTCGGGGAAGGTCCTGTGACGGTTCCCGCACCTGTAATACAGAGTTCCACGGCATGGTGTGCCCTGGCACGGGGAATCACAAAGCCCGCACACGATCACACGTCCAAATCCATTCAGGACAGAGATAGCTGTGCGCTATTATCCTGAAAGACCCTGCAATGTCATGTGCACGGGCCATGATGTTCGCGGTCGACAAGTGCGTACGCTCCATTGCGGACCTCAAGAGGCCGGAGACAAACAGGTCAAGTGGGATGGCCGGGACGCTTCGAGTGAGTATGTTGCGGCTGGCATCTATCTTGCTCGCATGACAGGCGGCCACCACCCGATGACGGCAAAGATTGTCTACCTCAAGTGATGACTTGGCTCCGCGAAACTTGGTAGGCAGGCTACGGGAAGACCCTTCTGGGCTTTTCACTCCGGATTGGGTCATCAGGTCAGACTTGATTTGACCGGAGCATGGTCTAAGCAGCTGTCCCGAGGCTGCTTCCGACGGGTAGTGGCAGCCTTGGGGGCTTTCTCGCGATCTGTTGTGCCGCAAGTCGTATTGTATCCCACAACACCGCGCTTTCAGATACCTGTCCGGGGAGCCGGCGCTCTACCTTGGGTCTCTGCAAGGACCCTATGGTTGGAACCACAACGGTAAACACATTGACAACCGCCCAGCGGTCGGTTAATTGAAGACTGTGAGCGGAGATTGCGGGTCCCTTTTGGCAGATGAAGGAGGTACGTGATGAGGGCTCTTGCTTTGGTAGGGGGCATCCTGGTTGTTCTGTGGGTGGTGGGCTGCGGGGGCGACACAAGTCCGGACGGTGATGGCCATGCTCCGTATCCGGATATTCCCGGGTTAGTCGTTTTCTACAATTTCGACGGTGATCTGGAGAATTCGGTGTCGGACCTTCATCACGGGACGACGACCAGCGAGCTCGATTATGTTCCCGATCACATTGGGACCGCGGCCTCTGCGGTGGCAGTGGCCGAGGATACGATTCGCGTCGCCGACCACGGCGACCTGGACATCACGGGATCACTCACACTTGCGGCCTGGCTCAAGCCCGATCCGTCGCCCTATGCTTTTGCGGCCGTCGTTGAAAAAGACTACTACTACTCGGGGTATTCGTTAGGGGTGGAGGGCGCTGTGTCCGCCGATACCGTGAAGGCTGTGGCCTTTCTTGTAGATGAGGGCTTCTGGTCGGATGAGGCCGTTCCTGTTGGAACGGGTGAATGGTCTCATATTGCCTTCACCTATTCAGCCGCGACCGGCGAGGGGAAATTCTATCTCAACGGAGCCCCCGCGGGTAGCCAAGTCCACCAAGTGTCCATGACCGCTTCCAGTGAGGATCTCATAATAGGCACGTCCAAGTATCGAGACAAGTATAAGGGCGCGATCGATGGGTTGGCGGTGTTTAACCGTGCGCTGACGCCGGATGAGGTTGAAGAGCTATTCATGTTTCACTAGACCTTGACGGATGGCCGGGTACCATGACCTGCCGAAACGAGGCGGGGATCTGCCCCAGACAGCTGTCAGATCGTGCATGCCTAGCGAAAATCGCGATCCTGGGCACGGTAACATTTTCTCTTGAGGCAACGGGCACCAGGACAGGAGTCTCCTCAGGCTTCGGCACGTGCTTGAATATCCGTCCCAGCAATCGCCGTTTCCCGCCGAAATAGGGCGGCAGGGTTTTCAGCTTGCTCCACATGTCGAATCACTCCCTTTGCGTTTTGGTCCACTCTGCCTTCCAGGTTTCGCAAAATGCGTAAATGGCGCTGTAACTTCCCGAGATAATGTGGAATCAAAGGTGGAGTATGTCATGGTATGGACGTCACGAGCCCGAGCTCAGAAGATGAACTGCGTCCATAACACCAGGACAATGGGGGCGCCGGGATGGGGCCCGGACACCGCAGAACATTCGTCGGGGATCGAACCCCGACGCTACAGAGACTGCCGCTCTCACGGGAGTGGCAGCGCTACGAAGCCGGTTGGGCCGGGGGAGCGGAGCGGGTGCCGGCGATGAAGATGCCGGCGCAGATGAGGCCGCAGCCTATCCAACCGCCGGTTGCCAGAGATTCGGAGAGAAACACAAAGGCGATTATGACACCGAAGACCAGCTCAGCCAGCAGCACGATGGCCGAAGTGAGCGCGCTCATGTGCTTCATGGCGGCCGTGTAGAGAATAAAAGGAATGACGCTGCAGAAGACGGCAAGGTAACCTGTGGCAAGCCAGACGTTTCTGCCTATCTCCACGCCGGAGGCCAGGCGGGGCAGGCTCGCGACGAGAAATATGGGAAGCGCCAGGATGAAGATGCTCGCCACAAACGGGACCTCCCGGAAGCTGCGCCGGCTCACAGCCATCTTGGTGATGACCACGTAGAGGGCATAGGCCAACGATGACGCCGCCACCAGAAGATCGCCGGCAAGCGTGCCGCCATACCCTACTCCCCCACTCTTGGCCTGCGTTATCAGATAGACCCCCAACATCCCTACCACCAGGGCGGCGACTGCCCTGTACCCGATCCGCTCCTTGAGGAAAAGCAGCCCCAGGGGTGCAACCAGCACGACGCTCGCGTTTATGATGATGGCGGCCTTGGCGGCTGTGGTCTCGGTCTGGCCGCGGAACTGAAAGCCGAAGCTTGCGGCCAGCGTGATGCCGAGGAGCAGTGCATACCGGTCCCTGAGATAAGCCACCAGCAACCTGCCCTGTCCGGTAACAAGCACCAGAGCCAGAAGCACTGCGGAGGCGACCAGAAAACGCAGTAGCACGAAGGTATAGGGGTCGACATACTTGAGCCCCACCTTGGCCACCGTGAAGGAGGAAGCCCACAGGAGGGCAGCGCTTACGGTCATCAGGACGGGAACAGCGTGGGGTTTGCTCATTTATATTGCCTGGGCTCCTCCTCGCCCCTCAGCACTCTGAGTGCACCCAAGGCAAGCGATTCCCGCTCGTGCTCGCCGGGATACACGAACATCTTCCCGGAGATGAAGGCGACGCGTTCCTTGATGAGGCCCACGAGATAGCTGGAGTTTGCCATGCCGCCCGTGAATATGATGGCGTCCACCTCCCCCTTCAGGGCCGAGGCCGCTCCTCCTATCTCCTTTGCGACCTGATAGGCCATGGCGCTCAGTACAAGCCTGGCACGCTCATCTCCCCGCTTCACCATCTCCTCGGCCTCAGGCAGGCTATCGGTCCCCAGATAGGCTGCCATGCCGCCTCGCTGGGTCAGCCTTGCGAACATCTCATCCTGGGTCAGGTTGCCGGAGTAGCAGAGACTTGCGAGCTGTGTGACAGGAAGACTCCCGGTACGCTGCGTGGAGAAGGGTCCCCCGTCATGGGCGTTGTTTACGTCTATCATCCTCCCCTTGCGGTGCGGGCTTACGGAAATGCCGGTCCCGAGATGGGCTACGATCACATTGATCTTGTCATAGGCGGTATCCATCTCTCGCGCGGCCCGCCTGGCCACCATCTTGGCGTTGAGCGGATGGTCCAGGCTCTTTCTGGGCAGGTCGGGATCCCCGGAGAGTCTTGCCTCCGGAATGAATTCATCCACCGATACCGGGTCCACCATGAAAGCGGGCTTCCCGATGCTCTGGGCTATGTCGAAGGCCAACAGGGGGCCCAGATTGGAGGCATGTTCCGCCTGGACGTTGCCGGCCCTGATGTCGTCGACCATGGCCCGGTCAACAAGGTACGTGCCGCTCTCGACCGGCTTAAGGGCTCCGCCCCTCCCTACCACGGCATCGAGTGAGGCAAGATCGACGTTCCTGCTGCCGAGGAAAGCACCTATGGCTTGCTCCCGGTACTCCAGTTGATCGAGCACGTCGGCGAACCGGGCGATTTCATCATGGGGATGGGCCACGGTTTCGCTCATCACACAGGTCTCATCCTCATAGATTGCCAGTTTGGTGGTCCCGCCACCAGGGTTGATGACAAGAATACGCTTCATGGCACTCCTACCGCACAAGCAAGATGGAAGAGACAGCTTCAGACGTGACTTTGTCACTTATCGAACCCATGGTCTTGGATGCCGGATTGCCGCTGCCGGTTCTTCCTATGACGAGAAGATCGTAGCCCCCGCGCTTGAGTTCTTTGAGAATGGCGGGCACCACGCCTCCCGCACGCACCAATTTCGTTCCGGCTTCGACCCCTTGCCGCTTGAGTTCCCTGGCCGTAGCCTCAAGGACCTTTTTCCAATCGTCTATGTAGCCCTCCTCGAGGTCGTCACTCAGATCGTCCTTGTACTGCTCCGGGATGGAGGCGACCGTCAGTACGGTGACTTCCGCCGACGCCGCCTTTGCAACAAGCGCGGCAGCACGGGCTGCCCGCACGGAAGGCTCTGAGCCGTCCGATGCCACCAGGATCCTACTGAACATCTTGCTTACCCCTTTCCTCTTGCTCGCGATACTTCGCCTTGAGGTAACGTACCTTACTCAGAATCTCTTTGCGCCCTCCGAAATAGCGATCGAGCGAAGGCCTAATCCATGAGTCTATGTGCGCCACGAGCCACCTTCGGCCCCACCTCGGCGCGTCCGCGGACGCGGCAAAGACGCCTTCGGCGGTGTAGGTGTCCAAATCCCCTTTGAGTCCGCAGACGGGACAGACGATGGCCGGGGGTTCTATATGGAAGAAGTCGCTTCTGCAAACGGGACAGATGCCGCTTCGCTTAAGCGCCTCCGGTGGCTCACCTGTCGCCAGGGCCCGTCCCAGGCGGCTGAGCCTCTCGGCCGTCTCCTGCCGGAGGATGACCTCCCCCGGACCCTCGGCAACCAGACTCAGACTCTCCATGATCTCAAACCCCAGCAGGCTTGCCGTGAGATTCACGAAGGGTTCGGCGACTCCCCGCCATTTGCTGTTGCCCATCAGAGTAAGGGTGACGGCCCGCCCGGGAGCATCCTTCGGAGTCATATGGGCGTTCACAGTAAGGAGTCTATCCATCAGGCCGACCAGCGCGGCCGCGGCTGACAGAAAGTAGACCGGCGAAGCCAGCACTATATCGTCCACGGCCTGGACCCCATCGAGGAACTCATAGAGATCGTCGTCCACGGGGCACCTGCCACCTGCTTTCAAGCAACGGAAGCAGCCCTTACACGGGCCGATCTTAAGATCGGGGAGCCGCACGAAGGCCGTCCGGGCGCCCGCGTCCATTGCAGCGGCGAGGACTTGCTTGACCGAGGTCTCGCAGTTTCCCCATAAACGTGTAGAGGCTGAGACTCCAAGTATCTTGCGCATATAAGGGCCGGATCCTAGCACAACTGCCAGCTTCAGTCTTCCAGATTATCGCCGCCGTGTCAACTAATCGCTGGACATAGGCCCGGCGGTAAATGAGAATACCGTGTGAGAGGTGGCCATGGAAGAGATCCCGATCAAGTTCGAGAACAAGGGCCTGGGCCTCTTCGGCATGATCCATCTGCCGACGAGGGAGCCGCGCTACCCGTGTATCGTCTTACTTCACGGTTACACCGGCACCAGAATGGGCGATCATTGCATCCTGGTCAAGGCTGCGCGCGAGCTTTGCCGGAGCGGCTTCGCGTGCCTGAGGTTCGATTTCAGGGGATCCGGTGAAAGCGAAGGCGAGTTCGCGGACATCACCGTGAACGGCGAGATAAGCGATGCACTTGCCGCCATCGAGTTCCTCGAGGGCTTCGGCGGCATAGACCGGGATCGCATCGGGATTCTGGGGATGAGTCTGGGGGGCTCCGTGGCCGCGTGCGTCTCCGCCCAGACCGCCGTGAAATCGCTTGCGCTCTGGTCGCCCTGGGCCTTCATCGACTACCTGGTCGAGCGGGGCGGCGAGGTCGTCAAGGATCCCTATGTATGGCTCCCCCCCAATTTCAAGGAGGCCATCCAGAAGAAGGGCCGGGTGGATCTCGGGGGGTATATACGGGGCAAACCCTTCTTCGAGAGCCTGGCGGAGGTCGATCCCCTGAGAGAGATTGCAAAATACAGCGGCCCGGTGCTTCTTATCCATGGGAGCGAAGATCAGGTGGTCTCCCCGACAAACTCCGAGTTTCTCTACGACAATGTGAGAGGCACGCGCCGCCTGATAATAATAGACGATGCCGACCACACCTTCAGCTCCGCGTACTGGGAGACTCAGGTGATCCAGGCCACCAGGGATTGGTTTAACGAAACCCTCTAGGCAGGCGGTCCGGAAATGCCCATCTGTTTCGTTGTGCTCATCTTCCGGCAGGAACCGGTCATAGCCTGCGTAGCGTCGTCACTCCTGTGATGACGATTCGTTGCCACAGGACAGGCAACGCCATGCATACCTTGCATCCGGACGCTTTCAAGCAGCCTGATCATCAGGACGGGTATTGCGTCGACTTGCCCCTTACCGGTATCTCTCATAGACAGTGAATATGCCTACCTCTCCGACCTTCTGGAATTCGGTCCGGATAAAGGCCTGAAGCTCCGGAAAGTCATTGAGCCTCTCCTCCGTATCAAACCAGGCCGCCTGTTCGCGGATGAAGATGCTTACGCGGTTGCGCTTGAGGGCGACGACGATGCGTTCATCCAGGTCGGCATTGGCCTCCCGGGAGTAGGTCACACCTTCATGAAACCATAGCAGAGGCTGAGGCGACGGGACGCCGAGCAGACCATAGAGAATCGTGAAATCCGGGAATACAAAGAAGTTCTCACCGCGTTCCTTGAGATACTCATAGAGAATGACCATGTGAGCGGGCAGCACCGGGAACCCACGTATCCTCATGGGTTCCGCCCACTTAAGCCCTTCGAGTTTCTCAATGGGCACCGAGGCGCCGAAATCCGATCCTCTGAACATCTCATGCACGTCCCGGCGCATGGCCACCCGGTAACCGTCCCGGGATGCGAAGAAGAGCAAGCCGACCATGACGGCTGCGACGACCGACCTGCCCTTGGGCCGGCCGAGCCCCGTATGGCTCAGAAGCAAACCGACCGCTATGGCCAGGATAATGCCGCCGGGGGCCAGCCCATTCTCCGGCTGGTTGAGCGTGGTGTTTATGAAAACATGCTGAAAAACCACAAGGTAGATGCAGAGTGCCGCGGCAAGACGATGCCTGCGCGGCAAGACGGCTCTCCCGGCTCTTGCAGCGGACCTTATCAGAGCAACTGCGCTCACGACCAGGGCCACCCAGACCGCGATCATCATGAGAGCCGGGCCTCTCCCGCCGAAGAAGGGCCGGAGCACTCCGAACCCGGTCCGGGCAAACGCGGACAGGCGCTCTCTGCCGAGGTCCCCCGGGACTTCGAAGACATAGTGGATGAATGCACCCAGGTCCGAACCCAGCACAAGCCACAGGGCAAACCCGGCCGCCGTGGCCCCGGCGCCAAGACTGAAGATCCCGAGATCCCTAAGGAATCTCCCTCTTTGCCCTCGCGCAGCGACGAGCATGAGCAACGGGTAAAGCAAGCCTATGAATAACCCCACATTCTGCTTGCTCAGGAATGCGAGAACGGCGAAGCAGCCTGAGGCCGCAAGACCCGAAGGCCGCCACGGGCTGCCCGGTTCTGAGACAAGGCCCCTTACCAGACCCAACACGGCCAGAAAGACCAGGAAAAAGGCTGTCTGATCGACCCACGGTGTCCCGAAGGGCGGGTAGAACCACACCGCAGTGAGCAAGCCGGCAACAAGGGGAAGCAAGCGCAGTCGCGGGAAGAGCGTTCGCACGATGAGCATTGCGACCAGCGCAGCCGCCACATTGACGACCGCGGCCCCCACGATGTAAGCATGGTAGGTCGTGCCCAGCAGTCTGAAGAAAAAGGCGTGCAGCCAGAACGTGACCGGTCCGAATGGTGCAAGGAAATCCCTGTACGGAACCTGGCCTGTGAGCACCCGGTAGCTTCCATCAAAAACGATGGACTGATCGAATGGATAGAAACCACGGGCGCCCGCAGCAGCGGTGAGAAAATAGGCCAGTACCAGGATGCCGGCTCCTCCTATGAGCTCGGCAATCCTCGGAACGCTGGTCGTTATCTTCTCAGGCGTCATCCCGGCACGAAGATATCATCAATCCATCACTTCCAGCAAGTAAATCAACCCGGCGTTTATGAGCACGACACCGGCAATGATCTTTACGACGTTGCCGGTATTCCGCGCCGGGCAGCACTGGTACTCCTCGACTTCCCACGAGGCGATGCCCCAGGAACAAAGGAATATGCCGCTACCAAGAAGACTGGCCCCTACGATGGTATTGGCCCGCGAATCAGGCGCTTCCGGCTGATAGTCCCCGGCTTGGTCCGGGGTGACGTCGACCGGGGGGGCGTCCCCGCCGGCAACCTGTGCATCCGCGAAAATCGAATGATCGACCCCGGCAGGCCATGCCCCCGCAGTAGACACCCCGAGGAACACAACAAGCACCCACGGCGCCGCGTCGCAGATAAACCGCCTCCCCAAAAACCCTCCCTGCCGCCTCGGACGAGAGTCCCAGGCTATCTTAAGACCACCAACTTGCTTGACCGCGCTCCGGTCCTGCCTTCGGTTCTCGCCACATATATCCCGGGAGCCACTTTCCCACCCGACCGGTCGTGGAGGTTCCAAGTTACGGCCTCGGCGCCCACCGGTTTTTCCAGCCTGGCGACCAATCTCCCGTCCACCGTGAAGATCTCGACCTCCAAGCGTTCCCGGACGCCACCGAAGCATATGGTAACATCGCCGTGCACGGGGTTGGGATGGAGACTCAAGTCTATCCGCCGCGGCTCTGCAATGGGGGCCTCGATGCCCGCCTGGGCCGGCACGGTACAGACGAAGGTGATATCGTCTATGTACATCCCCTCGGCAACGCCGCTGTTATCGCTTGCAAACCCGAACTTGAAGGTCAGCGTATCACCTGGGGCGGCATCCTCAATCGCCATCTCCCACTTCACCCAGTCGGTGACGATGTTGAGGGGCGCCGGATCGGTACCCTCAAGTGCGCCGCCGCTTCCGATGAAGTCAAGCGTGTCGGGGATACCGTTCACCAGCGCTACCACATAGATCCCGTCCACGCCATAGGTCGCGAAATCGTGCCAGAACCAGAATGAGAACCGGTTGTTCTCACCGGCGATGAAATCCCGGGAGACAAGGCCTCCTCCCGAGCTCGAGGGATACTGGTGGGTGCCTTCATCGCCGAAATACCAACTCATGGAATCCGAATGACACCTGTACGATGACAGATGCCAGAAACCTCCATAGGCCCAGCTGCCTTCACCCGACTCGCAATCGTCGGCAAACGTGAGATCGCCGACGGTGAAGTATATGGTGTCCTCGAAAGCGTCACCCCTGACCGTCTCTATCTCGGCTAGGAGTCTCCCCACATAGGTCCCGGGGCATGCGCCATCGACTGTCACATGGTGCAAGGTGTAGCCGGCGCAACAGGGATTGATCGTTCCGGTCTCCGTCACCGAGTCCGCCACGGCTACATATGGGTCAAGACTGGTGAGATTGACGTGCCCGGCGTCATAGGTAAGGCCACTGTTATAGACTTCGAGGGTGAGAAGCATCGACTCACCGGGTTCGGCCGTGAAATCACCGTCTCCTCCCGACATATCGTTTATGCCGTATGAGACCGGCGAGAGAAGCGAAGTCGCCATCACAAACGGAATCCGCGTCTGCCACAGGCCTGCTGAAGAATCCACAAGCGAAAACTCGAGGACCGCGGATGCTCCATTGGCAAGCGAACTGTCGAACGCCACCCGGAGCGGCGTAAGCCCCGCATTCTCGGCCCCGGCCGGCATGTCCCCGAAATAAGTCACGCTGTCGATCACGGTGCAAGACGCATCGGTGGCACGCAGCACTCCCCAGACGCCCGAATCAGGCTCGGTGCCGCAGTTCTTTATCACGACATCAAGATCCGTGATCTCGCCGGGGTTGGCCTTGGCGTCGTCCCCGTCGAGGAGGTCGATCTCCGTGACCTCCAGCAGCACACCCTCGGTCACAACCGGTATCATACCTTGATAGTGGGAGTGGTTGGGGGCCGTCACGGTGACGAGGAATGAATCCGGGGCGGCGGTCGAGACGCTCAAGCTTATCGTGCCGGCCCCGTCGGTCCTTCCCTTCTCATATACATCACTGCCGTTCATCACGCAGACCAGGGCATCTTCCACGAGCCCGTCATCGTCCTCTACGATGACCGCCACGTCATCCCCGGATCCCATAACACTCGAGGGAAGGGTCACATGGAGATCGGCCGGCGTGTCCGTCCAAACCGGCATTTCGGGATCGCCCAGCAGATTGACCTGGTACTCGTTCCATCTATAGACATTCTCGTCGCCGGCGAAACTGACGAACACGGCCTTGTGCTCCGCGAGCGATGCGCCCAGAGACAATACGTCGTTGGCGAAGACCGAGCGCGCCCATTCGTGCTGGAACTTGTCCGAATAGCCGAAACCCGGGTTTCCCGGCGAGCCCCAGCCGTAACGGCAGTTACCGATGAAAGCCACACAACCGCCGTTGGGGTTGTTCACGAAGTGCTCGGCGATGCAATCCCTGTCGATGGCCGCCGGCCAGCATCCGATCGAGTTGAGGATGAAATTCCTGGGTCCGTTGGAGAGCGTATCGGCGTCGGTGTAATAGATGGTGCCGTCACCTGCGCCCATCACATACTCATTGCAATGGCCGTCGTGGATGACGAAGTTCTGTCCCTCGGACATCGCAGCCAGCACCGACTCCCGGGACTCGTTGCCCAGGGATTCAAAAAGCTTGAGGATCGGATCGAAGCGGGGAGGGATGAAATCCTCATCGATCCGGTTGAGTCCGATCCCCGAATCCGTGTAAGGGCTCGGCCACAGTATTTCACCCGGCATGAGCATCTTCAGGACATAGTTGTCCGGCGGGTTCTTTTCGTAGGTAAGGACTTTGTTCACAAAAACCACGGCATCGGCCGCGTTCCGTGCTGGGGCCCGGCCTACGAACATGTCGGGGTACATATCCACATTGTCGGCGACTTCGCCGAAGGGAGCGATCCCGTTCTCGTCCCAGGTTCCATCCAGGTCGGAGTAATAGAGATCGGCGCGGATCCTGTTCCCATTGGGGCCCATCTCGGCATCCATTGCATAGACCCGGCGGCTCGGGATAAGGTCGGTATCGCTGCCCAGCAAAATCCAGACCGTGGCCCAGGTCTGGTATGCATCGATGATGAAATTCCTGATCTTGTCCTGGGTATCGACCCCCGTGTAATTCAGGTCTATCCATTCCAGGGTCACGCACGTCGCAGGCACACCCTTCTCGGTTTTCCACTCCACCAGGGGTTCAAAGGACGACGCCAGGGAATCGACCGTGACCACCACATACTCGTAATCACCTTCTTCAAGCATTGACGCCCCAAGGAGCGCATGCACGCCGCGGGCGGCCTTGAAGCGATCGATATCCTCCGGGTTTGCGACCGCACGCTTCACGGCATCTCCGAAGCGACCGGGCCTATCCGGATGTGGCCTTACCGGGCGATTGGCAGGTGAAGGCTCCAGCTCGACCCGGATCTCGATCTCGCTACAAAACGCGAGATCACCTGAGACAGGATTCCACACAAACGGAGAGACATGGAAGCTCAAGAGCCTGCTGTCACCCATAAAGCCCTGATGAACGCCGCCTATCAGCCGCTCAGGATAGAAGCGGTCGTCAAGATAGATTTCGGGCCGTCCGGTCGCCCAACCGACCGCGCTCTCCCCCAGCACGGCGGGTGGCTGAGTGGGCACTATGTCGAAGGTGCCGTCGAGCACGGTTCGCGAGAGGTAGGAAGATTCCACACCGACCACTCGCTTGTCCCAGGGAATCGCTATATGATAAGGCTGCTGCGGCAGGCCCGGCGCTCCGATGTCGGGGAGGTAGGCCGCTCCTGGCGCACTGATGTAATCGTAACCACCCACCTTGTGGAACATAAACTCGGCCAGGTTGTTCTCAATCACGATGGTGAGTTCGTTTGCCCCGGTCTCGTCCACGGCCGTCGCACCGCAGACTCCTACGGAGACCATGAGAAGACAAGCCAGCCACACCGCAACCTTGTTCATTGTCATCTCCTTTGCCGGTTCGCTCGCCAAAGCACACTTATCCCGCTCAAGGCCAAACACATCGCTTTATTTTACCACAAAACGGGGATGCCAACAAGGTGCGAACTCCGCGAATAGCGTAACGTATTGCGCGCGTGCGGTCTGCTTCGGGGATAGGAACCGGCCCCCTCCGGACTATGGCAGGACCCGCGCCGACTCCCCTCACAAAACACCCGGTGCGTGACCCCGGGAAATTGAATTCAATTTCCAAGATCCGACCCCGGGCAGTTGACGGGGTGGGGCGGGGGGAGTACGATATGGGTGTGCGGACACTTCGGACGGCTTTCGCGCTTATCGGTATCGTGGTGCTGGTCGCGGCGGCGGCTTTCCTGCTGTGGCCCCGGCCTAAGGCCCCCCGCTATGTCTTCCTCATTTGCCTGGATGCGGTAAGGCCCGATCACCTCGGCTGCTACGGCTACGCCAGGGATACCAGCCCGAGAATCGACGAGCTGGCGGCTGGAGGGGCTCTCTTTGAAGATGCGATCACCCAGGCTCCCTGGACACTGCCCTCCATTGCCACCGTGCTTTCTTCCACCTTCCCTTGCCAGCACGGGGCCAGACGAACAGAGGGCACACGCGTCGCATACAGCGGCGTCCCTCTCAACTTCGTCGAGAGGCTGAATGCGCACGGCTTTGAAACCTCCCTGTTCACCGGAGGCCTTACGCTGAGCGGCAAGGTGCCGGCGGCCGAGCTCTCGGAGGCTGCCCTGGATTGGCTGAGGCAGCGCCTCGAGTGCAAGTGCCTGATAGTGATACATCACTATGATACGCACAGCCCATACGTGGCGAGCCGTGAGTGCATAGACCGTTTGGATCCCGGCTACCAGGGGCGTTTCAACTACAGGTTCGGCGATTTCGAAATGCTCAAGCAGGCCAGGGTGGGGAGGCTTGCGGAGGTGATCGACCTATCTCCGGAAGAGCTTGCCCACATCGAGGCCCTCTATGACTGCCAGATAATGCGAGGCGACGCATCCATCGGCATGATAGCGGATTCCCTCCGGGCCTGGGGCCGGCTCGAAGAGACGATGATCATAGTCTTCGCCGATCACGGCGAGGAGTTCCTCGAGCACGGGAGCATAGATCACGGACAGACAGTACACGAGGAGACCATAAGAGTCCCTCTCATCGTCTATTGTCCGTCACTCATAACCTCTCCGAGGCGTATCGACAAACAGGTCGGGCTTATCGACATAGGCCCGACGATCCTCGATGCGGTCGGAATCGACAAACCTTCGTATTTCGAGGGCCTTAGCCTGATGCCGATGGTGTCGGACCGCTTCGACGCCCCGGGTTTGAGAGAACGCCCTTGCGGCCTGCCCACCAGCTGCCTGATCTCGGAGTCCATCGCCCGAAGAAGCGAGAAGAAGGCCATCAGGCGCCCGCCGTGGAAGCTGATCTACGACCCGTTCTTCGGAGCCGGCGAACTCTATAACATATCCGATGATCCCTTCGAGCATAATAACCTGATCGAGGTTCAGCCGGTCACGGCCTCTCGCCTCACGGACACGTTGCTTACCATGCAGAGATACTATCCAGGCGGCTGGTGCATAGCGTGGCGAGATCTTGCGGGGCGCGGGGCGGTGCGAGGCACGGTCCGTGTGAGTGGAAAACTCATCGAGGCTTTGAGTCACAATTTCTTCCCGGAGATAGACCTTGAAACCGACTCGCTCGTAGTGGCCGAGGATTGGAAGGCCGTTCGCTTCACCACGAGGGCCGGTCCGGACTGGCAGGGTGTAGAGATCAGGATGGAGGATAGGGCCGACGCGGATCTCACCATCACCCTGGCGGGACGGCCGCCGGCAAGGACCGCCATCGGTCACAGCGTCTCCCAGCCGGACTTCCCGCTGGCTTTGAATCCCTCCCAGGCTAACGTTGAGCGAGCCGATCTCCACACTCTCTTCGGCAATCCCGGAGTGGAGTGCGTCGCCTATTGGATCGACCCGGGCACTGAACCGACCGCTATTCGGAAGACCCAGGCAGAACTGCGCCAGCAGTTGAAGGCGATCGGATACATCGAGTGACCGGCTGCCCGGCGGCATCACCTACTGGACGTAACCCAGGGCCTTGAGCTTGTCCTTCTCATCCCGCGTGAGCCTCTGCGTGTTGCGGCTCACTTCGTTTCCAAGCACATCATGCCGAAGTTGGCCCACCAGGGTCTCGGCCATAGAGCTTGATCTGCCGGCATAAGCGGCATCGTCGACCAGATTGATCTTCTCATCGGGGTCGTTACCTATATCGAAAAGGAAGTACTCGTTTGTCTCGGTATGATGCACCAGTTTCATGCCGTCTTCTATGATCGAGTACTTCCCCGGCATCTCCGAGAGTATGGGGCGGTCCGCCGGGCTCCCCTTGAGGAGATCGCAGCCGTGCAGAGGTCCATCCGCCTCTATCCGGGCCGCACCGAGTACCGTGGGTACGATGTCGGCAAGCTGGGCAAAGTCCTCCCGTATGCCGGCTTCCCGAGCCCCGCGGCGGATGATCAGAGGCACGTGAATCAGGCAGTTGTAAACATACTCGCCGTGCGCGAAATAGTAGTCGTGCTCGCCCATGCCCTCCCCATGATCGGCGGTGAGAATAATCAGCGCGTTATCGTAGAGATCCAGAGCCTTGAGCTCCGCGACCAACCGCCCGAAATGCTCGTCGAAATACCTTATCTCCCCATCGTACTGGGCGACATAGTGGTTATAGCTCCTGATGCTGTCGACTGCCTGATATGAGGGTATGCCTCCCATACCGCTTATCGTCTCGTTGATGGCCAATTCCCTATCCCCGTCGGATCCGCCGGCAAACATGGTGTCAAAGGGCGGCCGGGGGGTGTAGGGGCCATGGGGATCCTGATAATGCACCCACAGGAAAAACTTGCTCCTGTGATGAAGTCTCAGCAGGCTTATCACTGTCTCGGTAGTCTTATCGGCAATCCTCTCAGGTATACCCCTCACCAGTTCAAGGTCGTCCATCTTGTCGTCATAGTAGTCGAAGCCCTGCTCGAAACCGCCGCCCTTTCGCAGCACGAAATTGCTTACCACCCCGATAGTCCTGTACCCCTCTTCTCGCAGCCGCTCGGCCAGCGTCGTGACGGCCAGAGGCAGGTTGTCGGCGTTGTTGAATATCTTGAGTTCGTGAGGATAGTAGCCGCTCACGATGGTGCCGCAGGAAGGTCGGGTGGCCGGCGCCTGCGCGAAGCATCGTGCGAAGAGCATGCTCTCCCCGGCGAAAGCATCGACGCTAGGTGACGTCCTGCGGTCATAGCCATAGCAACCCAGATGATCGGGCCTGAGCGTATCGACGCTTATCAATATTATGCTGGGGCCCTTTGTGCCGAATCGACCCGCCGACCAGAGCGCGGCCAGGACCGCCACCAGTGCCAAACCCGGTATGAGGTACTTTGCTTTCATTGCCGTTGCGCTTCCGTCCTCATCATCTAAGGTAAGTACTGCAGCGCGAGGATGCAATCTGCATGTGCCGGGTCACCGAGAATGCCCATGGGCCGGCCGCCGGCGGCAAAGGTCCGCATGCGTCCACACACGCAGTCAAACCCGACAAAGCTCAAGTCCTTGATGTGTGAGTCAAGGTGACAGATAACCTAGTTGTGCCGGAATTAGGTTAACTGTCACCTTGGTTCGTCGTCCTAATTGCCCTTGATTACCTATCCCTTGGTCTTATCCTGGGCTATCTTCTTCAGCTTCTCATTGGCGTATATGGCAACCTCGACCCGCCGGTTAAGCGTCCTGCCCTCTTCCGTCATATTATCGGCGATTGGCTGGGACTCCCCGTAGCCCATGATCGTGAACCTCGTGGGGTCCACTCCCCCGGCTCCAAGGAAATTCGCCACCGACTGAGAGCGCAGCCGCGACAGCTCCAGATTGTACTCCTCCGTGCCTGTATCATCCGTATGCCCTTCCAGCAGAATGTTGGTGTCCGCGTATTTCTGCAGGATAGCGGCCAGGTTGGTGAGGTTGGTCTTGCTCTTGTCCTTGAGCGTGGCCTTGTTGACATCGAAGAGTATCCCCGAAGCGAAGGTGATCTTGATGCCCTCGCCGATTCGCTCCACAGTCGCACCTTCCAAATCGTCTTCGATCTCGGCCGCCTGCTTGTCCATGTAGTCGCCGATATAGGCGCCGGCGGCGCCCCCAATTGCCGCTCCCACAATCGCTCCAACCGCCGTGTTGCCGGAAGCTCTCCCGATCAGGCCGCCGACCACCGCGCCCGCACCTGCTCCCGCCGCTGCTCCCTTTTGCTGCCGGCTCCAACCTGAACAGCTGACGCTTCCGACGACAAGAATCATCACGAATGCAAGAACAACGAATCTGCGCATGACTCCCTCCCTCCGTTCTTGGTGCAATGGAGTACCTACGGGCAAGCCCGTGGTGCCCGCATTCAACCACCTTCGATTATCCAGAGAATATGACAAAACCGAGGCGAAGTGCAAATGGGAATTAAGCAGACGCGGAACTCACATGGGAACGCCTGCCGAGACGAGCTCTGATTCCGGTCAGACCCAACAGGGTCGAATGTTGGGCCCCGCTACCGGTATTCCTCGCCGACGGATGCCCTGGCGGCTACCGCCTCGGACTTCTCCAAACGGGTTGCTGAGGCGGTGGCCACACCCGGCCAACCCACTGTGGTTTCGGCGAAACGATCGCTTTGGCTGGATGCTTGTTCGGCGTTTCGCCAGTATCCGGATCGCGCCAGCAGAAAGCCCGACACCACAAACGCCCCGGCCAGCACGAACCCGAAAACAGGGCCCTCCGCCCGGACGTTGACAATGTCATCGGCTTCTATGGACGCTCCAATGCAACCGAACAAGGCCAGGAATGCACCGAGATACATGCGCCAACCGACCGAGTAGCGCTTCCCGGCAGCCCAATAGAGCGAAGCCCCTCCGGCGATGAACCATACCGCCATCGTCGCCCCCAGATATGTGTCGTCCCGCACATCCTGGCTGAGGTCCTGAAGCATGGCCCCCAAGCTGGCCACTCCGAATATGATCAGGATGACACTTAACACAGCAAGAGCCTTGAATCTCATGGTACCCTCCCCTTGGGGACCGAGCCCGCACCGTGGGGTGAGCATCCGCCCGCCACAGAAGACCCGGTCTCTTGTCTTAGGACAGCCGGACCCGATTCCACCTGTTGTTCTTGATCGAATCCGCCCTAAGTAGTAGATCGTCCCGGAAAAACCTCGCCTTAGACGAAATAGCATGGAGCATTTCGGCTCTCGAACCGCGGCGACAGGACCCGCGAGGCAGACCACGTCGGGGGTGGAACCCCGACGCTACGTGGAAGCGGAGCGAAGGCGCTCGTGGAGCAGTGAATGTAGTGCTGAACAGCGACACAGCGCCGAGCGAAGCAATACCCGTCGGGGGTGGAACCCCGACGCTACGCGGACCCCGTCAGCCACGGGATGGGCCACGCCATGCCGAGCGGGTGGCGCGGAGGGAGGGCCTCCCGCCGCCCAGACTGGCAAGGAGGACGGTGGGAGCCCGGTACACTATCTCCCGCCCGAAATCTCCCGCACAGGCGATCAGTTCTTGCTCGGTCGGGAAGTTCTTGACCACTTCGAATTCCTCCCCACTCGGGAGCTTGCGCGGGCCTCAGTCAACGGCCGGAGGCGGAGAAATCGGCTCCACCGGATAACCGCCTCTACCCCACGCGAGGTAGCCTCCCTCCAGCGCGTACACTTCCTTCCAACCCTGTTTGACAAGCTCCAGCGCCACACGGACGCTTGAGGCCTCATCCGGTCAGGTGCAGTAGACCACAACCGGCATGCCCCTGGGAACCTCTGAGATGTGGTTCTCGATATCATGAGGCGGGACCCGCACGGCATCCGGTATCCTCGCGACCGCCAGATCCCAGGCGGCTTCACTTCGTGCGTCGACGAAAGCGATTGTCTCGCCCTTGTCCAGCCTCTCCTTGACCTGCTCCGCGGTGATCCGTGCTATTTCCACCTGAGACACCACAGGCTTCCGGCTGCACGCTCCAAGCAAAACCACGACAAGCATGAGTCCGCAAAACAGCGACAACACATTTCGTCCTACCGGCTCTTGATGCATATCGCACCCTCCATCCGAACCGTGCCAATGCCGTCGGGTCTTCGCATCAGCCGGTCCACCCTTATGGGAGTGATGGCGCTGCGTACCCGGCCCGAACCTATTCGATCTCTGTGGCGGCGTCCCACGGCCGACAGCGCGATGCTCACGGACTCAAGCGTATTATGCCCGGACTGCAATGTCAATCGTGCCTCAGGGCCTTCACCGGATCGACACGTGCCGCCCGCCCCGCCGGATAGAGGCCGGCCAGGAGGCTGACCACTATCGAAAACCCGACCGCACCCAGGATCAGCCAGAGCGGGAAGTAGAAGAGATTCACCGGGTCCTCGCCGGGCGGCATGAACCTTATGTTGACCACCATGTTCGCCACTCTCGTGACCAGCCAACCCAGAATCAGTCCGAAGACGGCCCCCACGGCTCCGATAGTGGCCGCCTCCGCGAAGAAGATGGTTCTTATTTCCGCATCGCTCGCCCCGATGGCCTTCATTATTCCTATCTCGCGCGTGCGTTCGAGGATGGACATTACCATGGTGTTGACGATACCCAGGGCGGCCACGAATAGGGCAACGGTTCCGATGGCGGCAAGCACCGAGTCGACAATGATGAAACCCCGCCGTATCTCGGAGAGCTGGTCCGAGATGGACAAAACCGAGAGCCCCATATCGTCCACAAGGACGGCCCTGACACTCTCCATGTCCGTCATGTCCTTTACACGGACATAGATCGAGCTGTACATACCTTCACCACCACCCTCCCCGAGAAGATCCCACACACTGGAGAAGCCCAATCTCGGGATGCTGTCGGCGGCCTCTATGGGGACAAAGATGCCTCCATGAAATCCCTGCCCGTGGAAATTGGTGGACTGTTTGAGGATTCCGGTGATCTTGAACTCCCCGGCAGCTTCCCGAAATGCCCCACCCCCGGGCATCAACCTCGCGAGGGCGCTCATCGGACTTCCGGAGAGATCCATCACAGCCGTTACGACACTCACCGTCCCACCGATCACCGAGCCCGGTTCCACAAGCTCCATATGGGAAGCCGAGTCTTCAGGGGCTGCCTGGGCCTCCGCCCCGGGGTCGACCACGGACAGTCCCATGTCCTCAAGGGTTTCCATCCGAATGACCGCAGCGCGGTCGCCATCGCCGGCAAAATACTCGCCGTACTCAAGGTCTTTGAAAGGTCTGTACCTGCCCATGGAAGCCGGGAGGCCCCGGAGCGT
The DNA here is from genome assembly GCA_964598025.1 of uncultured bacterium. GTDB lineage: Bacteria > Arandabacterota > Arandabacteria > Arandabacterales > Arandabacteraceae > JALGWN01. The sequence goes on from CAZRAU010000004.1 coordinate 29,655, forward strand.
GGTTCTGGTCTCATGCCCGTCCATCTCCAGGCGTACCGGGAAACTTATCTCCGGAAAGGCCATGTCAACACCGGGAATCCCGCGGATCGCAATCACGGTTGAATCGGTCAGAGGCGTGAGCGGCTTCCGCATAAGATCGGCGATGTCATCAGGGTCGTTGATCTCTTCGACATCAGCGGCCGTTACAAAGAGGCTTGTGAACAGATCGCTGTCTCTGAACGCTTCTGTTATGTTCTTCTGCATACCCGTGCCGAAGGACACCATCGAGGTCAGCGCTCCGATGCCTACAACGACCCCCAGCACCGTAAGCACGGTCCTCAGCCTGGTGCGAAGCAGATTCTCCAGCCCCAGCTTGATCATGTCCGGAGAGGTCATTGGCTTGCCCCTCCCCCCGAGCGTTCCACTATGCGGCCGTCAAGCAGGCGAATCATGCTGTCGGAGACCGTCCGCGCGACACCCTCCTCGTGCGTGACCAGCAGCACCGTGAGACCCCGCTCCCGGTTCAGGTCGCAGACGATTCTCATGATCTCATCGGCAGTGCCGCTGTCGAGATTGCCTGTAGGCTCGTCCAGAAGCAGCAGATCCGGCTCGTTCGCCAGCGCCCGGGCTATGGCGACACGTTGGGCCTCGCCTCCTGACAGCTCGGCGGGTTTGTGATTCATTCTGTCCGCAAGACCCACCTCTTCAAGCAGCGCGGCAGCCCGCTGCTTCCTCTCCCCTCTCGGGAACCGCCCGAAGGTCAGAGCCAGAATGACGTTCTCGATTGCCGTCCTGTGGCCGATGAGATTGAAAGACTGAAACAGCATACCCACAGAGCGGCGGCGGTGACCGGCAAGTTCCGCGCGCTTCATAGCAGCCAGATCGGCTTCCCGGAAGAGGATGTGTCCGGAAGACGGCGTATCGAGGCCCCCTATGAGATTCAGAAGCGTGGATTTGCCCGATCCCGACCTGCCGACGATGGAAACGAACTGACCTTCATCCACCTCGAAGGTGATATCCCGGAGAGCGGGGATCTCGATGTCGCCCTTCGAGTAAGTCTTGGATAGTCCCTTAACCCTTAGCATCAAATACCAGCTCCTGAAGGCCCTGCCGATTCAGGCACCACCTCCACACCCGGAGGCGCCCCGGACAACCGTTCCGTGCCGGCCCAACAAACAGACCCGGATACAAGCGGGCAGGTCCGGCACCGGCCATTCCGACATGCAGGCATGCAAGCCTGACACCGCTTCCGGTTAGTCACGCACGCGGTACGCTCTGACCGTGTTGCCCGTGAAACCGGGAATCACCAGGAGACCGGTCTCCTGTATGAAAGCCAGGTCGGCGCAGTTCTGCTCGGGCCCTGTCACGTCCAGCAGCTTCACCTTCTCACCGGCGGGGCTTACCCTGTAGACTCGGCCTTCCCAGTGAGACACTATGTAGTTGCCCTGCTTGTCCGATGCGATCCCGTCTATGATGCCGGGGCCCATGCGCGCGATCGTGGATACTTCCCGGGTCGCAAGGTCCACGGCTTTAAGGCTCTGATCTCCGTTGTTACCTACAAGCAGATTCCCCCCGGACACATGCAGGCCGTTGGGCTGGGAGATAGCTTCCCCTTCGAGCCAGACCCCAAGGCCTCCATCCTCCAACCGGAGTATAGCGCCGCCGCGCGAATCCGAAACGTATATGTTCCCGGCCCCGTCGGCGGCCGCATCATTGAGAAAGCCCTGACCTGCGGCAGCATGCCTTGCCACTATCTCCCCGGTACCGGTATCGATCTCGGCAAGGCCGTTTCGCTCGACGACGAAGAGCCTGTCGCCCGAAATCGCCATGCCCGTGGGATTCGCCAGACCTGTCGCCCACGTAAGATCGAGGATTTCCCCGTCAGGCGAGACCTTGGAGACATACTGCTGTCCTTCACCCTCGCTTGGGTCATACGCGTCGTAGTTGGACACATAGAGCACGCCGGCGGCCGTATCATATGCGATGGACTCGGGCACCTTGAATTGCTTGCCGGTTTCCCACACCTTGCTCACACCCGCGCCCTCGAAGACGGCGGTAGCGTCCCTGCACATGAATCCCCACCCACCAAAAGATTCCACCACCACGAGCAGAAGTTCATTCTCGCCCTTGTGGAGAGGCAGGTACACAGCATCATTGAGACCCACGATGCCCAAGAACGAAGGGTCTCTTCCCCTGTACGAGCTGTTGCCGGAAAACAACATGGTGCCGTTGATGAAGATGCCGACCCAGTCGCTGTAGCCGAACCGGATCTCTCTGGTTTTGTCGGCATCCGAGGTGAGGACAGCCCGGGCCAGAATGGACTCCGGCTCCCTGCTGGTTCTGCCCATCAGGCGCGCAACGTTTACAAGCCCGCTGGGTTGGGCGGCGGCCTGCCGCCACTCGAGTGGGCCGAGATCCTCGCCGAGCGGATAAGTGTCGAGATCGAGCTCCGAGATTCTGAACGAGCGTGAGACTTCCCAATCGAGAATGGTGCCGGGTGCGGTCTCCGGCGGAAGTGGGGGGGTGAATTCAAGCTCATCGGTAAGGTGATATGCGAATCCGGAGAAAAAGGCCGATCCGTCCATAGGGCCGGAAACTCCGATGCTGCCCTTTGACGTACCGTGTTCGAGACGGTCGATGACAAGCACAGGTTCGGCGGCGTCCCCCAGGAAGACCCTGGCCTGGCCGCCCAGCACCTCGATCTTCATGTGGACCCATTCGCCCGGGTTGATTTCGGCGGCAGAGGTGTAGCCGTTCCCGTTGAAGAGCTGCCAGCAGGATATGCCGTTGAAGACCGGCGCATACTGAACCGCATCGGAATAGAGCCCGGCCCTATGCGGACGGACATAGCACTCCTCATAATCCCCGGCACTCTGCATCCGAAACCTGATCCCCGGATAGGAGCGTTTCCCCGTAACGGCGATGTCCACCTCGATCACGCCGTTGTCGAACTCCACGTCGTCCAGATGGGCCATACCCATCAGGGCGTCCCTTCCCATGTATTCAAACACCCTGGCGTTGGACTTCGTCCACCGGTCTGAGTCGAAATCCACTGTCTCCGCCCTGCATTCCAGAGCCGGCGAGGCAGTGAGAGCGAACACTACGAGAGCGACCGCGCAAACGATCTGTTTCGCACTGCATCGCGGCATCGTGATAACCTCCCCAGGGGTCAAACCGCATCCAGTTGCCGTCCGGACCCTGATACGCTCCGGATGAGGGAGTGCCTCACGGCGCTTCAAGCACCCTGCCGCTCTCCGTCCTCCCCAAGCGAAGCAGCAGGGCGAAGACAAGTGCGACGACCCCCAAGCCGGCAAACATCAGCATGCTGTAACTATACTCTCCCGTAGCTTCCCTCAACCACCCGTTAAGATAAGGGAACGACATAAGACCTATGTTCTGTATCAGGGTCATAAGCCCGAACGCCGTTCCTATCCGCCCTCGCTCCACGATAAGCGGGACGGCGGGCCAGAGGGCTGCGGGTACCAGGACGAAGGCCGCCCCCAGAAGCATCATGGGCCCCATCGGGGCCATATCGCTGAATCCCAGAGATAGGAAACACGGTATCATCAGCAGACATCCCAGTACCATTATGGTTGCCCGCTTGCCTATGCGGTCCACGAGGGCGCCGGCTAAGGGGGCAAAGATCATCGACGCGAAGACTACGATGGAGGTCGTCCCCGGGGCAGTGGAGAACATGTGCCTGAAGTTGGCAAAGGCACTCGCAAGAAAGCCTCCCTCGGTTGCCGCTGCAAGCGGCAGTCCCCATTTCTCATGGAAGAAGTTGGTTGAGAGAGCGGTGAAGGGAAAGATCGCCGAATAGAAGCAGAGACATACCAGGGTGAGATGCCAGTAGGAGACCTTGAACCGGAAGACCTGCCCCCAGTTTATCCTATCGGCTGCGCCCTCCTCGCGGAGGCTGAGCACCGGCTCGGCATACCTGTCCATGACTATATAGATAAGGTTGATAAGCGCGCTGACTCCGCAGAAACCTGCAGCAACCCACAGCGCCCCGACCGGGCCCAACGCCTCGGCAATCAGGGTCTCGGTGTTGAATGAGAAGAGAGTGCCCAGACGGAAGATGGTCAGGCTGGCCCCGAAAGCGAAGGCAAGCTCCTTGCCCCTGAACCACCTGGCCAGTATGGCGCTCTGGGTCACGATGAGAGCCTCCGAGCCCGCTCCAAAGATGAAACGGCCGGCCAGCATGGTCCGGGCCCCGGGGGCCGCCGCGACCACAATAGCTCCAAACGTGAGCACACCCGAGAAGAGGATGCTTGACTTCCTTGTCCCTATCCGGTCCACAAGCCACCCCGCCACCAGCAGGGTACATATCGCTCCCCAGCTATAGAGCGAATACATAAGCCCGATCTGGGACTGGCCTATGCCCATCGATTTCATCAGATAGTCTTCGATTGCACCGACGCTATCATAGGCGAAGTAGCTGCCGAACACCATGAACGTGGCGACCAGCAACACCGTGAAACGGTAGGGTCGTTTTGAAGGATGAAACAAAGGCAGTTCCTGGTGGACCGACATGTTCCTCTTCTTCCAGGGGTACTATCTCAGCGAACCAAAACGACGCCGCCAATGACTCCGAAGAACGATCATGATTGCAACAGATATCGACGGCCCGGTCAACCCTAATCCTCGAAACCCAGGTTTGCCGGCTCGGCAGGCATGTCCTTGATCTTCTTCTTCAAGTCGGTGACTTCGACATCCTTGCCCACCTCTTCGAAGGCGAAGTCATCGGCCCAGGCGGCACCCTTGCCTGCAAGAAGCAGCCCGAAGGATATATTGATGCTGTTGTCGGGAACGTCGAGGACCACCTCGTACTCTTCCCAGCCGATGGAGCCCCTGATAGGTCTGTCCTGCATGTTGTCGAAGGCCAGGATCGCGCCGCCCGGCCCCTCCACGCGCATCCAGAGCCCGGCCCAGGTCTGCACGTCCTCGGCCTTGAGGTAACCGGTCATTCTGAGGCGCTTGCCGTGGTACTTGTCGGCTTTGAATACCTGCATAAGGGTCCCGAACCCCGTGGGTTGCTCGGTCTTGCAGGTTATGAAACCGCTGGCCTTGCCGCTATGGTGTTCGGTCCGGTCGATGCGCACTTCGTACTCCTTGGGCGCCGACCCTGAGGCAAACCACCCTGAAGGAAACTGTTGTAAGGAAGGTGTCTGTTCGGAGTCCATACCGGATGCCCCCTTTCGTCTGCGTACATGCTTCGCTCGGAACTTGATTGCTTGAAGATAACCCCTGGAAAGATCGATTTCAAACCCCTTGTAGCCGATTGACCCGCATTCACACTCTTCCGTATCCCGAGAAGCCGATTGACCCGACTGGCCCCAGGCTATATCCTTGGTTCTTCGGGATCGTGGTTCGCGGGAGCACACATGGCGAAGGGCGACACCTTGAACAAAGCAAGCCGTCGGCCGGTCTGGCTGCGCGAGCTTATGATCTTCGCAGCCATTGTTGTGGCAACGACGGCCGTCTTCTGGGCCACCGATCTGGACATCAGGTTTTCACGGCTCTTCTACATGCCGGACCATCCCAGCGGCCCCTGGCCCCTTTATGAGAATACGCTCTGGAGAATGCTCTATGAATCGGACACCTATCTTACGCTGACCCTCGCCGCAATAGCGGCGGTGACTATCCTCATAGGCATCCTGAAGCCCGACCGCAGACAGCTGGTCCGGTACGGCCTGTTCGTCCTGCTGAGCGGCCTCATCGGGGCAGGGCTGCTCACTAACATGGTTTTCAAGGAGTACTGGGGCCACCCACGGCCGGACAGTGTGACCGAGTTTGGGGGCGGCCTCGCCTACCTCCCACCGCTGGTCAAGGGGAGCACCGGGAATGGAGAGTCCTTCCCGTCCGGCCATGTCTCGATCGCTTTCTCTTTCATCGCCATCTGGTTCATCCTGAGACGCACGCGGCCCAGGGCCGCAGCCGCAACCATGATCGCCGTGCTCGCTTTGGGAGGCCTTGAGGGCGCGGGAAGGATCGTAAGGGGACGCCATTTCCTGTCCGACGTCCTCTGGGGCGCCTACATTCCCTATCTGGTCTGTTTTCTATTGTATTACTTCGTCTTCAAGCTCCATACCCCACCGGCGCCGACAGCTACGCCACAGCGGTAGAGGGCCTGCGGATAGTCCGGACTATACATCCATCAGATGCCCTGATGTCCGGCGCAATAGCATCGCCTGAACTCAAGAGGGCAATACCTTCCAGGTGCTTCATGGCTGAACTTCTCTCTTGGGCGTATATGCCTTCGTAGGGCTTTCTCGGATCAAACAAGGGATCGGGTTGCTTCCGCTTCAACCCGGATGCTACCCCGGATTTTGCGCACTGCCAACAGCAATGGACTAAAGCACCATCTTGCCTTTATCCATTACCAGCGTGGGTTTTCCCCCGGCGCCCCTTATTTCGACCGTCGGGTTTCTTATCAGGCCGTCCAGGTGTATGAGGGCCTTGGCGTCCTCGTCGTAGTTGGACCCGATAGCTATGTGGCAAGTCCTGAATACCTTCTCATCCTCGAGCATGTTGCCCACGATCCGGGCTTTCTCATTGAGCCCGATCCCGAGCTCCCCGAGGTTCCGGACGTTTTCCAGATAACCCGGAAGGTCCCGCTTGGCCACCTTGCCTTCGGCGGCGAACTTGCGTGTCGATTTCCGTGCCCTTTCGAGCGTGGCCTTCAGCTGCCGGGCTTCACTCCCACCCAGGATCTCCGTCACAAGATTGCGCCTGACCTTGATCCTTATGGGCTCCTTAATCAGTATGACTCCCTTGTCCGACGAGATACAGCCGTCATAAACCAGCGTACCTTCACCGCTTCCCAGCTCCGGTGAGATGTACATCTCGCCGGCCGGCAAGTTGCCGCCGGTCCCGGGCTTGGAGAAATTGCCGTCATCGGTGAAGGCCTTCCGTCCCCGGAGACCGATCACGAGATCGGTTCCCAGATCCGAGGTGATCCGTGCCGTGCGTGCCTTGTCAAATGCCTTCTTGAGCTTGGCCGAGACCTTGCGGAGCGCCCCGTAATCGACCGGCACGGTCCTCTGAAACATGTTCACCGTGACCGAGGGAGACCAGAAGGACCTGGTCTTCTTGCTTCCCAACAGGTAGTGGAAGATATGATCATAGGTCTTCTTGCCGTACCGGTACTTCTTCTCCATGCCGAAACGATCCTTACCGAGCTTCGCATGACTCACGGAAACAGCGATCTCAGGCTCGGCTCTGAGGGCATGGATAACCGAGTCATTCGCAAAATCAAGCTGAGACTTCACCGGCTGGAAGAGAAGCGTGGGCAGAGCCCCGGCTTCCACAGCGGCGTCGTAAAGGGCTTCCGATATGAGCCGTACTTCAGGATTGGGGTTCGTGATAATAAGAAAGCGCTCACCTCTTCTAGCCTTCAGGACCTCGCCCACGGCGACTCGCGCGGCATTGGTAAGCCTGGGTGAGATCCGTTCGATATCACTGAATCTCACTGGGTTCCTGCTTGCCATCGAAGACCCTCCTTCCCGCTTGGGGTGTCACCTTGTTTCAGGTGTCCGTCGAGAAACCACTCCATTCTATTTAATACTTCCCGAACCGCTAGTCCAGAGCTGGTGGAATCTCCCGCGTTGCTCTATGGCCTCAAGGCTTTTGACATTGGGCGGCGGCTTTGCTAATTTCTCTTTGATGGGTAAGTGGATAGGCATAGTCGCGCTTGCGCTGGCAGTGATCGTGGTCGTGCTCGTCCTTGGGCGAGGACCGGCGCGATATAACGTACTCCTGATCAGCATCGACACGCTCAGACCCGACCACCTGGGATGCTACGGCTACGAGCACATAAGAACCCCCAATATCGACGGGCTGGCCGAGGAGGGGTTCCTGTTTCTCGATGTTTCCGCCACTGTTCCCCTCACCCTGCCGTCGCATACGTCGCTGCTGACCGGGCTCCTGCCCATTACAAGCGGAGTGCGCGACAACGGTGCGTTCGTGCTCTCCGATCAATTCACGACCCTGGCGGAAGTGCTTTCCGAGCAGGAATACTCCACCGGGGCTTTTGTGGCGACATTCGTGCTGGACTCCCGTTTCGGTCTGGATCAGGGTTTTGAGGTTTACAACGACGACATGGGGTCCCAGGATAAGAAGAGCGCCTTTCAGTGGCCGGAGCGACGGGCGGATGCCGTGAACGACACGGCACTCAACTGGTTCGCGGGGGTTCAGGAACCTTTCTTTGCCTTCGTGCATTATTATGACCCCCACGATCCCTACTCGCCCCCCCAGCCCTTTGCCGACGCCTACACCGGGAACCTCTATGACGGCGAGATTGCATACACCGACTCCATGCTGGGTGAACTCCTGAAGGCTCTCAAAGCGAATGACCTCTATGACAACACGCTTATAGTGCTGGTTTCGGACCACGGCGAGGGCCTTGACGAGCACAATGAGGCGGGGCATGGTGTCCTTGTTTACCAGAGTACGATCAAGGTGGTCCTCATGGTCAAGCTGCCGAAAGCCTACGCTCTGGGCGGCGACCTGAAGCCGCCAGCCAAGATAGACTACCCCGTGCAGCTCATAGACGTATTCCCGACAGTGCTCGAACTCGTGGATGTCAGGCCGGATCACAATGTCGACGGTGTGAGCCTGGTTCCGGTGCTCAGAGGGGATCGGATAGACCCGAGGATGCTCTATTTCGAAAGCATGTATCCCTACTTCTACTTCAGGTGGAGTCCGTTGAGAGGTGTGCGCCACAACAACTGGAAGTACATCCTCGCTCCCGAAGAGGAGCTTTACGACATCGCCCAGGACCCCGGAGAGCTCAATAATCTAGCATCCGCCCAGCCTGAACGGGTCGGCGAGATGAGAGCCAATCTGATGGTGATGGCCGCACGGGAGACCGAGGCGCTTGAGTCAGCGCGGACCTCAATGTCCCAGGAGGATGTGCACAAGCTCATGGCTCTGGGGTACCTGGCCGGGGGGCGTCCCAATCTGCCTGAGCACATCGAACCCGCGGGGCGGGACCCGAAGTACATGATCGGAGATCTCAATACGTATCTGTGGAGCGGGCGGAAGGCTTTCGACAACGGCGATTTCGACAGGGCCGCGGGTCTATTCGGGCAAATGGTACTGCTCGATCCGGGCAACCCGCAGGCCCATGTCCATCTGGCCAAAGCCCTGCTGGAAATGGGAGAAACCGACATAGCCCAGGCCCAGTTCAGGAAGGCGATCGAGATAGATTCCACTCACAGCAGTGCTTTCTTCCCCATGGCCAACATCATGCGACAGCAAGGCAATCTGGACAGGGCGCTCTTCTATCTCCGGCTGGGATCAAGCCTATCAGTGGAAACCCCCGATGTTCTCTCCAGCATGGGGGCCATCTTTGTCGAAAAGGGAGAACCCGACAGCGCCATCCAGGTATTGGAAAAGGCACTTGAACTGGACCCCAAAGACCCCATGGCCCTCCAGAACATGGGCCAGGCTTACATTTACAAGAACGAGCCGGAGAAGGCCATGCGGTGGTTCCGCGCGACGCTCGAGGTCCAGCCGCAGAATGTGAAGGCGTTGGGAAGCATCGCGCGGGTATTCATCGAGCGAGGGCAGCCCGACAGCACGATCTATTACTTCGAGCGCGCACGCGAGGCCGGTGCGGCCGATGCCACGATCCTGGCCAATTTGGGGAGTGCCTATCGCCAGAAGGGCATGGCCGCCGAGGCCGGGGAAGCCTTCGAGTCGGCACTTCAGTATGAGCCCGACAATACAATGGCCCTGTTCGGACTCGCAGCGGTCCGGGCCCAGGAGGGCAAGACCGAGGAGTCGATAGCTCTTCTCGAACGGATTCTAGAGATCGATCCGGATTTCCAGCCTGCGTTACGGGCCCTCCAGGCCCTCAGATAGCGGCGCAATACCCGCCCCGAGACCCAAGAGCTCTCCAGACGCACCGACGTCGGGGGCCCCTGCGGCCGGATCAGGCGAAGAGCCTTAGAAGCTGCTCTATGGTGGCCGCTTTGCCGCCAATACCGGCTTCTGCCCTCCGGACCTCTTCTTCCAGCCTGTCGCCCAGAGTCTGTTTGGTTATCTGGTAGAGGACGCCCGTATAGACCGGGGCAGTGGAGTATGCAAGCTCAAGCGCCTTGAGCTTGTCCGTCCGGTCATGACCTTCCGGAAGCGGGGCGAACTGCCCGGCTGCTTCTTTGTAGTCGAAAGCGGGGAATGTCTGGCAACGTGATATGACATGGACTATGGACATCCCCGGGTGTCTCACCGCCTCGACGAGGATGCCGGTGAGCCCGTCGATATCGATACCGCTTCTCGCCACAAAGGAGATGTCGTATGCAAGGAATATCGGAATGGCCGAAATCGCGTCTTCATAGACGCCGTACGGGGTGGTCTTGGTGGCGTGCCCGTGAGGCGTGGTCGGCGAGGCCTGCCCTTTGGTCAAACCATAGATCCTGTTGTCGATCATGACGTAGGTCAGGTTGACATTCTTCCGGGCTGCGTGGCTTATATGCCCGCCGCCTATACCCAGGCCGTCCCCGTCTCCTCCGACTGCCAGAACTGTCAGATCGGGCCTGGCGGCTTTTGCCCCGAGCGCGGTGGGAAGCGCCCGGCCGTGGGTCCCGTGCAGAGAGTAGGTATTGAGATAGTGGGACAGCCGCCCGGAACACCCAATTCCCGACACGGTTATCACCTCGTGGGGCCGGATCTCAAGATCGGCCAGAGCCCTCTTCACGGCATTGAGCACCGCATAGTTGCCGCACCCGGCGCACCACACCGGCTTCGGCTTGCCTTTATACTCTTCTAATCTCTTCTGCATCGATGATGCTTGCCACCCTCTCCACAGCCGCGAGGATCTCCTGCGGCGTTATGGGAACCCCTTCACACTTGTGGACCTCGATCGGCCTGACGCCGAACCGGCCTTTCACGAAGTGCGCAAACTGGCCCGTATAGTTCTCCTCGACCACGATCACCTGGCTGAGCTCGGACAGGAAATGCTCGATTCTGCGATCCGGAAGCGGAGAGACCACCTTCGGATGGAGGTGCCGGACCGGGATGCCCTTCTCCTCCGCCAGATACCGCGCCTCACGAATCGCGCCCTCGGTGGAGCCCCACCCGATGATGCCTATCTTCGCCCCGTCCGGCCCATAGTACTCGGGCGGATTCTTCTCCAGAGCCAGGGACAGGGCACGGAGCTTCTTGAAGCGTTTACGCATCATCTTGGCATGGTTCTCCGGGCTGTAGTCAGGCCAACCGAACTCGGTGTGCTCCAAACCTGTTGCCAGATATTGGCCCCCAGGCGTGCCGGGCCGTGTGATGGGCGAGACCCCATCGGAGGTGTCCATGAAACGCTTGTACTCCTCGAGGTCCCTTGCTGCGGGCTCTATCCTGTCCGCAATCTGTATGCGTGCGGGATCGGGCACAACGATCTTCTCACACGGCACCGAGGCATCCACGCTGCTCATTCCGGAGAGATCGGGCACGCGGACCGTCGCCTTCCGGTATCCGATCGACTGATCGCTGAGCAGGATCACCGGCATCTGATAGCGCTCCGCTATGTTAAAGGCCCTTATGGTCTGGTAGAAGCAGTCCTGGACCCCGCTGGGCGCCAGGATCGCCCTCGGCGACTCCCCGGCGGTTCCGTAAATGGCAAACTTGAGATCGCTTTGTTCGGTCTTTGTGGGAAGCCCCGTCGACGGGCCGCCTCGCTGCACGTTCACTATCACCAGCGGCAGCTCCAGCATAGAGGCAAGATTAAGCTGCTCACCCATCAGCTGCAACCCCGGCCCGGACGTCGGCGTCATGGCCTTGGCCCCGGAGAACGAGGCGCCGATACAGGCAGATATCGATGCTATCTCATCCTCCATTTGGATCGCCCGGCCTCCCACCCTGGGCATGAGCTTCGTCATGGTCTCGAAGATCGGAGTGGCGGGAGTTATGGGATAGCCTGCCACAAAACGGCACCCCGCTGCCAGGGCGCCCAGGGCGATCGCTTCGTTGCCGGACATCATCATGTACCGGGCCTTATCCGGTGAGCTGGTGCCCAGACGAACCGGGCAATCCAAACCGGCTGCGGCCCCAGCCTCGTATCCCGCCGCGAGCGCCCTCAGGTTGACATCCATCACGGCGCTGCCCTTGGAGCCGAACCGATCATGCAGGAGCTGCTCTAAGGTCTTCCGTTCTATGCCAAAGAGATGGCCGAGGACACCGAGGGCCACCACATTCTTGCCTCGCTTGCCCCCCGCCGACTCCGCCGCTATTCGGTCCATCGGGATAGGAAACAACCGCCCTTGTGGGAGGCTCTCGATACTCACGCGATCCGGATCGTAGACGACGCAACCTCCCGGCCGGAGGTACTGGATCGACCGTTCATACGCCCTCTGATCGAACAGTACAAGGAAGTCGGCGGCCCCACCCATCGAATAGATAGTCCAATCCCGGATGCGGATCTGTATCATCGAATAGCCGCCACGCACTTCTGCGGGATATGTGATATAGGTGAAGACGTGGTACTCGGTGCGGGCGGCAGCCTGGGCGAAGAGCTCTCCGCAGCTTATCACCCCCTCCCCTCCCTCACCACCTATCCGGATCACGAAATCGACGTCGGACCTGAACTCAGTTCCTTCCATGTCCCTTCACCTGTCGAGGAGTCCTTACATAAGCCCTAATAGAACACTTCCCGCAGCCGAGTCAATAGCAATAATCACAAGCCCCAAACGTCCTCAACTCCGGCCTCATCTTGAACGATAACTAGAATAGAGCCCGAAGGAGTGAAGGCCCCATTTATCTCCGGACGGCAATGTCGAAGCCCTGCCGGCGCCTGGCCCGGTCGGAGGGACGCCCGCCCTGATGGGGTCGGGACCACAAGAGAGACAGCAAGAACCAGTAATGACCAGGGCCACAGTAGAATCGAACATCAAGGACCGGGCCGCAGTCTCGTCCTCCAGGCAAGAGCTCATAGAGATCCAGAAGACCATCGTGGAGGACCTCAGGCGCGAGATTCGGGCCTCCGTCGGGGGGCAGACCAAGGAATACCAGACATACCTGCAGGAATACAATCGGCAGTTCAGGCATTACGAAAGGCGCTCGAGCATGGAGGAGATGCTCGACAGCCTTAGACGCGCCGACATTATCTATAATGGTGATTACCACACCATGGCCCAGGCCCAGCGGATCCCGCTCAGAATTCTTCGGCGCCTGGTACATCTCCGTCCCAGGATAACCCTTGCCGTCGAGGTTGTTCGCATAGATCATCAGCATCACCTCGACCGATATCTGGCCGGGGACATCTCGGAGGCCGAGTACCTTAAGGCGGTAAACTACGATACGACCTGGGGGTTCCCCTGGGCGCAGTACCGGGAGCTGCTTCTCTTCGCCGGGAGGCACAAGATCAGAGTCCTGGGGATCAACAGCCAACCCAAGGGAGGCAGGTGGACACTCAAGAAGCGCGACCGGGCCGCCGCCCGGGTGATCGCGAAGGAACTGCTGGAGAGACCGGAGAGACTTGTCTACGTCTTCGACGGGGATCTCCATGTCGCCCCACCACACCTGCCTCGAGCGGTTGATGCCCTTCTATCGGAATTCAACGAGAGTCTGAGAAGTGTCGTCATCTACCAGAACAACGAGAGCATATACTGGGAGCTCGCCAGGCACCGCCTCGAGCAGGAGACCGACGTGGTGCTCATCGCCGAGGATCGTTTCTGTGTGATGAGCACCCCTCCGATAATCAAGTTTCAGTCATATCTGAACTGGATCGACAAGACCAGAGAGCTGGCATCGCCCTCACTTCGCGGCTGGCAGGGAGACATCTTCGGGGACGAAGCCCTGTATAACCAGGTACTTCAGATGGTCCACATCATATCCCAGTTCCTCGAGATCGAGGCAGATGGTCTGGAAGACTTCATCGTCCACTCCCCGGCCGACCTGGATTTCCTCCACCACCTGAGGGCCGACAAGCGGCTCTCGCATGTGGAGGTCGACGCCATTGCCGCGCACATAAAGACAAACGAGTCCTACTTCATCGATAAGGGCAATATCATCTATATCGCAAACCTGTCCGTCAACCATGCCGCGGAGGAGGCAACTCACTTCATCCACAGGGTCACCGCAGGCCCCAAGAGACCCGATCTTACCCAGGTTGAAGACTTCTATTGCCGCGTGATGAGAGAGGCACTGGGGTTTTTCGGTTCAAAGATCATAAACCACAAACGCCCATGCTACACTCTGGACGACTTCAAGTACGTCAAGCGGAAGTACCCGTCCCTGCCGCCGGACAGGATCCGAGAGCTCCGGGCGATCGGCAGATATGCCGCGCTGCATAAGCGCCGTGAAAGAGCATTCCTCTCAAGCGGCAAGCCATGGAGGTTGCACGGTTCCCTGTACGAGCTGCCCCTGCCTGTACACCTCGGCGTGACGCATGCCCTCGGCTACATGCTTGGAGAACGGTTGTTCGGGAGCATGCTGGAGGGTTTGATCGGAAAGACCGCCATTCGCCGGCTTTTTCACATGAATTTCTCCGATCTCGGCCAGGCTTACACCACCTACCTGGACTTGATATCAACGCAGCCCGGCGGCAACAGCTGCCTGAGCGCTCTGCAGGGCCGGCCTGAGCATGCGGCTTCGGCTCCTTCTCGAAACCTGCAGAAAGACACCAGTACGGTTTGATTTTCGCTTCAGGAATGATTAGCGTATAAGCCGGTAGCCGGGGATGACTATTGGTGTCGTGGTGATCGGGGTCTCCTTTGGAACTGATAGAGAAGATACTGATCATTGATGATGACCAGGCCCTTCAGGAATCCTGCAGGCAGGTCTTCGCGGGGAATAACTACAAGGTTGAGTCGGCTCTCGACGGTATCTCGGGGCTTGCAATGCACCGAGACATCCAGCCGGACCTCGTTCTTGTCGATCTCTGCATGCCCGGCATCGGCGGCCTTGAGGTCCTCGAGAAACTCAAGTCGCATGATCCCGACTACGTAGCCATTGTGATCACAGGCTATGGGACCATAACATCGGCTGTGGAAGCCATGAAGCGCGGGGCATACGACTTTCTCCCCAAGCCATTCACCCCGAACCAACTGAGATTCATAGTGCAAAGAGGCCTGGAACGGCGAAGCTACATCAAGGAAACGGCCCGTCTCAGGCGTGAGAAGCAGCTGATGAGGGACAACTTCGTCTCGATGGTGTCTCACGAACTCCGCGCGCCGCTTGCAGCCGTCCAGCAACGGCTCATGCTGGTTACCGGCGGGTATACGGGCGAGATCCCTGACGCCGTCCGAGCCTCCATCCTGGGCACACAGAAGCGAATAACTGCACTGATATCCCTGATAGGCGACTGGCTGAACCTGTCCAGAATAGAAGCCCGCGAGACTGTGAAGCCCGAGGACCCGGTTGATGTGAAAAGCATCGTCGCCGGGATCGCGGAGACGCTCGGCCCGCTGGCCACGGAGAGGAACATCACTCTGGAGATCAGTGCACCGGATTCCTTACGGCCGGTCCTCGGCAACCGCGATACGCTCGAGATGCTCTTCAGCAATCTGATAGACAATGGGATCAAGTACACCCATGATGGAGGGAGAGTCTCGATAAGGTCGGCGGAGGAAAACGGGAGCATCGTAGTCACGGTCGAAGACAACGGTGTGGGCATACCTCGAGACCAGCTTCCGCTCATCTTCGAGCAGTTCTACCGGGTGAAGGGCGAGAGACCGACGGAAGGCAGCGGCCTCGGGTTGTCCATAGCCAGAAAGATCGCGGAGTTACACTCCGGGTCGATAACGGTGGAATCCGAAGTCGGGAAGGGGACGGTTTTCACCGTTCGCCTACCCGCATGCGAGCTGGAGCGAGAGGCGCCACAGAAGCGAGGCAGACAAACATGAGGGTGTTGGTTCTGAATTGCGGCAGCTCCTCCGTCAAGTTCCGGCTGTTTCGGATGGAGGATGAGCAATTGCTGGCCAGCGGAATCGCCGAGCGCATAGGCTCGCCGGAAGCAGCGCTTGTATACCGGGTCCCGGGACGGGACGGCCACAGGCAGAAGGTCCGGGCCGACGACCATAAACAGGCAATCAACCTGGTTCTCGATCAGCTGAGTGATCCGGATCATGGGGTGGTCAAGGACATTCACGAGATCGACGCAATCGGGCACCGCGTTGTCCACGGGGGTGAGACCTTCACCGAGCCGGTACTCATAAACGAGGCCGTGCTTTCGAAGATAAAGGAGTGCCGGCGCTTCGCGCCTTTGCACAACCCGCCCAACATAAGCGGGATCGAAGCTTCACTGTTTCTCATTCCTTTTGCCAGGCAGGTGGCCGTTTTTGACACTGCCTTCCACCAGTCGATGAAGCCCGAGGCGTTCGTCTACGCCCTGCCATATGAATGGTACGACAAGCGGCGGATCCGTCGCTATGGTTTCCACGGCACCTCTCACCACTATGTCTCGCTCAAAGCCGCACAAGTGCTGGGGAAACCCATTGAGGACCTCAGGATCATAACCTGTCATCTGGGCAACGGGGCCAGCGTGTGCGCGGTCAAGGGGGGCAAGTCGGTCGACACGAGCATGGGTTTCACACCGGTTGAAGGCTTGGTGATGGGGACCCGCTGCGGCGACGTCGATGTCTCCGTGCCCCTTCACGTCATGGAGGAGGACGGGCTGGCGCCTGCCCAGATAGATGACATTCTCAACAAGAGGAGCGGACTCTTCGGTATTACCGGCGGAGACAACGATCTTCGTACGATCGAGGACAAGGCCGCCTCGGGAAGCCACCGCCACCGGCTGGCCCTGGCGATATTCACCCGGAAAGTCAAGAAGTACATAGGGGCCTACGCTGCAATACTCGGAGGCATCGACTGTCTGGTCTTCACCGCAGGCATAGGTGAGAACTCACCTACGGTCCGGCGCATGGTCTGCGAGGGCCTCGAATTCCTCGGTATTAGGATCGACGAGGCTGCCAACGGCGAGAGCCGTGAGCAGATAGGACGGGGTGAAGCCGCGGTCCTGGTTATTCCCACCGATGAAGAGCTGGCAATCGCCGAGGAAGTGGCATCCGTTCTGGGTGAAGAGGGCAAGACCGATGAGCCCGTCGAGACACCCGCCGCCGACATCCGCACGAAGAGAATCCTTGCCATCGACGACGATCCCGACATCCATGAATATCTGGCTGCCGTTCTCGGGCAGGCCGGTTACGCCTGTTTTCATGCCAACACGATGAGGCAGGGCATCAAGATGGTCTCCGAGGTCCGACCCGATCTCATAATCCTCGATGTGATGATGGAAGACATATCCGCGGGGTTTCGCTTCGCCAAAGAGGTCCGATCCGCCGAGGCCGGCGGCACGGCGAAGCCCGTTCCTATCCTCATGGTCAGCGGAGTGGAGCAGGTCACCGATCTGACCTTCCACGACCGCGTCGGGACCGGCACCATGCCGGTGGATGGCTTCCTCGAAAAACCGGTGGAGCCTGACGTTCTGCTGAAAAAGGTAAGCGAAATGATCGGGTAGAAGGCCGGGGTCAGATCTTGAAAGTTGAATTCAATTCTCAATATCCGACCCCGGCTATGTCAGGTGATGCCGCACCCGGTCAGACACGTTGTCGACGATCCAAGCAGGTCGCCGACGGATCCCAAGTCCAGGCCAGCGACATCACCATTAACGGCACAGTTGCCGATGCCTGCTCTCGCCGTGCCGGCAGCGAGCGCGCCCTCTCGCGGGCGCACCGCCATCCACATATCAATACAGAGAAAAGGGGGATCTCGCCGTAGTCACGCTCATTGTGCCCAGCCTCCGTCCGGGGGAAGCCGGATGCCGCATAACAACCTTTGCCGATACACAGGCCGGTTTCCGGCTTCCGATTGGACTATAGCCACGAACGGCAAACCTGCCAAGGGGCTGAAGACATACAAAGGACTACAATCGAGAGACTGCGCGTGGTAGGATAGGTCCAATCACAAGATATGGAGGGGAGATCATGAACGAGCAACCGGTGCTCGAGACGGAGCGCCTGATTCTCAGACCTTTTGACGCATCCGATGCCGGTGACGTGCAGCGCCTGGCAGGTGAGCGGGAGATCGCCGACACCACGCTCAATATCCCCCATCCTTACGAGGATGGTATGGCTGAGGAATGGATTGCCACTCACAAACCCGGGTTCGAAGCGGGGCAGCTCTGCAATTTCGCTGTCACCCTCCGCGACTCAGGGGACCTCATAGGGGCCATCGGCCTCGTGATTGCGCGCAGATTCGACCATGCGGAACTCGGTTACTGGATAGGGAAGCCTTACTGGAGCAAGGGTTTCTGCACCGAGGCCGGGCGCGCGGTCATGGAGTACGGCTTCACGCACCTGGGTCTTAACCGCATACACGCATCACATCTGGCGAGAAATCCGGCATCCGGCCGTGTGATGCGCAAGCTCGGCATGAGCCAAGAGGGAGTTCGTCGCGGGCATGCCAAGAAATGGGACAAGTATGAAGACCTGATTATCTTCGGCATCCTTAAGGCAGACTGGGAGGAATGACGTAGTCTCGCCATCCAAGCATCAACTCATTCTCGCCGTCACTGGATGTAACCTAGCGCTCGCAGGTCTTTCCTGGTATCTTCTTCCAGCACCGAAGGCACCTCCGCTCCATACTCATTCTCGCAGTGCCAGATCAGACAGTATGGTGGGGCCGGCCTCGAGGCCGGCCCCGCAGACGAGCCGGCTTTCACGCGTCGAGCAGTCCTTGCGAACGGCATTTCCAGAGGATGCTTAAGCGACTCGCCGAGATAGGTCCTATCCGGTACGGGTTTGCCGTCCATGCTCACATGAAAAGTGACAGGGACCCCCACCGGTATCTCGGCCTTGAAAGCCAGCACAACAGGCTTCGCAGTCCTCAGGCCGCGTATCTCGAGTGCAGAATGCTGTTCCGTTATCGAAGCGACGTCATGCGATTCCACGATACGCTGCCGGTCATCGAGGAGCTTGTACATATAGATCTTGCCTATCCCACAACGCCGGCGGACAACGGCGCTGAGATCGAAGGTATGCGACGTTTCCCCGCCTGCCATCTCGACATACCATGTCTCAGACATTGCGAACATGCTCTTGAACAACATGGATTCGAGCAGGGCTTGAGAATCCTGATTCTCACCGGCAAGATTGTTCATTTCGCCGGGATCCTGCTCAAGGTTCAGGAGAAGCTCCTTCTCATCGGCTACATCATATATGATTTTCCACTGATGAGTGGTCAGCGACTTCCTCTCACCGCCCCGTCGTAATCCCTCAGAGTATGCAACTTCAGGCGGGAACATGCCGCCCCCAACCGCAGCGCCCGGCCCCTCCCCCGTGAGCCACGGCAACAGGCTCCTACCTTCAAATCTGCCGTCGACGTCGACATCCAGAAGATCGAGAATCGTGGGCATTACGTCCACAAGACGTGCTTGCCCGGACGGGCGCGCACCCTCGGGGAGCACACCCGGGAGAGAGAAGATAAGCGGGACCTTGATGACCTCTTTGAAGAGGGTATGGCCATGGCCGTATCCCTTGTGTTCGAAGAACTCTTCCCCGTGATCACTCAGGAACACAATCAGGGTCTTATCCTTCAGACCAAGTTCCTCGAGGCCTTGAAGCAGATCGCCGATTGCCTCATCGGTAAATGCTATTTCACCATCGTACAGGGCCCTTATGTGGTCCCAGTCGGCGGCCGTCTGCTCACCCTCGTTCCTGAAAAGATCTTCTTTCATCTCGAGGTACTTGTCACGGTCAAAGGACCTTCCAATCCTCCCCTCATAGTCAGGATCGAAGATCGTATCGTACGGCGCCGGGGGTGAATACGCAAGATGGGGATCGAAGTAGTGAACAAACATGAAGAAGGGTTCACGCTTATGGAGAACGATCCACTCGAGGGCATCCCTTGTCACTTCGCCGGCAATCCTCTTCACTGCCGGTGGAGGGGCATCGTAGTGGTCGAACCCCCGGTCCACACCGAATTCGGGGCTCAGAACCGACACGTTGACTATGCCGCATGTCAGGTATCCATTATCCGAGAGTATATCGGCAAGTGTCGGGAATGTGCTTCGGAGCCGGTTCATATTGATGCCGGCGCCGTGCTGTGTCGGATAGAGTGATGTCAGCACACTCGCAAATGATGGAAGAGTCCACGGGCACTGGCTGATGGTGTTCTCAAGCAAGACCCCCTGGCCGGCAAGCCGGTCGATGTTGGGGCTTGTGTTTCGCATGTAGCCGTAACATCCGAGATGATCCGGCCTCAGCGTATCCACGCCGATAAGCAATACGTTGGTTGGCCCGTTATCCCGGCCGCATGCGAGAACAAGCAGACATGCGGCCATGAGGCACCGGTTGACCGCTTTCATTGCGTGCCCCTTCTGCAGTGCAGTCCGCCGCCATACATCGTGCTGTTCCGGGTGCCTGGAAATACCAGGTAAACAGATTCCGGATCTCCACCCAAGGCTAAGTCTTGGCATTTGTCCTGTCAACCGCGAACCGGTTCCTGCGTGACCATGGCGAGGGTTTCGACGATCATGGCGGCTTCGGACACGGCCACAGCCTTTACGATGAGCTGACTACGGCTCCTCTGATGCTCTCACTTCCCGGAGTGCTTCCGCTGAATGCGAGACCGGCACGACAGGTGCGGCGCATCGAGGTGGCTCCGGAGAAGGCGGATGGTCTTGACCCGCCTGAGCAGATGCTGTTCACGACCCTCTTCGGAACATCTCAAACCTGGTATGTGAGACCGGCCTTTGCGCCGAACCGCACAGGTCCGGGCTGAAGACAAGCGAGGGGCGAGGTCTTTCAATACTCAACAGAAAGCGGGAGGACACATGGCCTTATCTGATCAGAACGATCTTGCTGGTCCGGGTCCCCCCGGCCGAGGCCAGTCTGCAGAAATAGACACCCGGCGGGCTCCGGCGTCCGATCAGATCTCTTCCATTCCAGGTAGCGCTGTGCCGGCCGGGGGTTCCGGCATCATCCACGAGTGTCGCCACCTTCCTTCCCAAGGGTGAGAACACCTCCAGCGTGACGGGTCCCGCCCGGGCGATGGTATATGGAATCGTGGTGCCGGTGGAGAAAGGATTAGGCCGGTTCAGACCCAGCTCTACCTGCCGTGCCCCACCATCGTCCCGGCCGTTGCCCACCGGCCGCCAACCGCCGACCTCGAGGCTTGATGCCCGGTGAGGAGCGTGTTCCATCTTGATCAACAGAAGGTGTGCAGCCTCGTCATAGAAGTAACCCTCTCCCCCGGCCATGAGGGCGCTCTCCGTGGGGCTCGCAAGCAGGGTGAGAGAGTCCCGGCGGACCCAGCCGGGAGGGCACCCCGCGAGATGGACCATGGTGAGAATCGTCCTGGCTTCGGGGATGCCGGAGAAGCCGCCTTCGGCGCCGCCGATATCCAGATAGAGTGTTGTATCGGTATTGCCGTAGAGCACTTCCTGGGCGAACAAGGTTGTGGCATACTTCCCCGTTTCATAATCACGGCTGAGGCCGTCATCTTCATAAAGCCTGAAGGTCTCCCGCCGGCTGTCGTCCGGTGGATAGACATGCAGAATCAGCGTATCCAGGGGCGTCTCGTCGACATAGTCCATCACCGGTTGCATCGGCAGTAGCGCGCCGGCGCGAACGAACACCGGAATACGGTCGAGTGGTGCGTCCGCCATTATGCTCTCAGGGCCCGCGTAAAGACTGTCCGTCCAGAAATCCACCCAGTGCCCTCGAGGCAGATAGACCTCCCTGGCCGTAATCCCCGCCTCGATTACAGGGGCCACCAGGATGTCGGGCCCAAACAGGAAGGCATCGGAAAGGTCTGCGAGACTTGGGTCGTCAGGATCGTGAAAGAAGAGCGGACGAGCAATCGGCATGCCGGTCGTGTGATTCTCCCAGGCGAGCGAGTAGATGTAGGGCATCAGCCTGTAGCGAAGCCGTATGAATTCGACGGCTATCTCCTCGGCTTCTATCCCATGCGCCCAGGGTTCCGTCCCCTGATTGTCACCACCGTGGGCCCGCATCACCGGGTTGAAGGCCCCGAATTGCATCCAGCGGGCATAGAGTTCGGGAGACGTCCATCCGGTGAACCCGCCGAGATCGGAGCTGTGGTAGCTTAATCCGGACAGTGACATATTGAGCATTATCGGGACCTGGACGGCAAGCCCCCCGAAACTCCGGGATACATCTCCCGACCAGGTGAAGACCCCATAGCGTTGTATTCCGGCGTAACCCGACCTTGTGAGATTGAAAACGCGCTCGCCGGGCCGGTCGGCTGAGAAGCCATCGAATATGGTTTTCGCCCACAATAGGTTATACACATTGTGGACCTCTTCGGCGCTGCCGGCATAATGGTCCATGTCCCAGGGGTGGCGCTCCGGCTCGCCGAGATCGGTCCAGAAACCCGCGACCCCACCGCTGAGAAGTCCCTTATCGCGATCCCAGAGCCATATGCGGGCATCCGGATTGGTGACATCTAGAAGCACCGCGTCGCAGCCACACGACCACCAGCCGTCGAGTATATATGCTTCATCCAGCCAGTTCCGGCCGACAAGGTCTCTGTGCCCCGTGGTGAGATCGTGGTAGTACCTCGAATACTCATTGAAATAAGGCTGGTTGATAAGAACGGTCTTGAAACCGAGGTCGAGGAAGTCCGCGACCATACCCGGTGGATTGGGAAAGGCCTGGACGTCCCATGCAAGATCCCCCATGTTTTCGAACCAGTAGAGGTCGAGGACAACGGCATCGGCGGGAATCCCCCGGGCCCGCATCGTCCTTACCATGGTCTCGGCTTCCCCACGGGTCCTGTATCCGTATTTCGATTGAAGATACCCTAACGCCCACTTCGGCGGCATGGGCTGTCTGCCTGTGAGCCACGTGTACCTCTCCAGTTGGCCTGGAACCGTCGGGGCGGCAAGCAGGAAGTAGGAAAGCCCGTTTGCACTCTGCTCGTAGAAGAACAGCCCGTTATCCGTCCGGCCCAGATCAAAGCCGCCGGGCAGGGACGTGTCGAAATAGAGGGCATACCCTCGTGAAGTCGCCAGAAACGGCACGTTTATTTTCATGGTTTCCACCGGACCACCGTACCCATAGACCTGAGTGTTATACATCCAGAAGCTGTGGCCCCTCAGATCGATTCCGATGCCTCGCTCACCGGTCCCATACAGATGAAGGTCGTACGGAAGCACAAAGCGCGCTCTGGACAGGCCGCCCAGACCCTCCAGACCCCCGCCGTCGGGCTCGGCCAGGAGTTCCCAACCCACAGCATCGAAATAGGAAACGCGGAGAGGACGCTTGTCCATATGGATGACGATCTCAGAAGTCAGCACTTCAAGTGCGGTATCGGTGTCGCGGACTTCGAACTCAACGCCGGGATCAGGGTGCCTGACGACGACAAACCCCGTATCGGGCGCCGGTGACCCGAGCGGCATGAAATCGAGCCTCACGACATCCGGGGCATAGAAGGTCAACAGCACGGTGTCGCCTCCCGCCACAACCCTGACCCCCGCCGGCATGACCTCGTGCCCTGAGTAGTCGCCGACCTGACCGAGGCATGCGGCGGATACCGATATGCAGATGATGAATACGGCAGCCGCCAGAAGAGCGGCCTCTGAACGCCTCGCGTCACCATGTATCCGATTCGCCATCGCCCTCATCCATCCGCATTCCAGCCTGAATGCAGCCAAGCCATCCTCTCATTTAAGATAACATATGGCGGCCTGGGCTTAAAGCGGTGAACCCTACGCTGTCGGGCATGGAAACCCGACGTTACACAGACGGGAGAGGGCCGTGTCCGCGATTCCGGCACCTCTGCCCAGGCCGGTCAGGAACGGTCGCATACAAGGCATGCCGAGGGGTGAGGAGCGAGGCGTATGTTTGCATACGCCGCGGCGAGGAGGGCCGAGCATAACACAGTAGAGGGCCGTGTCCGCGATTCCGGCACCTCTACCCGGGCCTGTCAGCCTCGAAAGTCCAGCGTATCCGTAGCCAGATACCTGAACGGCCGTTCGGAGTCAGCCCGGCTGCTCGTATAGCACGCACTGCAAGTGTTGTTCCGGGTGAAGTTCTCCATCAGGTCGGCCCTGGTCTTATAGGCGGTCATGATCAGCCCGCATGGCGATAGCGTGCCGTCGGGGTTCACCACGAGAAAACGGTCGCCGGCCCGGCAATCGGGAATACCTCCATTCTCGAAGAACTCCACTATGTTCCTGAGCACATAATCTGAGGTCCGAATGTTCTTGTTGGTTCGCTTCAGAGCAATGGTCTCATCCACAAGCTCGCGAAGCTCGGCTACATCGTCCTTTGAGAGGAGCAGTTCCTCCTCGCCGGTTCTCATCGTGGTATATGTGCTGAAATTGACCCGGACCCCCCACTCCCTGCCGAGATCCGCGAACTTCTTCATATCCCTGAAATTGAGTTTCTGGAGGACACAGCTTATATTGATGGCCTTGTCCCCATCTGCTTCCAGTGCCTCGACCAGCGATTCTATCCGTTTGAAGAGGCCGGGCAGCTTCCTGAACTCATCATGCCGCTCGTCCGGAAAGTCAAGAGATATGGAGAAACGATCGACACCCAATTGTCTGAACCTGTCATAACGCTCTTTGGTGAGAAGCCAGCCGTTGGTGGTCATGGCAACATACGGGGCGCCGCCCGGGACCGCCAAGGCCGAGACCACGTCCTCCACGTCCTTTCGAAGGAGCGGTTCGCCTCCCGAAACAAGGATAGCCAACGGCTTAATCTCCCGGCATATCTCGCCGAGTCGCTCGGGACTTGCCTGCTCTTCCTCTTCTATGGGAACACCCAGATGGCAATGGCGGCAGCGGGCGTTGCACCTTCGCGTGATCTCGAAGGATGTACATAGCGGCCCCCTGAAAAGCAACGATCTGAGTCCGCGACCGAGGAGTGCAATGGAGCGCGATGTCGATATCATCCGATTGGAGTCCTTTCTAACCGGTTTCCCCCAGTAACCGCTCGAGCTCCTCCGGAGGTATGCCCAGTTCTTCTGCGGCAACGTCTCTGCGGTGGTCGAAGTGCTCGATAGTCTTCAGCACGTGCTCTCTGATGACTTCACTAAGCTTGCGGGGCGTGAACCCCAACTCAACCGGGGCCTCTTCCCGCCGTATGATTTCCTGAATGTGAAGCGGCAGGGCTTCAGCGGTGACCGTATCACCCTCCGTGTTCGCGACGGCTCCGGCGATTATAGCTCTGAGCTCCTGCACGTTGGTCGGGAAGCTGTAACCCTTCAGAGAATCTATGAAGTCGTCCGAGAAGCCCCGGACCTCCCTTCCCACCCGCCGGCTCTCTTCCTTGATAAGCGCGTCCGCGAGCAGCGGGAGATCTCCCCCCCTGTCCCTCAGAGGCGGCATCCTTATGGAATTCACCATCAGGTGATAGAGAAGATCCCGGGAGAACTTGTCCTTGTACTCCAGGCTAGTCAGATCATGAGTGGAGGCCACAACCATCCTGACATCGGCCTTTCTGATCTGTGTGGAGTTCTCTCTGTAGTATTCCCCGGTCTCCAAGAACCGCTTGAGGCGCACCTGCATGGGTTTCGAGAGGCAATCGATATGATTGAGAAACAACGTCCCATAGTTGGCCTCCTCCAGAAGACCCGGTTGCTCTTCCCTCGATCCGCTCCACGTCTTGTCCTGTCCGAAGAGAAAGGCCGGAAGACTCTCCGGGTCCTGGCTGTCCACTTCCGCAGCCACAAAGGGCTTGTCCAGGCGTGGGCTGGCTTGATGTATGGCCCTGGCAAGCGCCTCCTTGCCCGTTCCACTCTCCCCCCAAATGAAGATTATTAGATCGCTCGAGGCGAGCTTTTCGGCCTGATGGAAGAGACGGATCATACCATTGTCTTGAGTCGTGAAGTGGTCGAATGCGTCTTCGTGTTCGAGGTCCTTGCGGGTCAGCTGCTCGGGCAAGGTCTCAATCGTACGGTGCAGCAAGCTATGCTCCATCGCGTTGTTGAGAACTCCCAGGAGCCTGTCTTCGTCGGCAGGTTTTATGAGGTAGTCGAAGGCGCCCAGTTTCATGGCTTTGACCGCAAGATCCACATCACTGACGCCGGTCAATACCACCACAGGCGTATCCACTCCCTTCATCCGCAAGTCCTGCATGATATCCATCCCGCTGACATTCGGCATGTCCATGTCCAGCAAGAGAACATCGAAGGTCTCTTCCTCCATCAGGTCCGCGACATTCCGGGAGTCGTTGACAACGCTGGTTTCAAACAATCCGGTCTGCATCAGGAAGACCATCAGGTAGTTGGTCACGGCTGGATCGTCGTCCCCGATAAGGATCTTCTTCATCGGTTTTCCTCCCCGGCCGGCTCCGGGTCCTTCCCTGCAGGGATCTTAATGGTGAACTTCGTTCCGACACCGATCTCACTGCCCACCAGGATACTGCCTTTGTGTTCTTCGATGATCCTATAGGCTATGGCCAGCCCCAGGCCCGTACCGCCCTTTGCGCGCTTCGTTGTGAAGAAGGGGTCGAAGATCTGCCTCAAGGTCTTCTCACTCATGCCGTACCCGTTGTCCTCCACTTCCACGACCACATGGCCATCCTCGCTCCGAGTTCGGATATAGACGGACCCTTTCTTGTCATCCGGCATGGCCTGCCCCGCATTGACAATGAGGTTTATGAGCACTTGCTCGATCTTCTGGGTGTTTCCGACAAAGGTGGGCAGATTCCTGGTAAGATCGAGTTTGATGTCCGCGCGTTTGTGGACTTCATTGTGGACCAGTCTGGCGCTCGCTTCAACCAGCGTATTGATATCCACCTTGTCGACAAGCAGCCCCTCATCCTTACGGGCAAATGAGCGCAGCCCTTCGACAATCGCCTTTATGCGCTCGGACCCATGGGCCATGTCCGAGACCAGGGTCATGATGTGCTTTCTGAAGAAGTCGTAATTGAGTCTGGCGATCATAAGATCGGCATGCCGCCCGTAATAGTCGTCGATGATGGGCAGCATGTCCTCCAGGGCCTGCTTTACTATCTTTATGTTGCCGCGTATGAACTGGTTCGGATTGTTGATTTCATGGCCTATGCCGCTCACCAGCTGGCCCAGGGATGCGAGCTTGTCGGCCTGTTGCAGCTGTTGCTCGTAGGTCTTCTCCAAGGTGACATCCCGGTAGAATTCCAGAATGCCGTCAACTTCGTGTTCCTTGTTGTAGACAGGGAGCGCATGCACCTGGAAGTACTTGTCATCTTGCCTCATGGAAAGCGTCAGAGGCGTCTTGTCGCTCAGGATCCGCGCAAGGCGGCAATCCTCGCAAGGCCTTTCACGCCCGAAGATACTATGATAGCAGTGGCCGCCCGCTTCGATACCCTCTCGGTTGGTCATGACGATCCGCCGGTTCTTGTCTATGAGCACAACCTCATCTGGAATCGCCTTGAACATGGTCTCGAGCCGGCCCCTCGCCTCCTCCCAGCTGTCGCTCACCCGGTCGAGATAGGAATTCACGACACCGAGCTTGTCGCGTTGTTCTTCCAACTCCTTGGTCTTACCTGCTATCTCGCGTTCGAGGTTCTCCAGCCGACGGTTAAACTCGGCTTCCTCCTCCTGCTTGAGCGCAAGCCTGTCCTTGAACTCCTTCCGCTCCAAGGCGAAACTCAGCGCCCGTCCTATCTCCTTGAGCATCTTCTGCTCTTCGGGCAGCAGCCCGTGCTCCTCGTTGAGGTATCCGACGCGGATTTCACCCTTCTGTCTGCCTCCGACGACAAGCCCCACGAAGATATAATCTTCCGATGACGGTTTCTGGCCGTATTCCTTCTCCTCGTAGACCGAGTAGACCACTACCTCCTCGGGATAGAGCATACCCTGGCTGAGATACCTCGGCAGTTCGGTGAAGAAAGAATCAATGGAGGGCGATACCTCAATCCACTCCATGACTCTGTATAGGCAGGCCAGCTCCTTGATTCGCTCCTCCTTGTCGGACACGGAGCGTCTGGCCAAACCTTCCAGCTTCTGCCCGAAAAACAGGAAGACTTCGCCGTGCTCCGTCGTCGGGAGGTAGCTGCCCTTAAGTGGAATCGAACGCGAGACCTCGCCGCAGGGAGAGAAAACCGTGATAGCCCTGCTCCTGGCCCGGGCCAGTGCCATGGCCGACCGGAAATTCTGTAACGATGTGCCGGTGACCAGGTCTTTCATCTTCGGCTTGCGGCCCCGCCACCCGCCGGGGAGGCAGTCCTTACCGAAGAGGTCGCTGGCATGGAGCACCCTTTCGGCGCCGTCCAACACCAACAAGTAGTCGAAACTACCCTCCATGAAGTCATAGAGATCAGAGAGTTTGATCAAACCTACAGCTCCTCTCGATTGCCGGTCCTGACACTCCGGCCCACTCCATCGGTCCCCACAGGAGCGGGGACGCTACGAATCGAGAACTCGGGTTACGCCCTGTAGCATCGGCTCTCCGCAGCCGACGTTGGGAGCGCCGAACACGGAAGGCCGGCGCCGCAAAGGTCTTTCAGGCGCGAACCCTGAATCTCTCGGTTCCCACTTCCCTGATTTCCTTCTTGTATTTCTCCCCGTGGGTCAAGGGGGGTTGAATAGACACGGCCTTGGCTCTCACCGCAGTAGCAACCAATCGCTCCGGATATGCAGACGTACGGGACTCGCCGGTATTCCAGTAGTAGCAGGAGAGCGACCCAAGATTCTTCCCGACGAGGCGTTTCAGATCGGCAGTCAGGTCCGCAGGTGTATCCATGCCGAACTCGCGCGCAAGCCCCTGGAGAACCTCTCTTCCGGACACGGTCGCGGGCGGCTCCACGGCCCGTGAGAACCCGACAAGCCTTCCCTCGAAGTTGCACCTGGTCCCCTCGGTTTCAAGGTATGTCGATCCGGGCAGGACAACATCGGCATATTCCGTGGTCTCGGTGTTCGTCCAATCCATCGCGGCCAGGAATTCCACGTTTTCGAACCATGCGCCGGTCCGTCCCCAGGCCATAGGGTCTTCTCCGATTACAAGTGCAGCCCTGAGTCCCCCGCTATGCAAAAGGTCCCTCAGCTCCCCGTGACGCGACGCACCGGCAAGCCCCCTCGCGCTCACAACTCTGCCTGCGGCAAAAGCCGGATCGGCCCCCATTATCTCGAGTGCAGCACTGTTGGCATTGATACGCGGGAGGAGAAGTTCGGCCGTGACCCCCGTGGCCCGCAGGAGCACAACCAAATTCGCCAGTGTCTCCATGTCATCCGCGGCCCTGTCCTGGGGCCTGTCGGGACTATGGACAATGACCACTCTCCGCGCTTCCTTTATGAACCCGGCAGTCTTGCGGATGTCCGCAGCTTCGATCCCGGACAGCTCGGCGCCGTCTGCGACACAGAGATTCATGCTGCCGAGGAACTCATCCGAACCCGGGATGCCCTCAAGGGCCGCCGATGTGAAATGGCCTTCATCCAGCAGGGCCTTTATCACCGAGTTCCAGAGAATCGCCGCCGTGCCCCGCATTGGGTCCATCGCAACAGCCGATATCAGGCGGTCGATCTTCCCAAGGGCGGAGTTCGCGACAATCAGCCGGGCCCCCTCCTTGGTCCGCTGTATGACATCGACAGCCAGCACCTGGTGGTCGGCTTCCAGCGAAGTGTTATTGCATATGATCAGATCGGCTTTTGCGATGGAAGACCTGTCGGCAGTGGAGGCAGTGTACCCCAGCGATCTGTCAAGCGCTCCTGCTTCCTTGTCCGTCCCGAGAATAGAGAGTGATCCCACATTGCTCGTGCCCAAGCCTTCCCGGGCAATCCTGCCGGCCAGATAGAGTTCCTCATTGGTGAGATCGGGCGACACGAAGACCGCCACCTTGTCGGGGCCATGCGCTTCGGCGACCCGTCTCATCTCGGATACGATGAGCTTCTGGGCATCACAAAGATCGGCCTTTTGCCGCTCACTTCCTCGCCGTATCACAGCGTCCCTTATGCGCTGCCGCTTGACGAAGAGCTCGTATCCGAACCTTCCGTAGCGGCAGAGGTAGTCCCCCGGGATGCCGGACGGCCCGATGTAGTAGCGTCCTTCACCGAACCTCTTCACCGTGACCGGGCAGGCCAACGAGCAGAAGCCGCAATGGGAAGCCGCATCATCCGTACGAAGCGGCGCCCGCCCCGGGAAAGGATACTTGACGGTCAGAGCCCCTGTCGGGCAGGAGTCCACGCAGTTGCCGCAACTGGTACAGCTGGTTTCCACAAGCGGATCATTGAGGGCCGGTCTCATTTCGGTCCTGAAACCTCTACCTATGAGCCCAAGGGCCGGAATCGCCAGCTGCCTCGCACATGTCCTTATGCACCTGGTACAGAGGATGCACTTGTTGGGATCATAGATTATATACGGGTGACGATCGTCCACCTTGTGCTTGCGGACATATCCTTTGTAGCGTTCCATGTCGACGCCGTATTCCTCGGCGTAGAGCCGGAGTTCGCAATCATCGAATCTCAAGCACCCGCATGAGAGACACCGGTCGCACTCGTGTGCATTGTCTTCGAAGTCAAGCCCGGTCGCCACCTCCCGGAAACTCCCCCTTCGCTCTTCCACATCGATCATGTTGACTTCGTGGCGAGGGCTTTCCTGTACGTGCCCGAGGTCCGCCCTGCCCGGTTTGCCCCAGAAGTCCTTCCGCACCACGAAGGCCTTGATCGCCAGTTCTTCCCCCGTGATTCGGGAATGTATGGCACGCGCGGCCCGCCGGCCGTCTCTTATGGCATCTATGGCCACCGTGGGGCCGTCGTTGACGGCATCGCCGCCGGCAAAGAGGCCGTCTACGTTGGTTCTCATGGTCTCTTCATCGACTGTGAAGGTACTCCACTTCGTGCGGCCGACGTCCTCACCGCCCGCCGAGGTAAGCCCCTTGAGCACCGGGTTCTGCCCGATC
The DNA here is from genome assembly GCA_964598025.1 of uncultured bacterium. Lineage (GTDB taxonomy): Bacteria > Arandabacterota > Arandabacteria > Arandabacterales > Arandabacteraceae > JALGWN01. The sequence goes on from CAZRAU010000004.1 coordinate 60,419, forward strand.
GCGGCGACCGCAAGGTCACAGGGAAGATCGTATTCGGATCCCTCCATCGGTATGGGCCGACGGCGTCCGGATTCGTCCGGCTCGCCCAGTTTCATCCGTATGCACCGAAGCGCCTTGAGTCTCCCCTTGTCGGCGACTATCCCCACAGGAGCGACCAGCTCGGTGATCTCAATCCCCTCGTCAAGACAGTCTTCGATCTCCATCTCGTCGGCGGGCATCTCGGCCTTGGTTCGCCGGTAGAGTACTATCACTTTGTCGGCCCCGAGCCGCCAGGATGTGCGGGCAACGTCCATGGCGGTGTTGCCCCCACCTACGACCACAACCGTACCCGACACAGGCTCCGGATTGTCCACTTTCTCACGCAGAAAATCCACGCCGGATACCACGCCTTCGGTCTCGAATTCACCCTCGACCCGCATCGGCTTCCCCGCCCATGCTCCCGTGGCGATAAAGACCGCATCATGTCGCTTGAGGAGATCGTCGAGAGTAACATCTTCCCCAACTCTGACGTTGTACTTGATCTCGGCGCCGGTCCTGCAGATGAAATCCACCTCGGCGTCTATCACATCATCCGGAAGCCTGTAGGTCGGAATACCATAACGGAGCATCCCACCGGACCTCTCCTGGGCCTCGTAGAGAACCACCTTGTGGCCCTTCAGTCCCAGGAACCAGGCCGCCGTGAGTCCGGCCGGGCCGGCCCCGGCTATTCCCACCGTCTTGCCCGACGGCGGATCGCACTCCGGCGCTCCGTCGTAGGTTCCAGGCGCATCGGTGACGAAGCGCTTGACCGCATTGATGCCGACCGGCTTATCCACCTCGCCCCGCCTGCACACCACCTCGCACTTGCGAACACAAACCCTTCCGCATATGGCCGGCAGGGGATTGGTCTCCCTTATGAGATCGACCGCTTTCCTGTACTGCCCCATGGCCGAGAGAGCGACATAGCCCTGCGCATCGACGCCGGCAGGGCAACCCTCACGGCAGGGAGCGACGCAGTCCGCATAGTGGTTGGACAGCAGGAGCTCCAGCGCCGTCTTACGGGCGGCAATGACACGGGCATTCCGGGTCTCCACTTCCATGCCTGGAGCGATCCTGGTCGCGCAAGCCGGGACAAGATTCCAACGACCCTTGACTTCCACCACACAAAGGAAACACGAACCGTAGGGCTCTAGATCCGGGGAATAACAGAGCGTGGGTATGTGGTCGAGATCACGCTCTCTCACCACTTCAAGGATGGTCTTTCCCGGGTCGGCTTCAATCTCTTTGCCGTTGATCGTGATCTTGATCTTATCTGTGGTTTCGCTTTTCATTTGGTATAGATCGCCTCGAATCTGCAGCTTGCGATGCACTGGCCGCACCTAACACACTTCTCGTTGTCGATGACGTGCACCTGCTTGGGTTCGCCTGTTATCGCCTCTACCGAACACTTCTTGGCACAGAGCGTACAGCCCGTGCATTTCGCCGGATCGATATGAAAGTCCACCAGTGCGGTGCACGCCCCGGCCGGACAGCGCTTGTCGTTTATGTGTGCGTCGTACTCGTCGCGATAGTACTTGATCGTGGTGATAGCCGGGTTCGGCGCGCTCTGGCCCAGACCGCAGAGGCTCGCTTCCCGGATCCGGTTTCCCAGTTCCGTGATCTTCTCGGTATCCCCCGGCTCTCCCTCCCCCTTGGTTATCCTGGTAAGCATCTCCAGCATCCGGCGCGTGCCTACCCGGCAGAAGGTGCACTTGCCGCAGGACTCGTTCTGGGTGAAATCCAGAAAGAACCTGGCGATCTCCACCATGCAGGCGGTATCGTCCAGCACCACAAGGCCTCCCGATCCCATGATCGCCCCTGTCGCCGGAATCGACTCGAAATCGACGGGCGTATGGTCCAGGGCGGCGGGGATACAGCCGCCGGAGGGCCCCCCCATCTGGACGGCTTTGAACTCCCTGCCGTCCTTGATGCCCCCACCGATTTCAAACACCAGATCGTGGATGGTCGTGCCCATAGGCACCTCCGCCAGGCCGCCGCGCAGCACCTTACCGGCGAGCGCGAAGACCTTGGTCCCCTTGCTCTTCTCCGTCCCGTAAGCGGCAAACGCCTCAGCGCCGTTGGATATGATCCAGGGGACGTTGGCATAGGTTTCCACATTGTTATTGTTGGTGGGCTTGGCCCATAGTCCCTTCTCCGCAGGGAAGGGGGGTCTTATCCGCGGCATGCCGCGCTGTCCTTCGATAGAGGCAAATAGCGCCGTTTCCTCACCGCAGACAAAGGCGCCGGCGCCTTGCTTTATCTTTACATCGAAGTCGAAACCCGAACCCAGAATGTCCCGGCCCAGATAGCCCTTCTGTCTCGCCGCCTCAATGGCAAGCATGAGCCGCCGTATGGCCAGAGGGTATTCTGCGCGGCAATAGATGTAACCCGCGGCAGCCCCTATGGCCCTCGCGCAGATGATCATGCCTTCAAGGACGGCATGGGGATCGCCCTCCAGTACCGAGCGGTCCATAAAGGCACCCGGATCGCCCTCGTCGGCGTTACATACGACGTACTTGACGTCGCTGGCTTGCCCGGCGGCGAAAGACCATTTGAGCCCGGTCGGAAAACCGGCTCCTCCCCTGCCCCTGAGCCCCGAGTCCTTGACCACCTGGATAATGGCTTCCGGGGTCATTCCGGCCAGCGCCTTGCGAAGGGCCTCGTAACCTCCGGCAGCCTCGTATTCCTCCAGTGATTCCGGATCTATGGAGCCGCAGTTTCTAAGAACGATGCGCTTCTGGAGCGTGAGATACCGGGCCTCACTCCCGCCGGAGGCACCGTCCTCATCAAGCCTGTAAACCACATGATCGTCAAGTACCTTGCCGCCGGCTACATGCCGCTCGAATATCTCTTCGGCGAGCTCCGGCGTCACCTCACCGTAGATGGTGCGGGTTCCATTGTCCCTCACCTCGACCAGAGGCTCCCTGTAGCACATGCCGATACAACCGGTACGGCTGAGCCGGAAACTCTCCGGGTGCTCGGCGAGGATTTCGCTCAACCTGTCGTAAGCAGCCTGCGCTCCTGCCGAAAGACCGCACGTGCCCATTCCAACGATTACTTTCTTCATACTCCGCTTTCCAGGTCTCGCATTCACTCAGTCACGACCCGATCTCAAACCACTGCATCCCGGATGCGGCCCGCCCATGTCGGTCACCCCCCATCCAAGCATGCGCCCTTGGCTTCCTTGTGCCGGGCCGTTTGCTCCTGCCGCCTGTAACCCTTGAGCACCTTACGTACCGAAGCAGGCGTGAGGCGGCCATGGGTCTCGTCATCCACCATCATGACCGGCGCAAGCGAGCAACATCCCAGACATGCCACCGTGTTCAGGGTGAAAAGACCGTCTTCGGTCGTGTCGCCGACCTCTATGCCCAACTCATCCTGAATAGCCTCGGTGATCCTCTTGGCCCCGGAGACGTGGCAGGCGGTACCTTCACAGACCCGGACCAGATGCTTGCCCATCGGCTGCAATCTGAACTGGCTGTAAAAGGTTATCACGCCGAAAACATCGGATTCAGGTATTCCGGTCACGCTGGAGATGTAGCTGATGGCCCTTCTGGGGATGTAACCGAAGTGATCCTGTGCCGATTGGAGCAAGGGGATCAGCTCCCCCGGAGCCCCATCGTAGCGCCACAGTCTGTAGGTGAACTTATCTTCCTGTCTTGCCGCCATTTTCCCTCTCGGCGATATCCGGTTTCCGCGCCCCCTTCATAATTCCGGCTGCGCCGGGCCGTCCCGCCACGCAGCCTTTCGAGGGCCGTCTGTATGAAGCAACCTCAATCCTCAACCAGTTTGATGATCGTGGCCTCACGTACCCTGCGCACGCCGTCGATCTCGTTGAGTTTTTCAAGGATGGTCGATTTGCGCCCGACGCCTTCACTGGTAATCATGCCCACCAGTTTCTTGCCCTCTTCGATAACGTCGCAGAATATGACATCGTTTATGAAGAAGACGGTTGTAAATATCTGCTGAATGGCGTTGGGATCGATGTCGACAATGATATAGCTCATCGTACCCGGCTGCATTGCCGACTTGACCTGGGCCGGCTGCTTCATGGCTTGCGCGTATATCTTCACGAACTCGTCCACGTCGCGGTCGAGCTTCGGCCGCTCGACGGGCGACATCGAAGCGATCTCGACGCCCTCCATCTTGCGGATCTTTTCGAAAACAGTCTTGACCTCCTCTTCTGAGGAGCCCTGGGCCAGGACGATGATGTCGAAATCCCCCCTCACCGCTTCGCACTTCTGAACGCCTTCCATCTTGTGGAGTTCGTTGAAGATCTCCATGCTCCTGGCCGGATCGGTGATTCTGATGGTCAGGTAGGCACTGACCGATTCTCTCAACCCGGTATCCGCAGCCTCATCTTCCGCCGCCACCAACTCCTTTGTAGAGCCGGGGGAAAGCTCTTCCAGCGCCTCCACGAGGTCAGGAATCTCGAACGGCTTGTCTAGATACCCCGTGTTGTGCTCGGACAACGCCGTCATCTTCAGCGATTCGTCGCCGAAGCCCGTGATCACAAGCACCGGCAGGTCCGGATACTGGACCTTGATCACTTTGAGTATCTTCAAACCGTCTATGTCCGGCATGAAGATGTCTGTAACCAGGTAATCATAGGTAATGCCCTTGCCGCGGGCCTGGTTCAGTTCGTGAATCGCTGAAATGCCGTCGGGACAGGCCACCGCTGTGTAGCCCTCTTGCGTGAGTCCAACCGTGAGATTCCGCCGAATCTCAGCCTCATCGTCGATAATAAGAACGCGGCCTTTCAACACAGACCTCCTATTGAACTGAAGACCATAAGATACGGGGCAAGCAACCGCCTTACCCCGTCTTGAGGTTATCTATACACCTCTAGCATAATCTCCCATAGAACGATAGCCCCCAGCCCCCCACTTGTCAAACGATTTCCAGGCGCGTATTACCCATCCCAGGGCCCTCCGGGGCGGCCTGACCGGCAGATATCTTTTCGATACCCGGCTTGTGAAAAGACTTGTCTTTAGGGCGCAGGCCTGGTAGGAAGTACAGTGATCCTTGCCGGATTTACGGCATAGCGGAAAGTGACGCCATATGAATAGACGAGAATTCAACAAGATTGCCGGCGCGTTCGGAGGCCTGCTGATCGCAAAACCCTGGCAGGTCTTGGCCAGGACGGGCTCCGGGACGTATGATATCTCTTATATCTGGCATTCCGACCTGGAAGCCGCCCTGGATTACATGGAGCAGGTCGGGCAGGTTCTCGGCCCGGACGTGCGGCGACGCCTCAGGATCGTGCGTGGGGGGGCGGGCAACTACGGAGTGATCTTCGACTGTGACGTGCGCGCGCCCTCTGAGGCTGAGGTCACCGCACGGGAACACTCCGGGCCGCTCGAGGAAATCGGTCTGGAGCCGGCGGCTGTAATCGAGGACACCGGTTATGAAGAGCTCTATAACATCGTCTATGGGAAGGGCCCGAATCTCGCGGCGCACAAAAGCAATTTCGAGACCGTGTCATCCCGGCTCGGTCCCAATGTCAAGAAACGGCTGGTCATAGAGGAGACACCTGACAGGCAGTATGCGCTGGTCTACAAGTGCTACGGCGACCGCAGGTCCATTCTGGATGTCGCCAAACGTCATGAGGAGGGCCTCAAGGGAACCGGTATCTCGGTCAGCTTCATCCGTGAGAACAATAACGACGTAGTCTTCGGCGAATCGTCGTTTATCGATGAAGCCATGAACGAAGAGGAACCGACCACCCGGACCATCGCGCGTATAGAATCGGACCTGGAGCAGGAGATCCAGCATTACATCGGCAGCCTCCGCAGGGAAGGCGTTATTCCTTGGGACGAACAGACCTCCTGGTCGGTCTACGATTTCACGAGTAACACCAAGCTCGTGACAATCAATGAGGATGTCCCTCGCCAGGCTGCAAGCATGATAAAACCCTTTGTCGCGCTCGCCTTCCTTCACAAGACCAGATACGGCTCGTTGATTTACGGCCCGAAGAGCAAGTCCCTGATGCAACGGATGATCCAGCATAGCGACAACAGCGCCACCAACGCCTTGATCGATTCCTTGAATGGGCCGAGGGCCGTTCAACGGGTCCTCACCGAGAATTACCCCGGGATATTCCGCGAGACCAGGATTGTTGAAAAGATACCCTACGGAGGAAGGACCTACCGCAACCAGGCCTCCGCCCACGATTATAGCAGGTTCCTATACGCCCTTTGGAACGACCGGCTGCCCCTCGCCAAGGAACTGAGAAGACTCATGGCACTGCCCAACCGGGACAGGCTCTATGACGGGGTGCCGAACATACCCATCGGGACGCTGGTCTACCACAAGACCGGAACCACCTCTTGCCTGTGCGGTGACTTCGGGATCCTGGCCCCCAAGGACAAGAACGGAAAACGGTATCCCTATACCGTGGTGGCGATCGTGGAAAAGGCAAACCGAACCAAGAGCCTGAGCCGATGGATAGACTCACGCGGCAATATCATCCGAAAGGTATCAGGCATGGTCTACGACGCTCTGAAAACCAAGTACTGCCTGGCATAGCACAGGCCCCTCCGGCCTCAATTGGCTTGACAGTCCATGCCCCGGCGTGATAACCGTTGCTTGGTCGCCGTAGGCCTGGGGTCTGACATGCTTGCCGGCAGAACGATCCCGGGCTCAGCGTGCCGGACAACAGGGAGGCAAAGCGTGAAGTCAACATGCCTTTTCTTGCTCATCCTGGCCGTGGCGTCAACCGGCGCAACGGCCCAATCGGGATTCACCGGACGGCCGATCACCACCAACGCCTTCGGGCAGACGGGTTACACGCTCCACAAGAACGAGTTCGCTATCGGGCTGGGGCCCATAGCGTTCGGGATCGCGGAGAACGTCCAGCTCGAGACCAACTTGCTCCTCTGGGCGTTCCAGGTGTATAACATCGATGCCAAGGCGTCCCTGATGAAGAACGACGATCGAGCCCTCGCCATCGGGCTTAGTGCTTACAGACTTGCCCTCGATCTTAAGGACTCGGACGGCGGGAACGACTTCGGGTTCACGGCCCTGGCCCCCTATGCGTCTTTCAGTACGCGTCTGAGTGAAAGCACTATGGCCCACATTGGCGGGCAGTATGCTCACTGGACGGCCGAGGACGACAATACCGATATCGATGACGCAGAAGCCACCGGCTCGGCAAGCGGGACCAGCTTTTTCGCCGGCATAGAGCACAATCTGAGCAATCGTACCAAGGTGCTTCTGGACGGCGGCTACGACGCCACATTCGAAGGCGCCCGGATAAGCGGCGCCTTTCTCTTTGGCTGGCAGCAATTCCGCTTGAAGTTGGGCTTGAGCTACTTCACGGCCGGGGATGGTTTCACGTTTCCCTTGATCGGTCTCTGGTGGCGTTTCGAGGCATAAGCGAGCCGGGCAGGGCAGGAGACCGAGGTTGGCGTGGGCGGCCGTATCATCATGGTCGCAGGGGCGCGGCTTGATTAACCGTTTACCTGACCCGTGCTTTCTGGTATAATACAGTATAGACATAGCCGGAATACGAAGATCGGTGTGAGTGATATGCTATCCAAGATTGCTTTCTATGTCGGGGTCGCCTGTCTGGCTATGGTTCTCTTTTCCGGGGCCACCGCGGCTACTCTCAAGATCCACTGCCTGGATGTCGGCCAGGGTGATTGCACGCTGATAGTCTCCCCCACAGGCGGTACTTTTCTCTTCGATGCCGGCGAGAACGGCAAGGGTAACCAGGTCGTCGTACCTTATCTGCAGAGCTGCAGCTTCCAGGCACTCGACTATATCGGAGCCTCACACTATCACTCGGACCATATAGGCGGCATAGACGAAGTCGTCAGCCAACTCGGGATCGATTCGGTGCGGATCGCCGTCCTGGACCGCGGCTGGTCGTATACGACCCCGACTTACGATGATTACGCCGCCGCCGTGGCCGCCAAGCGGACCACCATAACCGACGGCCAGGTCATAGACCTGGGCGGCGGGGTCACAATCAAGTGTCTGGCCGTAAACGGCAATGGCGTGCTTTCTCCACCCTTTGATGACACCTATGATGAAAACGATCTATGCGTAGCCCTGCTTGTCAGCTACCTCGATTTCGACTTCTTCGTGGCCGGCGACCTGCCGGGAGTCAATAGCTCTTTGTACCACGATATCGAGACATCGGTTGCCTTCGAGGCCGGGGCTGTCGAGGTGTACCAGGTCGACCACCACGGCAGCAGCAGCAGTTCCAATGCCGCTCTCGTGTCCGCGCTGTTGCCACAGGTGTCCATCATATCTGTAGGTGACGGGAATTCCTACGGCCATCCACACCAACCCACAATAGACCGGCTGGTTGCCTACGGCAGCTATATCTACCAGACCGAAACGGGGTCGGGGGGAACGATTCCCACAGGGTGCGGCGAGGTGGTCAACGACAACATAGTGATAGAGGTCGATTCCTCTTACTACAGTGTTAACGTAACGGATATCTATGAGCTCCGTGATGACGCAATACCGATAAGCGATGTGAACGAAGACGACACCTACGGTGAGCCGACCCTGTTGGGTCAGGTGGTAAGCATAAGGGGTATAGCTACGGTCGCCACGGGGACTTTCTCGGCAGCGGACAACGACATCTTCTTGCAGGATGCTACAGGCGGCGTGAACGTATTCAGATCGGGCAACATGACGCCTGCCGTATCGGTGGGGGACAGCCTCAAGGTCACGGGGTTGGTGGATGTCTATGCGGGCCTTACCCGAATCACGAGCCCGAATATCAATATCGAGGCCGTGGGGATGGAGGCACCCGATCCGATCCTTGTAACCACAGACGCCATAGATAGCGACGGCGAGTCATACGAGGGCTCGCTCGTCAAGATCACCCGATGCGCCATCACAGGCGGCACGTGGCCGGCCGAAGGCTCGAACGGGACCCTGACCATAGACGACGGCAGCGGTGGGTGTACGCTCTTCATAGACAAAGACACCGACATAGACGGAACCACCCAACCTGACACCACATTCGACCTGGTCGGCATCGCGAGCCAGTACGATCCATCCTGGCCTTACCATGCAGGGCACAGGATTGTGCCACGCTCCACCGCTGACCTGGGTCCCTTCGCCGGCGTGATCCCCCAACTGGTCCATGCGACGGCCATCGTGAGCGTGCTCCCGAACCCGACGCGCAAGCAGCTGCGTATGGCCTTTGCCGAGGAGATCGCCGAGAGCCACAAGCGCCTCACGCTCTATGACACCGCCGGACGAAAGCTGGGTGAGACCTTCTCAGGTCCCGGCACCAAGACCATCGAGATCGACCTCAAGACTCTTTGCGGATATGAGATCCCTTGCGGCATCTATTTCGCCACCGTCACTACCCCCGAGCACAGGGCAACCGTGAAGATCGTGGTCACCCGGTAGGGTCTTCGCCGGACGTTCCCGCCGACCGGGAGTCCCCACAGTCTTCCCCAAAACGGCGAAATCCCCCTGTCCCACTTAGAAATCACCGTAATCCATTGAAGCCAGATCAGTGCGAGAAGCAGAAATCACTTTTCGGGGAAACTCCTGAGGTTTTGACCCCTTGACAACTGCGACTTTTCGGGTAATCTATCAAGTACAGCGTCGATTCCCCCTGTTTGGCTGGTGTATCTCTTTGCGCGTTTCTCCGACTCGTTCCCCTGAGGAGGTTGCAAAGCATGCATGCGGCACGAATAAGCAGTCTGGTCTTAGTCGTTCTTATGCTCAAGGCCCTCACTGCTGCCGGAGCTGAAATCCATCAGGCCGTCATCGACGGGAACGTGGAGCGCGTGGCCGAGCTCCTCAAGGCCGATCCGGGTCTGGCCATGGTACCGGATGAGAACGACCGGTTCAGCAGCCTGCCCCTTCACCTGGCGGCAATACACGGGCATGTCGATATCGCCGAGCTCCTGCTGAGGGCGGGGGCCGACGTAGACTGCGGCGACAGCGATGAGAGCACTCCCCTCCACAATGCGGGCCTCAATCGGCATCCCGAGATGCTGGCGTTTCTCCTTGAAAACGGGGCCGACGTCAATCGCCGGGACAGAAACGGAGCATATTCGTTGAGCTTCGCCGCTTCAGGAGGCGACAGCACCTGCGTCCGGATGGTTCTGGATGCCGGGGCGGATCTCAACTACTGGCACCCCCAGGGCTTCACCCTGCTCCACTTCGCCTGCTCCCGCAACCTCTACGACCTGTTCGACAGACTCATCGCACATGGTGTGGACATAAATGCCGCTACCCAAACCGGGACAGCCCCACTGCACTGGGCCGCCCTTCGTGCGGACGCCGCGATGCTCAATGCGATGCTCGATGCCGGGGCAGATCCCTCGCCGGCCGATGAGCACGGCCAGACACCACTAATGGGCGTGAGCTTCGGGGGCAACATCGAAGCTGCCCGAGTCCTGCTTTCCCGGGGTGCCGATCCCAATGCCGCCGACGAGAACGGTTACACTCCGCTTCACGCCGCCTGCCGCGGAGCAGGCGCGGAGTACGTTAAGCTTCTTCTTGACTCCGGTGGCGACGCCAATATGGCGAATCAACGCGGCCAGACAGCTCTTTCCATTGCCGTCGAGGCCGGCGACCCGGATGTCGTCGAAGCCCTTCTCGTAGCAGGAGCCGATACGAATGTGGCGGAGGCCAACTTCGGATGGTGCCCGCTCCACACGGCCGCGACTCAGGGCTACTCAGATGTGGCCCGGTGCCTGCTCGAGCACGGAGCACGCGTAAGCTGCGAGGCCAAGGACCGCTCTACGCCGCTCGATCTGGCGGTGCGCTACGGAAACCGGACGGTAGCAGATGTCTTGCTGGCGCGGGGCGCGGCCGGTTCCACCTCAGGCATTGACGCGCCCACGCTTGCCGGCCAGGGGGATTGCGCCGTGGGAGAAGCGGTTGTCTGGTACCTCAATCACAGCGGGTGGGCCGTGAAGACACGTGACCACTTCCTCATTTTTGATTACTTCAACCCGGGCCGCGCACCCGAAGAGCCCGGCCTGTGCAATGGGTGCATCGAGCCTTCAGAAATCGCCGGGGAGCATGTGACGGTGTTCGTGACCCACGAGCACGGAGACCATTATGACCCGGCAATCTTCGAATGGCAGGAGACCCTCCCGAACGTCACTTATGTGCTCGGCTGCCCGATCCAGGAGGAATATCCCCACATCTTTATGGAGGGCCGGCAAGAACGCGAAATAGACGGGATGAAAGTCACCACCATAGAATCCAACGATACGGGCGTGGGTTACCTTATCGAGGTCGATGGCCTGGTGATATTCCATGCCGGGGATCATGCCAACCGTCACCAGGATTTCTCTGGTCCTTTCAAGGCCGAGATAGCCTATCTTGAGCAAAAGAGCGTGAGGCCGGACATAGCCTTCATGCCCATATCCGGCTGCGGTTTCGGCGATCAGGTTGCCGTCAAGATGGGGGTCTATCATGCCCTGGATGCGCTGAAGCCTCTGGTATTCCTGCCCATGCATGCAGGCGGCGGGGAGTTCCGCTATCACGAGTTCATAACCGACGCCAAACAGGAGTTCCCTGATATAGAAATGCGCGCTCCAAAAGCCAGCGGCGACCACTTCCGCTACCGCGACGGCGGCATAAGCTGACAGGGAAAGCGACGGGCACTTAACGGTAACGTATTTCGAGGCCCGCCTATGTATGGCTGAAACGGCGGTATGGCGACCCCACGTTCCAGGCCCACGTATCGGCGGGCCCCCATCTATTCAATATTCCTCCCCATAGCGTTGTCACTCTTGTGGCGACGGGTGGCTGCTGCGCTCACCGCTCGCTCGCTGTTCAGCACGACATTCACTGCTCCGCGCGCGGTTTCGCTCCGCCCCATTGGCCTAGCGCAGCCACTCCTGTGGCAACGAATCGTCGGTATAACGTCGGGGTTCCACCCCCGACGACCCGTCGTGGCAGAAGTCACGATGCTACTTCGTGGATATCGGCAGGGAACTCCAGGACGTGACCATCACCCGCACCAACCAAAGCGACCTTTGACGGCCTGGACTCAGAAGATTGTCTTAAGGTGGTTGTACTTCGCCTCCAACTTGGTGGCATCCGGGAGGTTCCGCTTGTACCCATAGAGTGCCTGTTCCCAGGATCCATACATGGGATTCGGAAGGATGATCCACTTTCTACCCCAGTAATCCGAGTACCGTCCGGCTGCCTCGACGCGTTTCTCCAGAGGGAGTTCGCCAAGGTATGCGAAATCGTTGTAGTCATCTCCGATGAGAAGGAGCACCCGGTGCCCCGCTGCCACATAGGCTCTTCTCGAGGTCTTGTCGGAAGTCCACCCCTCCATCTCTCCCCTGCTCAACACGTTTTCGGCGGTGACCGCAGGCCCGAACCGGTCTCGCAGGTTCCGGACAGTGGGCCCCTCGATGGCATTGTCCCTGTTGGTCACGAAGAAGACCGCGACTCCGTTATCAAGAGCGTACTGAACGAACTCTATAGCCCCGGGGACGGCGCCGGCACGCGCCTGCTGCGTCCAGGCATACCACAGGGGCTTATTGTATTCCGCGGTCTCCCGGATCAGCATGGCTTCAAAGGGAGAATTATCCAGAACGGTCTCGTCCACATCCAGAATCACGGCCGGCGGCAGGCTTCCGTAATCCCCGGTCTGCTCCAATGCGGCGGTCCAATTAGGATTCGACATCCCCTCATCGAGATTCCGCTCTGCCAGCCGGTAGATCTGCCGACATGCGAACTCATACTCTGCCGATGCCTGTACCCAGAGCACCGCGTTCAGAAGCTCGTGAGTCTCACGCGCTGTTTGCTCAGGGATGGTTGCGGCCTGGCGACCCGCACATCCGGCAAAAAGGGCCGCAGAAAGCATGACAGTTATTACCACAGTTATCCAACGATTGCGTAAGACCATGCGTCGACCTCCCTCGTTAGCATTCGCATAGAGATTGCCACGTCTCGCGGCACCCCGCAATGGAAAAGGATGGCCTGCTCGGGGATATCCGCGAGATCGATATGGTGTATTCCATTGTGCTCACCCCATCACCATGACTTTGCCCGAATTCCGAGCAAGCGTCAATGGAGAGCCCCCATACGCGGTATCAGTGGTGCAATCTCGGTTTTGTGGAGCGGGTCGATTCCGACAGGAAACGACTTATGGAGGTTCTTTCCCGGGCAAGCGGCATCTTCACCGCTAATACAACTTCACCGATCTCCCAGTAGGCTAGTTCAGGAGCTTACGCGTATCGCCAGGGGATTGGGCTTCCGACAGGCGACGGTCATCTCCAGGAAGCGGGTAGCGGGCCAACACATCCCGTTTCCGTGAAGATGATCGGACAAACTCGGTGATGACGAGAATCCATACAAACAGCAGAAGAAACAGCCAAATGTACTCGTTGACTGGTGCCAATCGCTCCAGAGCATCTGCAGCGAAGCCTTCCAAGAGTTCCCCAAGGGCAACAAGCGTTCCCCCTATGCCCACCAGACAGAACAAAGCTACCCGCCTCCAATCTGTCGGTCTGCCACCAGAAATCCGGCCTTGATTGGCATCAACAACGATCTCACCAACGGTTCCTTCATACTTGTATCCTATAACCCAGAACGGTGTGTATACCCGAGATACATTCCAGTATCGAGGACCGTCCCACCTGACGTCTTTGTGCTGGTCACCAGGAACCATTCGGTCAACCGCTGCTGAAATGTGAACATCTGCCAGTCTTCTGCCCTCCTCTCGCCACACTTCCTCCGGATCCCGGCTGCATTTCTCTTCGGTGAAACCCCCAGGCTTGATGCTTCCAAGGGGGACCAGGCCTCTCCAGTCCAGGGCAGTCACAAACGACGGAACCTCCCTAGCAAACTGCCTATTAGCCAAACAAACGCACTCCTCTCCATATACTATACCTTTTAGACCGTCGCTGTAGGGCTCCCATCTGATCTCTGTCGCAACTGATTCCTTGCCATCGGAATCCACGGCCTCAACCTCCTCCTCGATACCAACCATGGCAGTCCAGCGGACATCGTATCGTACAGTGTAGCAGTAAAGGGGTACGTACTTCCCAAGTACTGACGTGATTTGAATACGTCGCAGAGTATCATCCCTTGTGAAATACCCTGAGGCCAAGTATTTGCTCAGCTTATGCCACAGGAGTGCACGGTCTATTATGACAGGGAGCATTCGATCAGATTGCCCCTTCTCCCCACTACCGTCTTGATCGGCCACAGCCAGCTTATCAAAGATCGCCTTCGCAACATCTTCCTTAGTGCTTGATCTGAAATCAATACACACAACATTTGGCGACAAACCAGGTAGACTCGTTTCATCAATTCTCACTGGGAGTATGAAACCGCTGCCTTCGCTGCAGGTCCTCGCCAGCATGTACTTCCACTCCAGCTTGGGATACCATTTCCGCACATAGTTCTTTGATATGATCGGGACGCAGAAACGAGTCCCTTCTGAGTACACCTTGTCCAAACCCTTGTCAATATTGTCCCCCCACAGGGTTGCGATTTCGTCCCTGTCATAGAAAACCCGTATGTTGTTCGCTCTCAACATGGAGGCGATCCCGATGGCGACTTCCCTGTCCTCGCTTGCGTAGGAGAGAGCAATATCATAGGTGAATCTAGCTGGCTT
>CAZRAU010000005.1:0-6461 GCA_964598025.1 uncultured bacterium
CGGCATCGTCATAGGTGTCGCGGCTGTCATCGGCATGCTTGGGGTTGGTGAAGGCGCGAAGAGCCAGATCACATCTCAAATAGAGAAACTGGGATCGAATGTTCTAATGGTCTCGCCGAGCCGCGCGGAGAGCAAGGAGGAGGCGTTGGAGTGGCGGGGGAGGTCCAAGGGGTTGACCGTCGACGATGCGGCCGCGATCAAGCAGAAGATCTCGGCGGTGAGCGAGGTGGCTCCTCAGGTCAGAATGCAAGAGCGGGTGAGATACCTTGATGAGTACTGGGATACGCAGCTTGTGGGAACCACTCCGTCATATCAGGTCATCAGGAATCTCGAGATCGACCAGGGCAGGTTTCTCGGGCAGGATGACCTTGACTCATGGGCCAAGGTCTGTGTGATCGGCAAGACAGTGAAGGATGAGCTCTTCGGCGATGCCTCCCCTGTCGGCAGGGATGTGAAGATGGGACCGGAGAGATTCACGGTGATCGGCGTTCTCAAAGAAAAGGGCCGGGTGGGTTGGGAAGACTTCGACGACCAGATATTCGTACCTTTTTCCACGGCTGAGAAGAGGTTTACCGGAGACGATCAAGTGCAGACGATTTTCGTGCAGGCGAAAAGCTCCGTACTTACCGCTGTTGCCGCCCAGGAAGTGGAAACGCTCCTCACGGCGAGACACAACAAAGTCGTGGATTTCAGAGTCAGAAGCCAGGAGGAGTTTCGCGCAACCATTGAGGACACGGCAAGCACGTTCAAGCTCATGCTGGCCGGGATTGCCGCGATATCGCTGATCGTGGGAGGCATAGGGATCATGAACATTATGCTGGTCTCGGTCACCGAGCGAACAAGGGAGATCGGCATAAGAAAGGCAGTCGGCGCCAAGCGCGGCGACGTATTGGTGCAGTTCCTGATAGAGTCGATGGTGCTAGCATTTGCCGGCGGGGTGATCGGGATAATTCTGGGGGTCACCTTCGCCAATACGCTTGGGAACTTGATGGTGGGGGCCGGCGCGTTCGGACCCAGACGGTTCTTGGGTGGTGACGGCGGGTCGGTTGTCACCCTGGGCTCTGTTTTGCTTGCATTCTGTTTTGCCGTAGGAGTGGGGGTCTTTTTCGGGATGTATCCTGCCAACAAGGCATCGAGCCTGGATCCGGTCGAGGCATTGAGATATGAGTAAATCTCTATGCTGATGTCGCTGCAGCCGCCCGCAGGGCGGTCGCCTATCTCGGCGGGCCGGTACCTGTGGTCATACAGGTCGGCAACGCCCGGCATGGGAACCCGGCATTCATCGATGTGGTCCTGGGGCCAGCCCTATCCCTCACAAACCGGATCGCCCCACGGAGCTTTGAAGGCTGGCTATTCAACGTTCGTGTGGTATAATGTGTTGTCGCGGCTCCCTTGCAGAAAAGAGAAGTGAATGCAGAGCAAGACCCAAAAGGTCCCACCCATCCTGGACGACCGCCCTACGGAGAACGACGCCCTGGATTTCAGCCCGTACCGCGACACGCTTCTGGACATAATTGCCGATCCGCGCACTCGGACACCTCTTACGATCGGCATCTACGGCGGTTGGGGTAGCGGCAAGACCAGCCTAATGCGGATGGTTAGAAGCCGCTTGAAGGACGTCCCGGACGAGGGAGGCAAAGAACCGCTGACAGTTTGGTTCAACGCCTGGCAGTACGGCAATGAGGAGGCTCTCTGGCGGGCTCTGCTGCTTCATGTCCTCGATGCGCTACGCCCACCGAAGCCCGAAGGACTGACCGATGACCAACTCGCGAGCCTGGCATCTCCCCACGACCCGCCTGACCTCTCCAAGGAATTGAGGGCCTGGCGGGACCTCAGTCGCACATTGGACTATCTGCAGACATCGCTCTACCAGACCGTGGATCGTGAGGAAGCGGGTGGGCTGGAGATCGATTGGGAAAAGCTAGGGATCGGCACAATCAAGGGAGTGGCAAAGATCGGCCTGTCCTATATCCCCGGCTTCGCCCTGATCAAGGACTTGGTCGATGCGGGGCCCAAGAAAACGGATAACTGGGCCAAGGAGATGCTGGAGGCCTTTAGGCGTGAAAAGATCCGCATCCACCTGGATCACGTGCGTTTTCTGGAGCAGTTCCGCGGCCAGTTCGAACATCTGGTCAGGGAGCAGGTCACGGACAGTGGCAGGAAGCTGGTGGTCTTTGTGGATGATCTGGATCGATGTCTCCCGGAAAAGGCCATAGATGTGCTGGAGGCGATCAAGCTCTTCCTGGATGTGGAGGGATGTGTTTTCATGCTGGGACTTGACCAGGATATAGTGTCACGGGGGATCATGGTGAAGTACCGCGATTTCGCCGTCCTGAAGGGCGGCGACGGCAAGCCGCAGATCCCGATTGATGGTCGAGCCTATCTCCAGAAGATTATCCAGCTGCCCTTTCAACTCCCGCCAATTGAGCCCGATGACATGGAAGCGTTTGTGAAGAAGCTGGTTCAAGGACTCCATGGCGACCCCTGCGTGGCTGTTTTCGCAAAAGGGCTGAAGGAGCCTAATCCGCGGCAGGTTAAACGGGTCATGAACGTCTTTCTTTTCCTTCGGCGCCTGGCTGATAAGAGGAAGCTGCCGGTCACACCGGTTCGTCTGGCCAAGGTTATCGTGATACAGCACGCGCATCCTGATCTCTACGACGTGCTGAAGGATGAGAACCTCTTGCTGATTGAGATGGAGAGACACTTCCGGGATGAGGAACGCCGGCTGAAGGCGGCAGGCTTGGGGAAGGGCTCGATGATTCCCGGGCGGGGTACGGAGGGGAAAGGCGAAAAGGGCCCAGAGGTCAATCCCCGCCTGACCGGTTTTGTGCAGCGGTCTTCGCTTCGTACGCTGTTAACCCTGTATCCTCCCGAGGACGAGGGTGCGAATTTCATGGATCTGAAGCCCCGGGAGTTGCTTACTTATTTCACGCTGACAAGCCGCGCAGCGCCCGAAGTGCCGGCTGCCGAAGATCCCGCAGTGGCCTTGGAGCCGCTGATGGTGCTGGTGCCGGCCGGCGAATTCCTCATGGGCACGAGCGATGAGGACATCAGGTGGTTGATTGAAAACACCGATTGGGCCGGAGAATGGAAGCAGAACGGCTTTTTCGATCACGAGCAGCCCCAGCACCCCGTTGGCGTAGCGGATTTCTATATCGGCAGAAACCCGGTGAAGAACTCCGAATACCGGGCCTTCATACGCGGCAAGAAACATAAAGCACCGCTCCACTGGGAGGGAGACACTTATCCGAAGGGCCTAGGGGGGCACCCTGTGGTGAATGTGACTTGGAAGGATGCCGTAGCCTATTGTGAGTGGCTGAGCAAGAAGACGGGCAGAGAATACAGGCTTCCGACCGAGGCTGAGTGGGAGAAGGCCGCATGCTGGAATGCGGACGCGGGTAGACGGACTCATTATCCATGGGGCAACGAGTTCGATTCGGAGAAATGCAACACTGTGGAGGGCGGCCGGAACGGAACAACCAGCGCCGGAACTTACTCTCCGGATGGAGACAGCCCCTTTGGCGTGGCGGACATGGCCGGGAATGTATGGGAGTGGTGCAACACCAAGTGGTTGGATTCTCCATACAAGCCGGACGACGGCCGTGAGGCTCTTGAAGGTGGGGAAACCCGGGTTCTGCGGGGCGGTTCGTGGAGCGGCAATCAGAGGGACGCCCGCTGTGCCTGTCGGCACAGGGGCAGTCCCGGTATCCAGGGCGACTTTGTGGGTTTTCGGGTTGCGGCTTCACCCGGCTCTCCGTAGGTTTTTGGATGCTGAATTCTGAAGTTCTGGATTCTGCGCTCGGCGGGCTAAGGAGTCAATGGGCACCCACTCTTCACAGCATGAGAATGCAGACATGAAATGGTGGGGGTGATCGTTTTTGCTATAGGGGCAGGCCGATCGAAGCCGGGTTCTGCGGGGCGGTTCGTGGAACAACAATCAGAGGAACGCCCGCTGTGCCTGTCGTAACAGGAACAATCCCGATAACCAGAACAACAATGTGGGTTTTCGGGTTGCGGCTTCGCACGGCATTCCAAATTGGCCGGAAATGTCACGGGTTCATGGACGTGTGATCGAGGCCCTCAAGGAGAGCTGGCGCGACCTGTTCCGGGCCGGGTATGGTCCCGGGCGAATAGAGAAGAGCCCTGCTCCCTGTGGTAGGCCGGGAGACCGAAGCCTGGGGTGGGGCACCTCCAGTGTGACCTGGTTGTTGGGTCGTTGGGCATTGAGACCCCGGTGCTACATGTGTTGACAGGGGGCTCGGAGGCCTGTTAGTTTCTCCTTGAAACGTCATACCGATTGGGCCGCTTCCCCTGAAAGGATGATATGCGAACCAGGGCTGGAATAGTATCGTCGATGGCCGTACTCCTCATGCTCTCGGCGTGTGCCGCGTTTGTGGCGTCATGCGGAGGCAGGTGCAACTGCTCCGGTGGAGGCTCGGCGGAAGGCCCACTGAATGAGGCCAAGCCGGACTTGCTTGAGGTAAACATCGGCCTTGACGGGGGCGGCTATGCCATGGGCGAACCTATCGTGATGACGCTCGAGGTCACGAATAAGGCCGGCAGGGCCATCAACCTCACATTCCCATCGGCCCAGCGTTATGATTTCATTGTGAAGCAAGGCAAACGGACTATCTGGCAGTGGTCCGCCGGCAGGACGTTTGCGCAGGTTGTGGGCAGCCATGAGTTGGCGCCCGGGGAGACCATATCTTATGAGTACACGTGGGATCAGACCGCAGCAGACGGAACAAAACCAGCCCTCGGGGCTTATACAATCGAGGGGCTGCTTATGCTCTCGCCCCCCTTCAGGGTGGGACCCAAAGTCTTTGGAATAGTCGACTGAGAGGTGACCGGAGTGGATGCCAACATGAGAGGAGACCGGGTGAAAGAGGATACCAAGGATCTACAGGCCGTTGAGAATCTCAAGGCTGCAAGAGAGAAAATACTCCAGCAGGTGAAGCGCGTCATCGTCGGTCAGGAGCGCGTCATAGAAGAGATGCTCATAGCTCTTCTTTCCGACGGCCATTGCATCCTGGTCGGAGTGCCGGGGCTGGCGAAGACGCTGCTGGTGAGTACCACGGCACGAATACTCGATCTTAGGTTCAACCGCATCCAGTTCACACCGGATCTCATGCCTGCCGACATCACCGGGACCGACATCATAGAGGAAGATAGAACAACCGGCAAGCGGGGCTTCAGGTTTGTCAAGGGTCCGGTCTTCGCCAACATCGTCCTTGCGGACGAGATAAACAGAACACCCCCCAAGACCCAGGCGGCGCTGCTTCAGGCCATGCAGGAGCGCGAGGTCACAGCCGGCGGGGAGACCTACCAGCTGGATCTACCCTTCTTTGTCCTGGCCACCCAGAACCCCATAGAACTTGAGGGGACGTATCCCCTGCCGGAGGCTCAGCTCGATCGTTTCATGTTCAATATCTATGTGGACTACCCCTCGAAGGATGAGGAGACGGAGATAGTCGAGACCACAACGAGCGCCTATGCGCCCGATCTTGAACGGGTACTCGATGCCGGGGAGATCCTGGGGCTTCAGAAGCTGGTCCGCAGGGTGCCCGTGCCGAGACACGTCATAGACTATGCCGTGCGGCTCGTGCGCGCTACCCGGCCGGCGGAGGCAGGGGTTCCTTCCTTCACCAAGGATTGGATCAGCTGGGGCGCGGGCCCGCGCGCTTCCCAATACCTTATACTCGGCGCCAAGACAAGGTCCATCCTGAGGGGCCGCTATACGCCCTCCTGCGAAGACGTGCGCGCGGTGGCGCGCCCGGTTCTAAGGCACAGGATAATCACCAATTTCAATGCGGAAGCCGACGGTGTCACCACGATAGACATCATCGACCGGCTGGTCAAAGAGATCCCAGAGGTGGCCGGTGACTGAGGACTACCGCAAGTATCTCGATCCTGCGGTCATATCCCGGCTCAAGGGCATGGACATCAAGGCCAGGCTCGTGGTAGAGGGGTTTGTCTCCGGCCTCCACCGAGGCCCCTACAAGGGTTTCTCAGTGGAATTCGCCGAACACAGGCAATACATGCCGGGCGATTCCATCCGCTATCTGGACTGGAAGGTCTACGGCAAGACCGACAGGTTCTATATCAAGGAGTACGAGGAGGAGACAAACTTAAGGGCCTATATCATAATGGACGGCAGCGGCTCGATGGGTTATTCCTCCGACGGCATGACCAAGCTGGAATACGGGAGCTATCTCGCCGCATCACTCGCGTATCTCATGCTCAAGCAACAGGATTCGGTCGGCCTCTTGATTTTCGATACCATGCTCCGGAGGTACATCCCGCCACGGTCGGTTAAGAAGCATCTTCATGTGCTCCTCAAGGAACTCTCCGGCCTGAGCGCGCGGGAGGAGACCGATCTGGGGCAGAGCCTTCATGAGTTGGCCCAGCGCGTGCGACGACGGGGCCTCATCATTCTCATATCCGATCTTCTGGACGACGAG
>CAZRAU010000005.1:6471-31625 GCA_964598025.1 uncultured bacterium
CGGAAGCACGAGGTGATCGTGTTTCACGTGCTCGATCCCTACGAGGTGTCCTTTCCCTTCGAGCACGAGGTGATCTTGAAGGACATGGAGACGGGGGAGGAGATCCCGGCGGTCCCCTGGGAGGTCCGCCAGGAATATCGCGACAGGGTCGCATCCTGGATCAGCCGCTACCGCACGGTCTTAAGGCAAAGCGGCATAGACTACGTGCCTGTGCGGACGTCCACTACATTTGACGTCGCCCTTTTTTCCTACCTCGAAAAACGTCAGAGATTGGGGTAGGCGATAGACCATGAACTTCCTTAACCCGCTATATCTTATCGCAGCTCTTGCAGCTCTTGTGCCGCTCATAATACATCTGCTCCACCGGCAGCGGGCAAGGATCGAAGTCTTCCCGTCGCTTGAGTTCTTACGGCGCATGATGCGGAAGAAGACCCGCCGGTTTCACCTCAAGCAGATTCTCCTCCTGATAGTCAGAATCCTGCTGCTCCTCTTTGTCGCCATGGCCCTTGCGGGTCCGACCCTTACCGGGGGAAGAGCCGTGAGGGGGCATCTGCCGACCACGGCGGTTGTGATCCTTGACGACAGCTACAGCATGCAGAGGACCGAAGGCGCCAACCGGCTCTTCGAGGAGGCGGTGAAGAAGACGCTGGATCTTCTCGATTACTTCGATCGGACGGATGACGTGCATGTGCTTACGGCATCACGGCCGTCGAGGAATCTGGGCGCCTCGGGCGCCTCCGACCTGGATGGGCTCCGGGCTGCTTTGAGGGAGGCCGGGTGCACCAACCGCATTACCGATATGGCTCCGCCCCTCAGGCAGGCGCTTTCCATTCTCCAGGCATCGAGGAAGCCCAATCGCGAGATCTATATCATATCCGATATGCAACAAGTCGGCTGGGAAGGCCTGGAAGAAGTGTTGGATGCGGGCGAACTGGATATCAAGGTGTTGGCCCTGGACATGGGCGGCGAGGCCGCCAACGCCTGCGTGAAAGACATCGACTTCAGGATCCCGGCGGGGACCGATAATCTTGAGATGGAGGTCACTTTCAAGCGCTTCAATTCTGAAAACACCCAGGGACGGGTCGCCGAGGTCTTTCTCAAAGACGTATTACTGGACCGCGCCGTGTTCTCAGCCGGCGAGTCATCCGTTGAGACAGAGGCTTTCAGCCTTCCCGGGGCGGAGGGTTTCTTGTGGGGCGAGGTGGCGATGGCCGAGGACAGGCTTGCCATCGATGACCACCGGTATTATGCCGTCCCATCACGCAAGCGGGTGGTCGGCGTGGTGGGTGACGCCTACTATGTGAAGACCGCGCTGAGCCCCGAGGGCGGAGGGGGCTTCAGACCGCTTGATATGGAGGAGGGAACCCTCAGTCGCGAGAGCCTGGCCGGGGTGGATGTGCTGGTGATTTCCAATGTGTCCAGGTTCTCGCCGCTCGAGGTGGATGCGATCTCGGAGTTCGTGATGGCCGGAGGAAGCGTCCTCATCTTCCTGGGAGGCGGGGTCGACGTGGGTGCCTATAACCGGAACCTGCTTCCGCGCTTGGGAGACATGCGTATTGAGGGGACCTCCCCGGCGGGAGGGACCGCGTTCTACACGATAGAGCGGTTCGAGCGGGGCCACCGGATATTCGAAAAGTTCAAGGCCGATGTAAACCCCTTCGCGGACGCAAGGTTCTACCAGTTCATGAAGGTGCAGGCAGGCGGCGGGCACACAATCGCCTCCTTCTCCGATGGGTCACCGGCAATAGTCGAAGTGGGCGATCGGGTGATGGTGGTCACAACCCCTCCGGATGTTGCCTGGAATGATTTCGCGCTCACCTCCCAGTTTCTGCCTGTTCTCCATGAGACACTGCTCTATCTCTCGTCCCGGGCAAGGCTCAGCCGCTCATACGACCTGGGGGAGGAGATACTGATCCCGAGTACCCCGGCGGAAGGTGAAGTTGTGCTAGACGGGCCTGCCGGTGTGGTGCGGCATTTTCCCGATGCCGGGGGGCGGAGCGTCGGGTATCCCATCCCGTCTCCCGACGAGGCGGGCATCTATTTCCTGAGGACCGATCGGGAGACGCTCTCGGTCTTCGCCGTCAACGTGGATACGTCGGAGTCGGATCTTACCAAGGTAAGCCTCGGGCAGGTGAAATCGAAACTTCGGGGCTTCGACCTTAGACAGGCCGCCGAGGCTGAAGATATAGGCGAGTCCGTGTCAATGCTCAGGCAGGGCCGGGATCTGGCGCGCATGCTCCTCTGGGCGGCCCTTGGCCTCCTTGTACTTGAAACCCTCCTGGCCTCGAGTCTGTGGCAGAGGCTTACATCCTCCGGCGAGGACGATGCTTTCGCAGATAGTTGAGAAGATAAGCAGAAGTGCTTCAGTCAAGGCCGCGGTCGAAGCGGTCCGGACCGCCGGTGAGCCGGTGAAGCTGAGCGGGCTTCTGGGTTCAAGCGGGTCGGTACTGGTAAGCATCCTTCACCGGCGCTTGGGAGGGACGACGCTCGTTGTCTGTCCCGATGACGCCGATCGAATCAGGGAAGATCTCGAGAGCCTGCTGGGCAGAGACCGGGTCTTCTATTTCCCGGATTGGGAGATACTGCCCTATGACGAATTCTCGCCGCATGATGCCATAGTCGGTACCAGGCTTGAGACCCTTGCTGCGCTTTCGGACGGCAGCCCGGGAGTGGTGGTGGTTCCGGCCAGGGCTTTCCTGCGGAGGATAATGCCGCGTGCGGATCTTGAGAGGTGCCGGCTCCGTATCAAGGCGGGCGGGGCCCTGGGGCCCCAACGGTTGCTCTCGCATCTGCTGGAGTTGGGTTATGCACGCCATCAGATTGTCGAAGATGTCGGCACTTTCGCCATGCGCGGCGGCATCCTGGATATCTTCCCTCAGGGCCTTGAACACCCCATAAGAATAGAATTCTTCGGGGACAGGATCGAATCAATACGAGAATTCGACTCCGTTACCCAGCGGTCGGTCGGGAAGGTGGAGGTGGCCGAGATCCTTCCGGCCCGCGAAGTGGTGCTGGATCGTGCGTCGGTGGATCATTTCATGAAGAGCCTCAAAGGCAGGCGCATCAAGGGACGGAAGATCGAAGAGGCGGCAATCCATGTCAAGGACAGGTTCTTCTTTGAAGGCATGGAGGCCTACGCACCGCTTTTCTATTCATGCGATGCGACCATACAGGATTACCTGCCGGCGGATGCAACCTGCATCGTTTTTGAAAAGGGCGCTATCGAAGAAAAGGTGCACAGCATCAAAGCTGAGGCCGAAAACCTCTTCTCCGAAAGACACGGCCGGCAAGCGATGCTGCCTGCCCCGGAGCGGCTCTTCGCCGATCTGGAGGCCGAGCTTGTACGCGTGAGGGGAAGAACCGTTGAGATCTATGCACTCAAGCCCGATAAGGATGCGCACAAACTGGACTTCAGAAGCCCGGAGTCTTTCGGCGGGAGCCTCAAGGTCCTGAATTCGGTGCTCGAAGCATCGATCCGCGAAGGCTATGAGACCTTCATTCTTTGCGACAACGTGGGGCAAGTTGAGCGCCTCGAGGAGGTAGTGGCCCCGGAAGACGGACATGTCACAATCGAGGTGGGGAACTTGAGACAGGGTTTCGTCTTCCCCGACGCCAAGCTCCGGGTTCTTACCGATCACGAGATATTCGGCCGCTACCGGCGAAGGCCCCGCTATCCGCGGTTCAGGGGCGAGGGGCCGATATCCAGTTACCGGGCGCTCAATCCGGGGGATTTTGTGGTCCACGTCAATCACGGCATCGGCCAATACGGCGGTGTCCGTGCCCTCACCGTGGAGGGCCGCGAGACCGAATGTGTCCTGGTCTATTACCACGGCGGGGACAAGCTCTTCGTGCCCATAGATCAACTGGACCTGCTTCAGAAGTATATCGGCAAAGACGGCGAACCTCCTGCCTTAAGCAAGCTCGGCGGCGTGGCTTGGGAACGCATCAAGCAGCGAACCAAGAGAGCCATAAAGGAGATGGCCGAGGAGCTCATCCGGATCTACGCTCTGAGGCGGGCCAGGCCGGGCTATACATTCAAGGCCGACACCAGATGGCAGAAGGAGCTCGAAGCATCTTTCATATACGAGGACACTCCCGACCAGATGCGCGCCACGCAGGAGATCAAGGCCGACATGGAGAGCCGCAAACCCATGGACCGGCTGGTGTGCGGGGATGTGGGATACGGCAAGACCGAGGTTGCAATAAGGGCCGCCTTCAAGGCGGTGATGGACGGCAAGCAAGTTGCGGTACTGGTCCCCACGACCGTGCTCGCCCAGCAACACTACTATACTTTCACCGAGCGGCTCGCCGAATACCCTGTGGTCGTCGAGATGCTGAGCAGGTTCAGGACCCGTAAAGAGCAGAAGCAGATCGTCGAGGGCCTCGGTGCGGGCACGGTGGATATCGTTATCGGTACGCACCGGCTGATTCAGAAGGACGTCGAGTTCAAGGATCTGGGGCTCGTGATCGTAGATGAAGAGCAGCGCTTCGGTGTGGCCCACAAGGAGACTTTCAAGAAGATGAGGGCGACGCTTGATGTTCTCACCCTCACCGCGACTCCTATACCGAGAACGCTTCACATGGCGCTTCTCGGCGCCCGCGACATGTCGGTCATAGACACCCCGCCCAAAGACAGGCTCCCGGTGGAAACCGAAGTCGTGCAATTCGATGATGAAGTGATCCTGAGCGCGGTCTTACGGGAGCTCGACCGGGGAGGTCAGGTCTACTTCGTCCATAACAGAGTCGAGACCATTGCCACGGTGGCAGGCCACGTGGCGGAGATTCTGCCCGAGGCGCGGATAGCCATCGCCCACGGCCGGATGCACGAACGCGAACTGGAACGCGTGATGCTTGATTTCATCGAACGCAAGTACGATATCCTGGTCTCAACAATGATAGTGGAGTCCGGGCTGGACATACCCAATGTGAACACTATTGTGGTCAATCGCGCCGACACCCTCGGCCTGGCACAGCTCTATCAGCTCAGGGGCCGGGTCGGCCGGTCGCGCCATCGGGCCTACGCCTATCTCCTGGTTCCCAAACGCAAGCATCTTACGGATGACCAACGCAAGCGCCTGAAGACCCTGACCGAATTCACCGATCTGGGGTCGGGTTTCAAGATCGCCATGCGGGATCTTGAAATACGCGGGGCCGGTAACATCCTGGGACCGCAGCAAAGCGGATACATAGCGGAAGTCGGATTCGACCTCTATTGCAGACTTCTGGAAGAAGCGGTCAAAGAGCTCAAGGGCGAGCCGCTCGAGGCGCGCGTGGCCACCACGGTGGAGACCGATCTCCCCGCCTTCATCCCCGACACCTATGTCGAAGATGCCAAACAACGCGTGATATTCTATAAGCGTTTGGTGGAGACCAGAGAGATCTCCGATGTCGATGATCTCAAAGGGGAGCTCATCGACCGCTATGGCAGGATTCCGGACCAGGCCCGGAACCTGCTGGAGTTTCAGAAGATAAGGATACTGGCGGGCAAGGCCGGAATCGAGCGTGCCGTCATCAGGGCCTCGACCATCCTGTTAGAGGCCGAGAAAGCCAAGCGGTTCCCCATGGAAGACATCGAGAGAATCGTCAAGGCCGGGATGGACATAGAGCTCCAGGCTGTGGAGAGGCCGGTCATCAAGTTGTGTCACGTGCCCGACCGTGGGGCTTCACGCCTTGGCGCCGCAAGAAAGGTATTGAACGCCCTTCTGGGGTTATGATAGTTTGGCGCGAAAGGAAGGAGAGATTGATATGACCAAAACGATGCTGATGGCGTGCCTGGTGTTGGTTATGGGGCTAGCGCTTTCCTGTTCCAAGAGTGAGGAGAAGGTGGTTGCCCGCCTGGGAGATGATGTCATCACTGCCGGCATGATCAAGGATGAATACCTAGCGATAAGCCCGGGGGCGAGGCCGGTACTTGCAACCATCGAAGAACAGGAACAATTCGTCCGGGACGTTCTGAGCAAGGAGATACTGAAACGGGAGGCCGTCAAGATGGGGTTGGACGTGCTCCCCGAAGTGCAGCAGGCGCGACAGAGCGCAACCCAGCGCAAGGCCTGGGAGATGTACTACGACGATAGGGTGAGGTCCAAGGTCGATGTATCGGAACAGGAGCTCAAGGACCTATATGATATGCAGCGGTATAGATACCACCTGGGGTGGATCTTCCTGAGGTCGCGCGCTCTGGCCCGGGAGCTGGCCGCGAGGATTGCGGCGGGCGAGGCCTTCGAGACAATCGCCGCGAATCACTCGATCGATGCGTCGAGAAGCAGGGGAGGTGACATCGGCGTGAGGGCCCTCGGCACACTCCCGGCCGGCGTGGAGGAGATGGTCTCCAAGATGGCAGTGGGTGAGGTCAGCGATCCCATCGAATACGGTGGACACTATATCTTGGTCAAAGTGTACGAGAGGGATGATTCCGAGCCCCCCGACTTCGAGGCCCTCAGGCAGGGTCTGATATCGATGGTCAGGACCCGCAAGGAGACCGCGCTCCAGCGGGCCCTGGCGGCCGAACTTAAGAGCAAGTACGGAGTCAAGTTCCATGATGATGTTGTGAACATGGTCGTTGAGAAGACCCGGGCGCTTTATCCGGGCGTGGCCGCCCCCGGCCTGATACCACAATTCTCGGATGAAGAGATGAGCAGAGTGCTTGCCGAGTATGATGGCGGTGAATGGCGCGTGAGGACTTACGTTGAACGGGTCACGGCCCAGCCGGAGTACTTGAGACCCGCCTATGGGACGGATGCCGAGACAATCAAGACCATCGTAGACGATTTTATAGGCGGAGAGCTCTGGATGCGTGAGATCCGGAGTGAGGGGTACGACCAGCGTCCCGAGGTCGTCCGGGCCGCCGAGCGGGCCACCGAAGAGGCTCTGGTTACGGCGATGTACCAGCAGGTGGTAAAAGATGTCGAGGTGGATGAGCAGAAACTCCAGGATTTCTACGACGAGCACAAAGAAGAGCTGGTGAGCGAAGCAGGTGCAAAGCTGGCGGTCATAACCACCGAGACCGAGGCAGAGGCACAGGCGATATATGAAGAGCTTCAGGCCGGCGGGGATTTCGCCGGTCTGGCCAGGGAGAGGTCCTTTGACGAGATGAGCGGCGAGCAGGGCGGGGAGCTCAGGAGCATACTGTATAACCGGCAGCTCGAAGCCTTCCCGGATATTCTGGAATTGGTCGAGAGCACAGGGGAAGGCCGTTATTCACGTCCGATCCCCATGCCCGCGGGATTCATGCCCGGCGAGTACGTTATAATCAAGGTCCTCGATAAGATAGACTCGGAGCAGTTGGGATTCAACGAAATCAAGCAGATGCTTGGGCAGCGTGTGGTCCAGTTGGAGCAAGACCAGGCTTTCGGGGCATGGATCGCCGGCAAGATGACCGAGTATGACGTGGAGATCTACCCCGAGCCCCTGAGCGAAATCGACTTCGCCTCGCTCCGCGACTAAGGGGTCAGGTCTCCGTTTGACGGACCTTCGCCGGAGCGCCAAACCGGAGTGTCGTGACTCCCGTCGCGGCGAATGGTGCCCCTCCGAGGCTTACTCGCATGTGGCGGTCTTGCAGCGTCGGCTCTCCGTAGCCGACCGTTGCACATCTGAATACCGAACCGTAGGATGGAGAGCATAATGGGCCGCAGTATAGGTTTTTGGGGTTTGGCAATCGTCATCACTCTGACCTCGGCAGTCTATCAACGCGTGACCGGGCCCACTTATCCTGTGAGCGGCACGGTCGAATTCCAAGGCAGTGAGATCTCCTATGAGTTGCTGAGAAGTCACGGTGGCCCGGGTGATCAGCCGGTCGCCTTGGGTGTGCCCGACAGGTCGATGACCGGAACGCTCGTCTGGCGCCGCCACAAGACCGGCGATGCCTGGGCGCGGCAGCCGCTACTGCGAGATGACGGCCGTCTTTCGGGCAGCCTGCCCCATCAGCCGCCGGCCGGCAAGATCGAATACCATGTTGAATTGACATCGGTCGGCGAGACCCGGATGATCCCGCCGGACGAGAACATCGTGACGCGCTTTAAGGGCGATGTTCCTACAATTGTGCTGGTCCCTCACGTCCTGTTCATGTTCTTCGGCATGCTGATCTCCACGAGGGCAGGAGTGGAAGCCGTGTCCCGCGGCAGGCGTATGGGGTCCTATGCGATTCTGTCAGCGGCCTTGATGTTTGCCGGCGGCATGATCTTCGGTCCCATCGTCCAAAGGTATGCCTTCGGCACCTATTGGACCGGCTTCCCAGTGGGCCTGGACCTTACGGACAACAAGACCCTGATCGCCTTCGGCACATGGGTGCTGGCCCTGATTGCCGTATGGAGGAATGCCAATGCGCGCTGGTGGATCGTTGCCGCATCGGCTGTCACATTGGTCATCTTCATGATTCCGCACAGCCTCCAAGGCTCCGAGCTCCAATACACGTCGGCGACTTCGGTGTCGGGCTTGTATGCTTGCCTCTCACGCCGACCTGCCATGGGATAGTACAGACCTTGTGCCGGGGTTAGCGCGGTGTACTTGCCGTCAATCAGCGGAACATGGCTTTGATGCCGCCCCAGGTGGTTGGGACGGTACTGCAGGCTTGGCAGGGATCGTCGCCGATCTTGCCGTAAACCCCTGCGCAGAAGGTGACCATCGGGGTCCCGAAATTCTCGTAGCAACCAAGAACATGGATAGCCCAACTGATGGGGTGGGGCTCTATGCATATGAGCGAAGGTCCAGTGGCATAGATCCATGCCCAGCCGGCGATTGCGGGTCCGGATTGACATGACATCCAGGCTTGGGACACGCCGTCGCCGGAATGTTCTATGTTGCCGATGGCGAAGTCGCTGCAGCTTGTGAATATGGCGGCCTCGCAGGAGTCGCTGTCACACCATGAGAGGCCGTACTCGAGCCCCATATACTCCTCCAGATCGAAAAAGACCGGGAAGGCATCGACACTGTAGGCCTCCGAGGTTGTCCGGATATCGCCGCATTTCGTGATCGTCGGCATATCGCGCGTACACGTCCGACGGTCGTTGTGGTCCATCACGTGAACCGCCGCCTTGAAATCGAATTCGCCTCCCTGACACACCGTGACGCTTGAGGCGGCTTCGGTCACGCCCGTCCCGGTACCCTCGATTTCACATCTGTTGTCGATGCGCGATCCGGGTGTAGCCGTGCTTCTGACTTCCACGACCAGTTCGACGGTGTCTGCCGCGCCTCCGGGAAGTATACCGAGGTCCCACACCACCTTGTGGCTGCCCGCCTCAAAGACGCCGCCGTCTGTGGCTGACTTGAACTCCGTGCGCGGGGAGAGATAATCGGTCAGGGTCACATCGTACACGTCATCGGAATTGGCCTGATTGTCATAGGAAATCGCGTAGGTCATCCCCGCCCCCCGCGATATGCATCCGCCGCCGCGCCCGTCGGTCTTGGCAAGGTTCAGCGGCGCCACGGGGCAGACGTCGACAGCCGCCTCGGCGGCCGAGGTCGCCACCCCTTCGGCAACGGCCTCACATCGGTTGGTTACAGACGTTCCGGGGGTTGCATCGGCCTTGACCCGGGCTACGATCTCTATGGTCCCACCCTCACCGGCCGGAAGCGAGGCGATCTCCCAGATTACAGTGTGTGTGGAAGGTTCGTAAGCGCCGCCCGGAGTGGAGGCAATGAACTCGGTTCCACCCGGAAGAAGATCGGTCAACCGCACACCCTGCAGTTCGGTTGCATTGGGATTCTCATAGGCTATGTCATATACAATGGCGTCTCCCCGATCGGCGCACGTGCTGTCGATGAGGCCGGTTTTGGTGAGGTCGATGGAAATCAGGTCCGCACACACAATGATGCAATCCGTGACGGCGGTTGTCGATGTCTCGGAAGCTGTGATCTCGGCCCGATTACATATCTCGGCTCCACCCGTGACGGTGTCCTCGATCCTGGCAAGAACATCGACCTGGCCCGCCTCGCCAGCCGCCAGGGTGCCTAAGTCCCACGCCACGGCATGGTCGAAGTCGTCGTAGATTCCCCCGCCCGAGCAAGAAACGTATTCGAGATCAGCCGGAAGATCGTCGATCAGGACGACATCATGGACATCATAGGGATTGGAAGCGTTGTCGTATGAAAGCGTATAGGTCATGCTGTGTCCGGGACTGACACAATTGCTTCCACTGTCATCCTGCTTGCCGAGGCCGAGCGGCTCGTATATCTGCGGACAGACATCCGTATGTTCCGTCACTTGTGTGGTAGCGGTTTCGTCGCTTGTGATGGTACACCGGTTCTCCAGAGCTCCTTCCGGTGTGACGAAGTCGCCGACCGTCACCATGACCTCTGCCGTGCCCGAGCTGCCGCCTGCAAGCGTTCCGAGATTCCAGGTGACCGTGTGGTCGAAGGCGTCATAGCCACCGCCGGCCGAACAGGAAAGAAACTCGGTCTCAGAGGGCAGGGCATCGGTCAGGACGACGCGGTGGACATCATCGAGGTTCCGGTCGTTTTGGTATGAGATAACATAGTCGATCGAGTCTCCGGCCGAGACACAAGCGCCCCCCATGCCGTCGTCCTTCTCCAGAGCGAGAGGCAGGAAGACGGTCTCGCACGGATCGTCTCCGGTCGCGCCGCACACTCCCGCACAGAAGTTCGCGACGGGCTCATCCAATTGCTCGCCGCAATCGATGATGTATATGACACCGGTATGGGGGTGCGGGGCCACGCAGATCCGGACCGGTTGGGTGAAATCGATCCAGCCGAACCCCGGAATCAGCGCCGGCGTGGTCTTGCAGCCGAACCACACCTGGGAGATGCCGTCCCCCGGTTGCGAGATATCGCCTATGTGAAGGTCGCTACAAGTCGTGAACGTGCAGCTCGCCGAACCAGGCCAGGTGAGTCCGTATTCGACACCGAAGCACTCTTCAATACCAAAGAACACGGGGAATACGTCCACACCACCGCAGCAGCCGCATGTAGTCGATATGCCGTTGCAGTCTGAGATCACGGGGAAATCCCCGGAGCATGTCCGGGCATCATCATGGGGCAGCAAATGGACGGCAACCTTGGCATCCCGGTTGGCGCCGGCCCAGGCGGCGCCCGGGGAGACCGCAAGCACCAAGGGCAGTGCCAGGCATATGATTGCTTTCCACACTCCGGGTGTCATCTGCACCACCATGGTCGACAGGGCCACCCCCGGCCCCGAGGTTACAGCCGGCACGCTTGCGGCGCCTTTTCTAGAATGGGACCCATGCCCAGCTCCGATTGCCCCAATTATACCATATCGATATCGCCGATGTGAAAACAAATCGAGGGGCTACCCATATCCGCAAGGGCTCCGGGCCCGATGTAGGAGCTCAGGCCAAGCAAATCCCGGCCGATGGAGGAGATCGGGCTCTTCGCAGAATGGTACTATGATGGTCGTGAACGTTCTTCGCGCCGGGGTGTCACCTCCGCATGCGAGGTGCTGTCTGAGTGCAAGCATCTTGCACCATGGAGCTGTTCCGCGCCCCGACTTTTCTGCCGCTCCCCTGATCTGAATACAGTAGGAAGTTCTGGGATGGGAACCGACTACAGATACTGCATCATATCTCTGTGCTTGACCTGTCCGAAAAGCTCAATATAGGGCTTGACGGGACTCGAGATGATCTTCGGGAAGAGTACTTCCTCAATCTGGAAGAATCCGGCAGACTGCGACATTTCTATCAATATCTTTATGGGTTTCTTGTTTCCGGGCAGGATATTCACTTTTTGGATAGAGCTTGCAGAATACCTATGAATATCCCCGACTCGCGGCTGTTGAGAGAGAAGTGTTGTGATGCGGGAACGCCCTTTTTCCATGTCACAACCATCGCCAATAAGCACGAGACCTGCTTCCAGAGAATATATCGTTTCTGTGGCCATGTGCCCGAAGATACCTTCGATGATCATTGCTTTCAAAATCGTTTTCTTAGGAACATTGTCTTGATAGATGGCATCGAGCAGACGGCGTATAATAGGTTCAGCGAATATTATCCCAATGATCTCATGATGGTCACGGGTCGCGGTCATGCCGACATCGTGAAGAAGTGAAGCTGCCAGCACGCATACTTTGCTGTCCTCATATGTGCCCATACGCTCTGATTCAAGATTGAACTTGATGCCTGCGTTATGCAGAAGGTCAAACATAATGAGGGCATTCAGGGCGGCAGTTCTCATATGAACCGGGCCATGATCATTATACCCAAGGCGCTTTATCGAAACGGTATTGGCAAAATCCTGAAGCGTCTGGACCTCAACATCATTGAAAATAGACTTTGCAACCTCGGCGGATTTGCCCTCAAGATGGGTCAGGATAGATCTCTCAAGCGCCATTTGCTTACGAGTCTTCTTAATCACAGTGAGCCGTCATTTCCATTCCCTCTGTTTCATTGATAGTGTGATTCTATGCAGAGCATGTCAAGCGAGAATGAGGGGGTAAGCCGGAAATAAAAGCTGTTCCGCGGGACGATCCAGGGGCCTCCCCACAGTGTCGGCGGCCGGGGCGATTATTAGTTTGTACTTGCATGTTGGTACCGTTTGGCTGATTCTCCTTTAGTGGGTGGTGTGAGTGCCGGGTGGTTACCGGCTCAGGTGTGTGCGCTGATAACGAGGGGGCAAGACGGTTGAGAATCTCGCTTGGAGTGCTGGTTGTGTTCGTCCTTTTTTCCACCATGCAGGCCGGCCTTGCGGTCGCCCAGGAGGTTGTGGACCGCATTGTGGCCGTTGTTGAGAAAGATCCGATCTTCCTGAGTGAGGTGGATGATGCGGTCGAGGAGGATCTTTACCTGAGAAACATGCGGGGGGAGTCGCTCCCCAGGGATTCATCGGAGCTCCGGATGCTGCGCCGGGAGATCATCGAAAGCGTTATCGAACGGCGCATCGTGATAGCCAAAGCCCGCAAAGACGGCCTGGAAGTCACCCGGACGGAGGTCGAAGATGCGCTCGATGACTGGCTGGCCGATCTTGTGAAGGCGGCGGGTTCCGACGCGGCATTTGCGGCTGAGCTTGAGCGTCAGGGTATGACCCTTCAGGGTTTCAAGGCCCAGTATAGGAAGGATATCGAGGACCAGCTTCTGGTTTCCCGGTTCATGACCCAGACCTTCAGGAACGTGATGGTTGAGGAGAGGCGGCTGAAGGACTTCTATGACAACAAGTACGATTCCATACCTGGTACTCCCGAGGTGGTCGGTCTCTCTCATATCATCATAGTGCCGCGGATGTCGCCCGAGAAGGAAGATCAGGTACTCAACCGGGTTGACGGCATTCTGCAAATGCTGGGAAGCGGGGAAGCATTTGAGGATGTTGCCCGCCGGACCTCCGAGGATATGCCGACCAAAGAGCAGGGCGGTCTTATCGGGACCGTAGCCATCGAGGACCTCCAGCCGGGCCTTGCGGAGATAGCCGCGGGCCTGGAGCCGGGAGAGGTTTCCAGCCCGGTGCGGACCCCTTATGGCATCGAGATAGTCAAGGTGGATGCCAAGGACGGTGAGACCTACACGCTCCGGCATATATTCATAGAGCTTCATCCGGACAAGAGTGACACCGCACGTGCGGCGCGGCAGGCTTATGAGGTCAGGGACCGGATAGCGGCAGGCGAGAGTTTCGAAGCCATGGCGCGGGAGTATAGCAATGATCCGGATACGCGCGAGAGCGGCGGCTATGTGGGCGAGATCGAAGTCGATGCACTGGATGATGCATACAAGATGACGCTCGCGGCGCTCTCGCCGGGAGAGGTTTCCGATGTCGTGAGAACGGGCCGGGGTTTCCAGATCATCAAACTGGTTTCCAGAACGGCAAGCCGCAAGCCCAGCTTCGATGAGGCGAAGGCCTGGATAAGGAACGTGATCGAGTCCAGGATGCGGGAGGGTCTGTTCGATGAATGGCTGGAGGGGGCCAGGAAAGAGATCTACGTCAAACGGATGGAATTCTAGCCGGGTGAGCCTGAGTGCGGCTTGATGTCTTCTTGAAAAAAGTCGGGCTCGTCAAGCGAAGGAGCCTCGCCAAGGATATCTGTGACAAAGGCCTGGTCAAGATGGACGGCAGGACCGCCAGGGCAGGCAAAGAGGTCGGGCCGGGCCGCATGCTGGAGATCGATCTTGCGATGGAGCGCATGGAGATCGAGGTGCTGGGCCTTCCGACACGGAACTGCAAGAAGGAAAACGGCCAAGCCTTCTATAGAATCATAGAACATGAGTATAAAGACCGCTATTCGTGAGTCCAGCCCCGGAGATCGGTGTCGTGACGCCCGGCCCTTGGTAGCTGTCTCCATGGGCGATGCCGGCGGCATCGGCCCGGAGGTCACCCTCAAGGCTCTCGCCAGGGCATCTGTGAAGAAAGCCTGCCGGGCGGTGGTGGTCGGTGATCTTAGGTTTCTTCGGGAGTTGGCACGGGGCCTCGGTATCCCGGTCAGCCTGCGACGGGCGAACATCCTCGGAAGGGCCTCAGGTGACTGCGTCTATGTATATGATGTGGCCCGGCTCTCGGGAAAACCTCCTGTGGGCGAGCCTTCACTTCGTGCAGGGCGCGCAGCCGGGAGGGCGGTTGAGGAAGCAGTCAAGCTGGCGCTCCTCGGGAGGGTGCGGGGTATCGTGACCGCCCCCGTTTCCAAAGAGTCCTTTGCACATGCAGGCTATGGCATGGTCGGGCACACAGAGATCCTTGCCCGGCTCACCGGCACGCAGGACTATGCGATGATGCTTATGAACGGGAACTTAAGGGTCGTCTTCGCCACAACCCATGTGCCCCACTCGGACGCTGCCGGGAAACTGACCCGGACGGGCCTCCTCAGGAAATTCCGGATCGCTCAGAAGTATCTGGGGATATATATGGGAATAGCAAATGCCAGACTCGGGGTGGCATGTCTCAACCCCCACTGCGGTGAGAACGGGCGCCTGGGGCGGGAGGAGAGGGAGGTAGTAGAGCCGGCCGTGAGGGCCGCGCGGGATGAAGGTATTTGTGTAGAAGGGCCCTTTGCTGCCGATTCTATCTATAGGCCGACTATTGCCGATGGCTTCGACGCCATCATAGCCATGTACCACGACCAGGGTATGATACCCCTTAAGCTCAAGGGGCATGGCGACGTCGTCAATATCACGCTGGGGATTCCGGTGGTGAGAACCTCGCCGGGGCATGGCACGGCCTTCGATCTCGCAGGGACGGGGAAGGCCTCGGCCCGGAGTATGGCAGGGGCCATTCTGGAGTGTGTCAGGATCGTGAAGAGGTTCGATCATGCTTGTTAAACTCGAGAATGTAAGTAAGCTCTACAAGGAGGGCACCGTAGCTCTGGATGATATCACCCTGAGTCTGGACAAGGGTGAGTTCGCATTCATTACGGGGCCGTCGGGGGCAGGCAAGAGCACTCTCCTCAAGATGATTTACATGGATGAGTTTCCGAGCGAGGGTGAGGTCCGGGTCGGAACACACAAGTCGAGTTCCATAAGCCGGAAGGAGATAGCCTTGCTCCGGCGGGAAGTGGGGGTGGTGTTCCAGGAATTCAAGCTCTTAAAGGAACTCACGGCCTTCGAGAATGTAGTGCTGCCCCTGAGGGCCGTGGGGCGGCGGGAGAGCTCCATACGAAAGCGGGTGAACAGCGTGCTCTACTCGGTCGGGCTTTCCTCGAAGCGGCACCAGTTCCCGCTGAAGCTCTCGGGTGGCGAGCAACAGCGCATCGCAATAGCGCGGGCCATGGCCTTGAGGCCTTCGATATTGCTCGCCGATGAGCCTACCGGCAACCTCGACCCGGTGACTGCGGAGCAGATATTCGATCTTCTGGTGGACATTAACCGCGGGGGCACGTCGGTTCTGGTGGCCACTCATGACATCCGGCATGCAGAGAAGTTGGGCAAGAGGGTGATCAGGCTGGAACATGGGAAGATGGTGGACGACGGGATCGGGGCGACAGCCGAGGGGGGAGACCAACCATGTACCACCTGACACAGGCGGTGACGGGCATAAAGCGCGCCGGCTTCATGTCGGTGGCCTGCATCATAATAATGACCTGTACGCTTCTGATCTTCGGAATATTCCTTCTGGCGACCGCCAACTTGAGAGAGATCCTCAGGTTCGCGCATGAAAAGGTCGAGATAGTGGCCTTCCTTGAAGACGGCGTGTCCGCTGCCGGTGCAGACTCTCTCGAAGCCGAGATTAAGAACATCCCATTTGTCGAGCAAATCCGGCATGTCAGTCCGACCGAGGCGCTCGAGCGCCTGAAAACCGAATTCGGAACCAGAAGCTACATCCTGGATGCTCTTGATGACAACCCGCTGCCGGCATCCTTGGAGATAGTCCTCAAACCTCAGTACAGGCTCAAAGATCGCGTGATAAGCGTCGCCGAGCGGATCGAGCAGATGAAAGGCGTAGAGGACATAAGCTACGGCCGGGGCTGGATCACCATCCTGGAAAGGATGGTAAGGGTCTTCGCCCTGGTAGATATCGCTGTGGGTATGGTAGTGGGTATTGCCGCAGTAGTGACGGTGTCCTATACGGTGAGGCTCACCCTCTTCGCAAGGCGCGATCTCATAAGGGTGTTGAAACTTGTCGGGGCAACCGACTTCTTCGTGATGGCCCCGTTTATTCTGGAGGGTCTGATCCATGGCGCTGTATCGATAGTCCTCTC
This sequence comes from uncultured bacterium, assembly GCA_964598025.1. GTDB lineage: Bacteria > Arandabacterota > Arandabacteria > Arandabacterales > Arandabacteraceae > JALGWN01. The sequence goes on from CAZRAU010000005.1 coordinate 23,051, forward strand.
TACAGGCATGCTCTATCTCGGCTTCCGTGTGGTGGATGTCAAGGTGCCCCAGGCGGTATTCATGCCCTGGGGCATGATTGTCTTCTTTGCCGTATTCGGCATCCTGGTCGCGGTGCTTGGAAGCTGGCTTTCGGTCAGATCGTTCCTGTGGGAGAAAGAGTAGATGAGGCGAAGACTCGTTGCGGTCGCGATCGCCGCCGCATTTCTCGCGGCGGCGCCGCTCTTTTCCGCCTATGCCCAGGAAGCGCTTCCGGGCACCTCGCCTTCGGCTTCGGACAAGGGGAGTGACGCCGAGGGCCTCTTTTCAAACACGGCCATAGAGCAGGAGATACAGCAAAAAGAGACCGAACTCGATCGTTTAAGAAGAGACCTCGAGGAGAAACGCAGCCAGGCCGCAGAGATTGCCGGCAGGGAGCATGATCTTCTCGGGGATATCCAGCGCATCAATGAGGAGATGGAGGTGAACCGCCACCTGCTGGAGAAGCTCGACGAGAAGAAAGCTGTGCTGCTGGGTGATCTGGAAGTCACCAGGCGGGAACTCGGCGCGGCCGAACAGCGCCTCTCCACCGCCGAAGAGATGCTCGCCAAGCGTCTCAGGGCCATATACAAGTTCGGGCGGGTAGAGGTGATGGAGGTGGTCCTGCTCTCCAGAACCTTTGCCGATCTCGCGAAGCGCATCTACTATCTTTCGATGGTGGCCGACCACGACCTCGAGCTCATCGGGGTCTTCGAGGACAGAGTGGAGACCCGCCGAGTGCTGCTGGATCATATCGAGCTCAAGAAGGTACGGATAGAAGAGGTGGAAGCGGAGGTGCGTCAGGAAACCCGGAACCTCGAGCTCAAGAAGGAGGAAAGGGATGCCCTGGTGGCGCGGCTCAAGGAGAAGCGTTATTATTATGAAAACCTGGCCGCGAAACTCGAGGAGGCAAGCCGGAATCTGGAGGATCTCTTAGGCAATCTCGATGCCAAGCACGAAGAGACCCGTTACGAGGGGACTCCTTTTGAGGGCCGGCCGGGCAGGTTGATGTGGCCCTGCGAGGGAACGGTGGTCGGCGAGTTCGGCGTAGAGACGCACCCGCTCTTCGGGACCATCATCCGGAATAACGGCATAGACATAAGGACGCTGCCGGGGACCAAGATACGGTCCGTAGGCCGCGGGAACATCAGTTTTGCGGGCATGCTCTCGGGCTTCGGGAACTGTGTTGTGATAAGCCATGGCGGCGGGTTTTACACGCTCTATGGCCATTTGGAGTCGATTATGGTAAAGCAGGGATACCCCGTCAGGGAAGGGGATGCCGTGGGGACCGTCGGCGAGACGAGCACCCCGGAGGGCGCAGTGCTCCATTTCGAAATCAGGCAGGGCAGGCAGCCCCTCGATCCCACGGGGTGGCTCTTAAAATAGATGGGGAGGTGGGGAAATGAATGACCAGAATGTGAAACGCATAGTGCAGGTTGAGTTCAAGGGTGAACGCACGGATTACTTCGTCAACGCCAAGGATCTATCCATAGATGTCGGTGACTATGTCGTCGTGCAGGTGGAGCGGGGCCGTGATATGGGCAAGATAATACGGTCGGGCCCGGATCTTGAGAAGATAACCCATGTGCGGACCGTGACTCAGGAGATCCTCCGCAAAGCAACCGATGATGACATGACCTCCTTTGAGGAAAACAAGCGCAAGGAGAACGAAGCCCGGAAGGTATGTGAGGAGAAGATCGCCGGCCGGGGCCTCAAGATGAAGCTGGTGGATGTTGAATACCTGCTCGACGGGAGCAAGATAACCTTCTTCTTTACGGCGGACGAGCGCGTGGATTTCAGGGAACTCGTCAAGGACCTTGCCGCGATCTACAAGACCCGGATCGAACTCAGGCAGATCGGTGTAAGAGACGAGGCGAAGAGGTTGGGGGGAATCGGGTCGTGCGGCAGAAAGTACTGTTGTACGACCTTCCTCCAGGAATTCGAACCGGTGACCCTCAAGATGGCCAGGGACCAGAGCCTCTCGGTGAGTCCCACCAAGATCTCGGGGGCCTGCGGGCGCCTGATGTGCTGTCTCGCTTACGAGAGAGACTACTACATGCAGGTGGCGAAGCGGCTGCCCAAGGTCGGGATGAAGGTGGAGACCGTTTACGGGGAGGCCACGGTGACTGGCCTTGATATCTTTGCCCAGGCCCTCCACGTCAAGGACGATGAAGGCAACGAGATGCGCATCACCCTCGATCAGATCAAGAAGCCGGGGCTGGCCAAGCGCCTGATCAAGCGGCAGAAGCGGGATAGCCAGAAAGAGGAGGGAGATGAAGCGTAAGTTTTATCTCACCACGGCCATTGACTACGCCAACAACGTCCCCCATCTGGGCACCGCCTATGAAAAAGTTTGCGCCGACATCATAGTGCGGCACATGCGGCTTAAAGGGCGGGATGTGTTCTTTTCCATGGGTAACGACGAGCACTCGCAAAATGTGCTCAAGGGGGCTGCGGCCAAGGGCCTCTCGGCCGAAGAGTTCACGGGGCGCATGGCCGATGTTTTTCGAAACACCTGGCAGGGGATGGAGATATCCTACGATCGCTTCGTGCGGACCACCGAGAAGCAGCACGAGAAGGCTGTTAAGGAGATCTTCCGTAGAATAAACGACAAGGGCGACATCTATGAATCCAAGTACGCCGGTTGGTATTGTGTCTCATGTGAGGGGTTCCTCAAGGAAGAGGACCTGGTGGATGGTAAGTGCCCCAACCACCGCAAGGAACCCAAGTGGATAGAGGAAGAAAATCTCTTCTTCAAGCTCTCCAAGTATGCCCATCGGGTGCTCGAGCACATAGAGGCCAATCCCGATTTCATCCAGCCCGAATCCAGGCGAAACGAGATAACCAGTTTCATCCGGGGCGGGGTGAGCGACGTGAGTATATCGCGTGCCGGCGATGCCTGGGGTATTACGGTGCCCACCCGGCCCGATCATGTGTTTTACGTCTGGTTCGATGCCCTGACGAATTACCTGACGTCGCTGGGCTTTCCCGATGACGAGGAGAAGTTCTCCAGGTACTGGCCTGCCGACCTTCACATCATCGGCAAGGACATCACGCGTTTCCACTGTCTCCTATGGCCGGCGATGCTCATGAGTGCGGAGCTTGCGCTCCCCCGCGCCATTCACGGCCATGGCTTCGTGAATTTCCGGGGCGAGCGGATGAGTAAGACCCTGGGGAATATAGTGGAGCCTCTTGATGCCGCCGGGAGGTATGGGGCCGACGCGCTCCGGTATTACCTGGCGCGCGAAGTGGTCTTCGGCAAGGACGGCGACTTTTCCTGGGAGCAGTTTATTCAACGTTATAACTCGGAGCTCGCCAACGATCTGGGAAATCTCTTGAGCCGGGCCTGCGGCATGCTCAAACAGTATTTCGGAGGCAACATACCCGGAGAGGCCGAGCGGTCAGGCGGCGCCGATCACGGGATGAAACAGGTGTGCGCCGAGACCCGGGATGCCTACTTCGCTTTCATGGACGGGTATGAGATCCATAATGGGATTGCCGAGATCTTCAAGGTTGTGCGGGCGGCCAACCGCCATATAGAAGAGCGGGCTCCGTGGGGGTTGATGAAGCAGGAGGGCGGCAAGCCGGAGGCTGCCGAGGTCCTCTTCACCGTGGCCGAGGTCCTGCGGCAGACAGCGGTGCTGCTCTTCCCCTTTATGCCAACCAAGGCCCAGGGCATCTGGGACGCGCTTGGGATAGAAAAGCGGATAGCGGAGACAACATATGACGAAGTGCTCACCTGGCAGGATTCGTGGGATGAGGTTTCCGGCAGGCTGGGCGATCTCAAGCCCCTCTTCCCGAGAATCGAGATGAAGGAGGATGCCGTGGACAGGGAGAAGCCATCAGGCAAAGCAGGGGAGCCCGGGGCAGAGGCAAAGGAGCTTCTGGATATCGAGGAGTTCAGACGGCTTGACCTCAGGGTGGCCCATATTAAGAGCGCCGGCATGGTGCCCGGGGCGAAGAAGCTCATGAAGCTCATGATCGATATAGGCGGTGAGGAACGCCAGATCGTTGCCGGCATAGCCGAGCATTACGAGCCGGAAGACCTGACGGGCAAGAACGTCATAGTCGTTACGAACCTCAAGCCTGCAACGATAAGAGGTGTTGAATCCCAGGGCATGTTGCTTGCCGCCACAGACGGCGACAGAGTGATCGTCTTGGTCCCCGACAGGGAAGCATCCCCGGGTGCGATGATATCCTGACACCACCCTAAGGTCACGCCATGATAGACAGCCACGCCCATCTTACCGCAAAGGTGTATCGTAAGGATCTCGAGGCCGTGCTCGAGCGGGCCAGGGCCGCCGGGGTCACATCGATGCTCACCGTGGGCTTCGATATGGCTTCGAGCGAGGCCGGGGTGGGCCTGGCCGAGAAGCACCCGGACGTTTTTGCGGCGGTGGGAATTCATCCCCATGATGCCACGACCCTGACCCTAGATGCCCTAGGGCGGCTCGAGGAACTGGCCTCAAGCCCCAGGGTGGTCGCAATCGGGGAGATCGGTCTGGACTTCTACCGCGATCTCTCGCCCCGCCGGACCCAGGAAGATGCTTTCCGGCTCCAGATAGGCCTGGCCAAGGACCTCGAACTTCCCATCATAGTGCACGATCGCGACGCTCATCATCGCACCGTCCAGGTGCTTAGAGAAGAGAGTGTCCCACGGGGTGTGCTCCACTGTTTTTCGGGGGATGTCAACCTTGCGCGGCAGGGCATCGATGTCGGGCTATACATCTCTTTTGCCGGCCCCATAACCTTCAACGGCAAGAAGGCCGAGGAAATTCTGGGACACATCCCGGAAGAGCGAATTCTCATTGAGACCGATTGCCCCTATCTTACGCCCGTCCCTTATCGCGGCAAACGCAATGAGCCGGCCTATGTACGCTATGTGCTGGAACGCGTCGCCCGCATTCTCGATCGCCCTGTTGAAGAAGTGGATACCCTCACTGAACAGAACACCAAGCGCCTCTTCAGTATCCCGTAGCGTCGCATCTCCCGCTGCGACGAACCGTCCTCGGGTCTCATCTCTTAATGACTGAAACCAGAAGGTAGCCCGGTCGGCGATTTAGGGGTGCGAGAATGCGACTCAGGATCTCGACCAGGCCCGCCCAGGCAAACCTTAGGGGTTTGAAACGACCGAAGTAGTACTTGAGGAAGTGGAGCTCGGCCAGGAGGCCGACCCGGTATTCTCCCACAAGTTCCCCGCGGGCCGCCTCAACGATCGCCCGAAGGGACGATATCGGCATCTCATACCCCGGCTGCCAGGCCTTCCGGCTGTCGGCATGGGCCTTGGCCTTGCCGTAGATGCGCGCCTCCGCCGAAGGGGCAATCACGACGATCCTGCCCTCGGGCCTCGTGACCCGAAGCATCTCTTTGAGGATCTCAATCTGCTCTTGCCTGTGGAAGTGTTCGATAACGCCGCCGCTCCAGGCGATGTCGAATGACTCATCGGCGAAGGGGAGGTGGATTATCGATGCCTGTGTCGCGAGGTGATCGACACCCGTCCCTGCAAAGCCCCCCCTCGAAAAGGACAGGGCCTCTGGCGACTTATCCAGAAGGAAAACAGTGGCACCGCGCCCGGCAAGATCCAGCGACACCAGGCCTGTGCCCGAGCCCTCTTCCAGTATCCGTTTGCCCCGGGCCTCCGGGACCTCCTGCCTGAGGATTCCCACTACCGTCCGGTGGATGATGTCTTTGGCAAGGATGGATCCCAGCCGCCCGGATGTGGCCCGGCGCTTCTCGTCCCAGATGTGGTCCCACCGGTCGTTTGCTGCCATAACCCCATAACCATAACACATAGGGGTCAGATCTTGAAAATCGAATTCGATTTTCAAGACCTGACCCCGGTATCCACAATGTATCGCTGATCCGTCCAGGGCGGTAGCTCGCCGCTTACCCTACCACCGTCAAGAAGCTTGAAACGAGGTGCTTGGTCTGATATACTGTACAAAGTGATTCATGCTTAAAGAGTCAGTAAGCGCCGGTGGTTGAGCCGACAGCCGAGCACGTGAGGGCTCGTTTGTTTGTTTTTGTGAGTGGTTTCGGAAGCGAAGAAATGGTGCTGATAGAGACACCGAAAAGGAGGTAGCCATGCCTAAGCACCTTGCGGTCCTTTCATTGTTACTCGCCGGAGTTCTCCTGCTGATGGGGGCCGGCACGTCCGGGGCACCGGTTTTGGCTGCGGCCGCGGTCCAGGGCGCCGCGTATGATGTGTTCTTCACGAAGGATATGTTGTCTTATACATCCAAAGACGGCTATGACGTCGTGCGCCTCGAGGGAGGAAGACTCCTGACCCGTGAGGCGTGTCCTATGCTTCCCATGTACAAGGTTGCCATATCCATTCCCTCCGACTCCAGGGTCGGGTCGTTTGAAATAGTCCCGGTCGAGGTGGAGACCATCGAGGGAGACTACTGGGTGTATCCTGCGAGTGCCCCATCAAGGCTGTCCTCCACGGAACCCAGGAAGCTAAGTGAGCCGGATCAGGGCATCTATTCGTCGTCCGACCCTTACCCGGACGTCATCGGGGAATCTGTCGGCGAGGGTGACATTTCAGGCCACAGGATTGCCACCTTCGTTTTGTATCCCTTGCGCTTTACCCCCGCGGACCACAAGCTGGAGCTGGTGACTCATTTCAGGATAGAGCTCTCTACCGAACCCCTGGAGGAGCCACTTGAGATTCCCGCCGAGAATGCTCTCAGGGAGAGGATATTCACGGAACGGGTGAAGCGGCTCGTGATCAATCCGGAGAGTGTCGAAGCGCACACAGTGAGAAGCGATGTGGGTCGGCTCCAGACGGGCACGGTGGATTATCTTGTGATCGCGGAATCGGGGGTCGCGAGCGACTATCAGCCGCTTGTCGACTGGAAGACCAAGAAGGGCTTGAAGTGTGAAATAGTCTCCACTTCATGGGTCTATTCCACATATTCCGGGACGGACAATCAGGAGAAAATCAGGAACTGCATAAAGGATTACTACCTGAACCATGGAACGGTGTATGTACTGATTGGAGGCGATACCGGTTATGTTCCTGTGCGTGAAGGCTACTGTGATATTCCCGAGCAGGGAATGAGTGGAGAAGAAATCTATCTCCCATGTGACCTTTACTATTCTGACATGGATGGTGACTGGAATGCCGGCGGTGATCCCGCCAAGTGGGGCGAACATCCTGATGACAATGTTGACATGTACTCGGATGTCTATGTAGGCCGGGTACCTGCAGCGAATGCTTCACAGGTCTCGAATTTCGTCGACAGGATTCTGATATATGAGGGGAGCAACGGTGGGAGCACCAGCCTTCCTACTGGTTACTTGGAGGACATGTTGTTCTTGGCTGAGATACTGTGGTCGAGCCCTTACACCGATGGCGGGATAGCCAAGGACATGATCGATGACGACTATGTGCCGTCGCGTTACGATCCTATAACCAAGCTCTACGAGTCTAGCGGAAATCTCAACTACACGAGTGCCATGAACGCACTGAATGCAGGGCAATCGATAATCAACCATGACGGGCACGCCAATATCCCTGTTCTGTCGGTCGGCCCCGGCGCCCTCTATAACGATGATTTCGATGATCTCAGCAATGCCCCGGAGTTTGGGGTCTTCTACACCGGCGGTTGCTGGTCTTCCGCAATCGACTATAACACGATCTCCGAACACTGGATAAACAACCCTGATGGCGGTGGTGTAGCCTTTATCGGGAACAGCCGCTATGGATGGGGATGTCCCGGGTATCCCGGCGAGTGTGTATCCGACCTTTATGACCAGCAGTTCTTCAGAGCCCTCTTTACAAGCGATCTTTACAACCTGGGTGTGACCCATGCCGATGCAAAGGACTATTATGTGCCGGACTCGAAGGTCGACGACTACATGAGGTATGCTCTCTACGAGATCACTCTGCTGGGCGACCCCGAGATGCCTATCTGGACCGAGACGCCGGCGAGTCTGATTGCGGCACACGACGCGACACTTCCTACCGGCGTTTCTCCTTTTACCGTGACGGTAACTTCCGGTGGAAGTCCTGTGGCGGATGCGACGGTCTGTCTCTGGAAGGGCGATGAGGTCCATCTGGTTGATGAGACAAATCCTTCGGGGGTTGTGGCCTTCAGCCCCGATCCGACAACGACGGGTACGATGTATGTGACGGTGACCAAACATAACTATCTTCCCTATGAGGGATCGGCCACGGTGACCGCGGGCGATACCGAAGCGCCTGAAGTTACGGTGACGGTGCCCAACGGTGGTGAGACATGGAATGTGGATAGTTTCTTCGACATCACCTGGACCGCTACCGACAACATCGGTGTCACGTCCATCGACATTCTGTTGTCGAGTGATGGCGGGGCCACGTATCCTCATACGATAGCCACGGGCGAGCCGAATGACGGTGTATTCAACTGGCAGGTAGATGTAGCGCCCACGACCCAGGCGCGTGTGAAGGTGATCGCCTACGATGCGGCGATGAATAGCGGTGAGGATGTAAGCGACGCCGACTTCACGATTGCCGACGGCGAAGCGCCTGAAGTTACGGTGACGGTGCCCAACGGTGGTGAGACATGGAATGTG
>CAZRAU010000005.1:31725-40298 GCA_964598025.1 uncultured bacterium
GCGGTGAGGATGTAAGCGACGCCGACTTCGAGATCTACGATCCTCAGGCCGGGGTCACGCAGGAGCCGGAGGTCCCGGTGGGCGTTGTCATAGCGGGGGCGAATCCCAATCCGTTCAGCGAGCGGACCTCGGTGAGGTTCGGGATACCTAAGGACGGCAGTGTCAAGCTGGTAGTCTACGACGTATCCGGCCGGCAGGTCGCCGATCTTGCGGACGGTTACTATCCGGCAGGCTATCATTCGGTGGATTGGGCTACCGGGGGTGCCGTGAGGGCCGGGATCTACTTCCTGAGCCTGCGGTGTGGTCCGGATGAAGTAACACGCAAGGTAGTGATCTCCCAATAGATGAAGCGCTAGAGGGCCAGGCCTGCAAGCAGGGCCTGGCCCCCCTTTCCCAGTGGAACCAGGCGCAGCGTTGCGACTCCTGTGGTAACGGCGGGTCTGTGTGGGCCGTCGGTGCCGCCCTTGTCCGTAGCGCCGTCACTCCTGTGACGACGAATCCGAATTGCCTGGTGCGCGGTTGTACGTCGGGAGCAGGGCCCCGACGCTATTGGTGCACCGCGGCGACAGGGAACCGGCTTAGCGACGCAGGCGGGTATTCCTAATCACCCTGAAGGTTTCCAGCCGAAACGAGTGAGGTCAGTCCTCCCCGCCGCATTGAACCGCACGCCCTCGCGTTCCAGCATCAGACGTTGTGTCACGTCGCCACCGCCCTTGGGATGAAGACTTATGCCTCCGCGCGAATTGATGACGCGGTGCCAGGGGACCCGGCTTCGAGCGGGGAGGGCATGGAGGGCATAGCCCACCTGTCGGGCATCTCCACCGAGACCTGCAAGGTGAGCGACCTGGCCATAAGTAGCCACGCTGCCCCGGGGGATGCGGCGCACCACGGCATACACCCGCTCCCAGCGGCCTTGCCTTTCGCTCTTGCCCGTCCTATCGGTCATCCCCGTCCCAGTAGTGGTGTTTCCTGCCACCGTCCTTTTCGCGGCATGATACCAGATTACCGGGTATTGAGCATCGACAAACTCGGTCTGTTCATTCTGGGATCGTATGTCGTCTCGGGGGGGGAGAAGAAGGCCGCGTCGGCAATTAAGTAAGCTGTCACCTTGATTCGGGCCTTGATTCGGAGATGGGTCCAACGGGGTTGCAACGCAAGCTCGGAGACGGCATAATCCATCCCGGATGAATCGGAGGAGACGTGACCATGCCCAACAAGGAGAAGCCTGGAGTAGTCGACTTTTTCAAGCGTGTCACCGGGAGAGTGCTTATATTAGTGCTCACGGTCCTTTTGTTCGGTGGAGGTTGTATGCGACTCGGCACTGACGGGACAGCGGTAAGCTCGCCGGATTCGAGGTTGGACGTCGTGTTCTCCGTCGTTGATGGGGCCCCCCACTATGAGGTCGCCTATGATGGTGCGGCTGTCATCCTGCCTTCGACTATGGGATTCACGTTCAGGCGGGAGCCGCCCATGAAAACCGGCCTTGCCATAGAGCGTACTGCCGGGCGCACATTCGATGAGACTTGGAAGCCGGTCTGGGGCCAGCGGAGCGAGATCCGGAACCGTTATAATGAGCTGGCGGTGAGCCTCAGGGAGGAAGATGAGCCCTATCGCCGGATGAATATCATCTTCCGGGTATTCGACGATGGGGTGGGATTCCGGTACGAGTTCCCCGACCAGGCCGGACTGAGGGACTTCGAAATAATGTCCGAGGAAACCCAGTTTGTCTTTGCCGGCGACCACACCGCCTGGTGGACGCCGGCCGATTTCGACAGCTACGAGCACCTTTATGCCGAAGGGCCCCTCCATGAGATCGACACGGCCAACACCCCTGTCACGATGAAGACGGAAGCCGGGCTCTATATCGCCATCCACGAGGCCGATCTCACCGACTACGCAGGTATGACGCTCGCCCGCATGCAGGGTCGGGTACTGGGACTCGTGAGCAGTCTGGTCCCATGGCCCGATGGGGCCAGGGTCAAGGGAACGACACCCTTCAGGACCCCCTGGAGGACGATTCAAGTTGCCACCCGGCCGGGGGGCCTGGTGGAGTCCAGTCTGATTCTCAATCTAAACGAGCCGTCTGTGATCGTGGACACTTCGTGGATAAAACCCATGAAGTATATAGGTATCTGGTGGGGGATGCACATCGACAAGTATACCTGGCACACGGGGGACAGGCACGGGGCCACGACCGAGAACGCCCAACGCTACATAGATTTCGCCGCCGCTCATGGAATCCCGGGGGTGCTCATCGAGGGGTGGAACACCGGATGGGACAGGTGGGGACAGGAGGGTGCGTATGATTTTGTCACGCCCTACCCGGATTTCGATCTCGAGCAGGTCGTCGAGTATGCCCGTGGGAAAGGCGTTGTGATCATAGGCCACCATGAGACCGGGGGCGATGTCCCCGGCTACGAAAGACACCTGGATGAGGCGTTTGCACTCTACCGGGATCTCGGCGTCCCCGCGGTCAAGACCGGTTACGCGGGCGCCATCTTCCCGCGCGGCTACCACCATCACAGCCAGTGGATGGTGAGGCACTACCGGATGGTGGTGGAGCGAGCCGCCCGGTACGGTCTTATGCTGGATGTCCATGAGCCCATAAAGGATACCGGCATAAGCCGCACCTACCCCAACATGATGACCAGGGAAGGCGTGCGGGGCACCGAATACAACGCCTGGGAATCAGGCAATCCGCCCGAGCATATGACCGTACTGCCCTTTACCAGAATGCTGGCGGGGCCACTGGACTATACCCCGGGCATCTTCGACATCACCTTCGACGAGTACAAACCGCTTAATCGGGTGCATTCCACCCTGGCCAACCAGCTCGCCCTGATGGTTGTGCTCTACAGCCCCATGCAGATGGCGGCCGATCTGATCGAAAACTACGATGGGCATCCCGCATTCGCATTTGTAGAGACGGTTCCGGTGGACTGGGACGAAACCAGGGTGGTCAACGGTGAGATCGGCGATTACATTACCATAGCCCGAAGAAGCGGCGCCGAATGGTACTTGGGCAGCATCACCGACGAGCACGCGCGCGTGCTCACAGTCGATCTTGAGTTGCTTGAGCCGGGCAAGACCTATGCGGCACGTATCTATGCCGACGCACCTGATGCCCATTTCAGGACCAACCCGGCGGCCTATGAGATTCGTGAACAAGAGGTGATGCGGGGGGACGTGCTGACAATCGAACTGGCCCCAGGCGGAGGCCAGGCCATTGCCCTGATTCCGAAATAGGGGGGAAACAAGGTGACAGTAAACTCAGTTCCGCGTGCGGAGTCGAGTTGACTGTCACAGTAATTGTTCCCTGTGTTGACGCACCGCGGCCGGCTATGCTATAAGCATCTGAAAGCCCGGCTCATGCGGGTTCACAAAGCGGGAGGATTGTAGGCCATATGCCAGATGAAACCACTCCCATGACTTCACCCGGATCGCCCCGCGATCCATCGGGCCGCCATGGCAGGTTCCTGCCGGGGGCCATGTTCGGCAAGCGCTATCGCATCCTGGGGCTGCTCGGGCGCGGCGGCATGGGCGAGGTCTATCGGGCGGACGATCTCGAGCTTGGCCAGACCGTGGCCTTGAAGTTTCTGCCTGCGAGTCTGACCGGTGATGCGGCGGCCCTCGATCTGCTTCGTAACGAAGTGCGAGTAGCGCGCCACATCTCCCACCCCAATGTGTGCCGAGTATATGATTTAGGAGAAGTTGAAGGCCAGTACTTCGTGTCGATGGAATATGTGGATGGTGAGGATCTGGCTTCGTTGCTCCGGCGGATAGGGAGGCTCTCGAAGGAAAAGGGGCTGGACATAGCAGTGCAGCTTGCTGCCGGACTTGCCGCGGCCCACCAGCTCAATGTGCTGCACCGAGACCTCAAACCGGCAAACATAATGGTGGACGGTCACGGCCGGGTCCGGGTGATGGACTTTGGGCTTGCAGGTTTCACCGATGAGCTTCGGGACTCACAGGAACTGACCGGTACGCTATCCTACATGGCGCCCGAGCAGCTCGCAGGCAAAGGGGCAACGGCGCGAAGCGACGTGTATGCCCTGGGGCTCGTAATGTATGAACTGCTTACAGGCCGTCGCGCGTACGGACCCGGGAGCGTGGACGATCTACGCAAGGCCCGGACGGCCGCGCCGGCTGATCCGCCATCGAGCATCGTGAGCAATCTGGATCCAGCCGTCGAGCGGGTGGTGATGTGGTGCCTCGATGCCGATCCTGCCAGGAGACCGAGCTCGGCCCACACAGTGGCCAAAGCCCTCCCTGGAGGCGACCCGCTTGCGGTTGCGCTGGCGGCCGGCGAAACGCCCTCACCTGAAATGGTGGCCGCGGCCGGGGGGCGTGGCGGCATGCGGCCTGTGACAGCGATACTCTGCCTGGCCGGGATCATCGTTGGTATGCTTGTGATTGCCGGGCTCAATAACAGGATGGCACTCTTCAGGCTCACCAGGCTGGAGAAACCACCCGTGGTGCTTGCCGACAGGGCGCGCCAGGTCCTGAGCGGCTTGGGTCTCGAGAAGGAGCCCAAGGCCGTGGCATTCGGGCTGGGGCTGGACACCGGGTTTCTCAGACACATCGAAAGGACTGACACCACATCCACGCGCTGGGAGCAGCTCCGCGACACCAAGTACCCGACATACTTCTTCTGGTACAAAGAAAGCCCCCGGCCGCTTGTGCCCTTCGATACGGGTGACGCGGAAGTGACATTCTCCGACCCCCCGATGAACTCCCCCGGCATGGCCTACATCCGGCTCACTACCGACGGGCGGCTGCTCTCATTTGAGATGGCCGGGGACCCGGCGGCAGGCGCGGATGCGAACCCCGATTCGGTGGATTGGTCCCGGCTCTTTGAGGAGGCGGGCGTAGAACCGGGCGACCTCGAGCCTGTCGAAGGTGCAGGCCTGGAGATGAGTCAGGACGGCGGGAAGTGGCAGGGGGCGGTATTCACTCCCGGAGTACCCGTCGACCACATGGCAGCCTGGATGGGGCGGTCGCCTTGGGGCGACCGGGACTCAATCAGGGTACGGGCGGGCTCGCTCCATGGCACACCCGTCTTCTTCTCAACCGAAGTAACCTATGAATCTCAGCCGGAGAGCCGTGCCGCCGGGGAAGGGGCTGCCGATACGGCCTCCGCTGTGGCGGGAACGGACGAGGAGGCGGCCGACCACGGTGCCGAATATGATGCCGGCGTGGTGGCCGGCATTGTGCTCGGGTTTGCTGTGCTTGCTCTTACTCTTGGGGTCCTTGTCGGCGGGCCATTGCTGGCCTGGCGCCACATCAGAATGGGCAAAGGCGACAGGCGCGGAGCCATGCGATTCGGGCTCTTCGCACTTGGGCTCATACTTCTCAGCACGCTGCTATTGGCCCACCATGCGGTGATCGCCGAGTCCGGCACCATCAACCTCGGCTATGAGATGAATATGATCGTGGTCAAGCTTGGCACTGCGGTGCTCTACGGTGCCTATATTGCGCTCGCCTATCTTGCCCTGGAGCCCTATGTGCGTCGGCATTGGCCTGATGCGCTTATCTCGTGGACGCGTCTGGTCGGCGGACGGATAGGGGATCCCCTGGTGGGGCGCGACGTGCTGTTGGGTGGTGCGGCAGGCGTTCTTGTCACCTTGATATGGCAATTGAGAAACATTGTCCCTGCCTGGTTCGGCGAGCCTCCGCCCAGGCCTATCATCGGAGAACTCGCAGCGCTCCGGGGCGGCGCCGGGGCGATCGGGCAATTCGTCGGTCCGGGTTTTCTCATCCCCCCGATGTTGGGTATTCTCGGGCTTGCGCTTCTTGTGATCGTGCTCCGCAAGCGCTGGGTCGCCCTCACCGTTCTGGCCGCAGTCATAATCGGGATTGGCGCCTTTGCCTCGATGGGAGGCTCCGGGGGAGCGGACGGGCCGAGCATAATCACCTTTATCTGCCTGGCCGCGATGGTGATTCTCTTGCTTGCTCTTTTCGTGCGGTCGGGCCTGCTTGCCCTGATCGCCACCTTCTTCTTCTTTTCCAAGATGAGGAGGTTTCCCCTGGCGCTGGATTCGTCGGCCTGGTATTCGGGCACGTCCACCCTGGCATTGCTCGCCCTGGCAGCAATCGCTATATATGCCTTCCGGATCGCCATCCGGGGTTACCCCAAGGGGATGGCTCCCGGAGCCGACAGCAGCTGGACAGAGCTACCTCCGGACTAGAGAGCTCGCCGGAATTTCGGTTGACGCTTCAAACCTATGGAATAGAATGGCACCGGAAGCCTAGAGGAGCCGCAACCGGCGCGGTGAATCCCGGGTGGAGAAGTCCGGCCTAGCAGGCGCTTGAGACAGAAGCCGGGAAAGGAGAAGAACATGGACGCGATGAACCAGGCCGCTCAACCGGCCCCGACAGGAACGCCCTCCGAGCAGCTGGTCAAACACCTCTGCAACAATGTTGCCCGAAGTGCCACCTGGATGAAGCTTCTGGGTGTGTTGCTCATCATCGAGGGGGTATTCATGCTCATCTCGATTGTGGGGATCATCATCTGCTGGCTCCCTATCTGGGTGGGCGTGATACTCTATAAGGCGGCCGGTGACGCCGAGGCGGCCAACAGAGGCGTACCTCAGCAGTTGGGTGCTTACATCCAGAAGATAAACAGGTTTTTCCTGATCGCGGGCATACTGGCGCTGATCTGGCTCATCATAGCGCTGATTGTCCTCTTCGTAGCAGGTTTGGGCTCGATCTGGGGTTTGCTGGGATCCATGTCGTGATCCGGCATTCTACGTTCCTGGAATGGCAATCGGCTGAAGCGTGATATTCGTGTCGGAATACCGCTCGCCGATGATGCGGAAGCATGCGACGTAGAAGTGATACTTGTTTACGGAGAACCGGATGACATTGTCCCTCATCCTCCCGGGTCGTGTTATCCGCTTCCCGCCCGTGGCCACTCCAACGATGAGCGAGGCCCTCGGGTGGTACCCTTTTTCTCTGAGCGGATCCACCCATGTCGGTATCACCGCTTCGTCCGCTCTGCTGAACCTCCAGCCCTGGGCCTCCTTGAGTTCGTTTACCGTTCTGTAGACATGGGTGTGGAAGTCTCCGACGATATCGAGCTGCGGGAAAAGGACCTTGGCCACTTCCATCTGGGCATCGAGGCTCCTGAGATCGTAGGTGACCTTGTTGGAATAACCCTCGGCCCTCAGCTGGATGTGAACACTTTCCACTTCGATGTGGCGGATCGTATGTTTGCCGTGGGCCAAGCGCTTTTCCTCGGTTGACTTGGTTGAACCGAAACAGATGCCATAGGTCTCGGTGAATGCCACCCCTCTGCGGGGCACAGCGTAGGCTTCGAGGGCGACCAACACGATATCTTCGATGGCCTTCTCGTCGAGCCACACTACGATCTCCTCATGCTTCTCCTCGACATCGAAGGTCCAGTCCGCGCCCGTTGTCCCCATGAGCGCCCTGTATTCATCCTGGGTGTATCTCAACTCCGCCCAGAGTTGCTGCAGATACTTGAGCTCGAGCGGGTTCACCCGCCAGCGGGATGCTGCGGCAGCAAGGCTTGTCCTGTATATCCTCATCTCATACCATGCCTTTGCCAGGCGGTAGTCATCCTTGGCCGACTGTTGCTCGGCCCGCTTCAGCACGGCGATGAGGCTACGTTCGGGGATCCCCTCAGGCGGCTGTCTTCCCGTCATCAGGGTCTCCATGACGGCCCGCAAGAGGACGCGCCTGCGGCGTTTGTAGTTGCGCTTGCCGTAGGAAGCAGTCATATGCGCCTCAATCCCGTCCCTGGACTTGTTTATGATCTCACAGTACCGCGGCAATCTCGGCATGGGTGTAGCCCCCTCCGCCGAGATACTAAGACCTGACGTCGCATCCGTCAAGCCGCCAGCTCCCGGGGGTCCACTAAGTTCATCGGATTGCAGGCGAGCCGCCTGCAGTCCTTTTGGGACCGGCCGGACAAACCAGCCCCCCAAGCCTCCCGGAGGAGGCGCCATGTGGCCTCCTCAGCCCAGATTAGGCCGCGATGAGGCTTGACATGCCAAAATAGGTATGCTATACTTCAAAGTGTCAAAGAAAGGCAGGTGATGCCGGAGAGAGCTTGTTAGAGGTCAGACTGTAGCAAGTCTGTTGGGTTGGACATCCAAGGTGGTGACATGGACCTCTGGCAAGCAGCCACATCCGGAGAATTCTTCCTGCCCGCGTGGGAGAGTGTTGTTGCGGCTCTTCCGCTTTTTCTTATCGGCGTTACGCTTTCTCAGATGGCCCTCCTCAAGCATCATGGTGTATTCCTCAAGAAGGGCCTTGGTCAGCACATCCTTATCGACGATAACATAGCGGACAAGATCGTCGATGCTCTCGATCTCGATCGGGATGATGGGGTGTTCGAGATCGGGCCGGGCCTGGGAGCGCTCACCCAGCGGCTTGCGGCCCGGGCCAAGCAGGTGGTGGCCGTGGAGATAGACAGGCGGTTTGCCGACATACTCGGTGGCTTGACCGGGGATGCTGGAAACGTGGACGTGCTGAACGCAAATATTCTCAGGGTTGACGCCGCCCAGGTCGTGTCCAGCTACCCGGTGCGGCGCTGGAAACTTGTGGGC
>CAZRAU010000005.1:40308-72810 GCA_964598025.1 uncultured bacterium
TACTACATAACCAGTGCCATAATCATGGGAATAGTCGATGCCAGAGCAACTTTCCCGGAGGCCGTGATTACCGTCCAGGAGGAGTTTGCCAGGCGTATGGTTGCCGCCCCGGGTTCCAAGGATTACTCATCGCTGTCCATTTGCATACAATACAGGTTCAAAGCCGAAATACTATATATCATAAAACCGACGAGTTTTTTCCCACGTCCCGATGTGCGGTCAGCCGTCGTCCGATTGAGGGTGCACGGGCACCCTACCCTTGACGTGAGAGACGAGGGGCTTTTCTTTCAGACTATAAGAGCGGCATTCGGGCAGAGGCGAAAGACCCTGAAACGTAGCCTCAGGCAGATACCGGGGCTGACGCCAAAGCACATGGGCGAGCTCGGTCGCATATCGGGCGTGGGACTTGATAATAGGCCGGAAGATCTGTCACTCGAGGAATTCGCGTTTCTTTCCAATGCCATCAAGAGCGTTGTAGGGTGAGGTGGTGGCTGGTGGGTTCTCCAATCCTTGTGGTCTTCATGCTTCTTTTCGCGGCGACTGTTGCCGCCCAGCCTGCGGATAGCCTCGATACGGCGCCGGGGGACAGCCTTGGGACGCAGGGTGCGGATAGTCTGTCCACAGCCTCGCCGGAGGGCCCGGATCACGACGACCGTGAGGAGGGATATGGGGATGAGGAGGAGGGAGAGGGCCAGCACAGGCGGGGGGGCCGGCGGACCTCCCGAGACAGTCTGTTTTCAGATACCTGGGCCGGCTGGCTCTTCAATACCCGCCCCGACGTCCAGCTCACGATAGACAAGCGAAAAGATGTCACCAACTGGGATGCCAACATAAACGTGAACAGGCGGGTATCCTCCAAACTGAACTTCAACCTGGGAGCGACGCTGCATACGCAGGAAAACGCCACGCTCAACAGATCGGATTCAAATGATGGCACAAGCGCAAGCCTCAAGTATAAGGTCAGCGAGGATATCGGGTTCTCCCTGAGATACAACTCGACGGTGACCGGGTATCGTTACAATCTGAAGAGCCCGGAGCCGGCCGAGAGGAGAAGGAAGCAGAATGTCTCGGTATCCGCCGATTTCGATAAGCAGCTTACGTCCGCCCTTAGTTTCAAGTTCGGAACCAGTGCGGGCACCACGCAGAATTCCTATTCGACCGTCAGCAACGAGGGTTCGCAGCAGGATATCGCGACCTCGCTGAGTTACTCGCCGGTGGAGGATCTTAAGGCCTCAGTCAGCTATAACGCCAGGCGGCTCCTGCTTGATTCCCAGGTGGACTCCAGCGGCACGTCGGTCTTCAACTCAAAGGACAGGACATTCACGCAGGATCTCGGCCTCTCGGTGAAGTACGATATGCTGCCCGGCATAAAGATAAGCATCGACGCCTCCCAGACCGACAATGAGAAGCAGAACCCGGACCCCAACCGGAAGGAGCAGGAGACCGAGAACAGGACATCGAGAAGGGCCGGTGTGAATACTTCTTTCGATCTCATGAAGCGGGTGACCTGGAGCCTTTCGGTGAGCTTCAGCGAATCCCAGGCGAAGTTCCTCTTACAGAGCGACCGCGACAATGCCATCAGCAGCTCCGACCTGAAGGGCAGCGCCAAGGTGCTCCCCTGGAGGGGGGCGACGGTCAATTTTGGGGGGGCCAGAGAAGTCACGAGAAGCGAGTATAAGACGGTCGACACGGGCCGGGACCTGCATAAGTCGTTGAGTCTTAAGATCAGCCAGGACCTTGGGCAGAAGACGAACATGGATCTCACTGCGCTGGTGGATCTTGTTTCGGTGTTCTACGACAACAAGGAAGAGAACCCCAAGGACCGGGACCGCTTGAACGGCCGGATAAGCTCGAGCCTCAGTCATCAGCCCTGGGAAAATGTGACGACCAGACTCGCCGGCGAGTATTCCGAGGACAAGACGATCTATATCAGGAAGGAACGCTCCATCAATAACCGGACGAACCGCAAGTACAGGCTCTCAGGGGACTATGATATCAAGACATTCCATGATATCAAGGTCAGCCAGAAGTATGACATCTCAGCGGTCTATTCCTCCTATGAGTATGACGAGTCCGGCAATACGCTTGTCAGAAACTCAAACGTGATCACGCAGTTCAGCGTGCCACTCGCCCCGAAAGTCAACATGAACATCAGTCATAACTACCAGTTCCAGGACCAGGGCAACTACTCGGAAAAAGGGGGAAAGAGGCTCTATGCAAGATCTTCCGAGAAAGAAACCCATACCATGAGTCTGACCTGCAAGTATACGCCCGTCAGGGCGATAACTGTCGTAGCCAAGCAGACCTACCGCATTCAACGGAGCTGGGAATACAACAAGGGAGAAAAATCTCTCGCCTACGAGATCGCGACTACCGACATTAGTGGAAGGATAAACTTCAGCTATGCGGTCGGCGAGCGGACCAAAATCTCGCTCAAGTTCGATCAGAATCTCAGAGAAGGCTCGAATGTCAGCAAGGCATTTAAGAACTACAGGAATGTCGAACTCGAGGCGTCCCATGCCTTCTAGCCCGAGCAAGCCGGGACTGCTGATGTGGCTGCTCGTGCCGGGCTTGGTGCTCGTGGCCTCGTGCGGCGTGTTCGAACCCAGAGACAGCGAGCATCCCGAAGCGGGCAGCGGGGGATCGGTTTACATACAGCCCCAGGAACCCGCGACGGTGATATCCAATCTGGTTGCCGTGATGGTGGATGCCCCGCATACCAATTATCCCGAGCTCTTTTCGGAGGACTTCACCTTCGTACCCGATCCGGACGATGTGCTTACGCTCGAGAGCATTTACGGCCAGGGGGTCTTCGACGATTGGGACGTGGAAGTGGAAGTGGAAGTGGGTGAATTGCTGTTCAGCAGGTACTTCCTTGCCCTGCTTGAGCTTGACGAGGGTACGGTCATAGAGGACACCGACAGCACATATAGCGTCCTCCATGAGTATGTGTTCGACATTCTTGGAGATCATGGTTGGTCGAAGTTCCGGGGAGCCGCCAATTTCAGAATCAGACAGGACCCTTCGGACAATCTCTGGTACATCTACCAATGGGAAGACTTCAGAACGGAAGCCTCCGATTCCATCGGGATAGACGGCACCTGGGGCTTGCGTAAAGGCGAAATCCGTGCAACGACATGAGGAGGTAGGAGAGATGAAATGGTGGATTTGGGTGGTTCTCGGGCTATGGATCATGGTGTTGGTGGGGTTAGGCTGTTCGCCTACCGCCGATACCAATGGCAACGGTCACGGCTCGATAGACCGGAAGACGCCCGATGGGCTTCTGAATTGGTTGGCCGTTTCCTATGCGGAGAAGGACCTGGAGTCCTATGAAGAGGCGCTTCACGACGAGTTCCTGTTCGTGTTCACGAAGGACATCGCGGACACTCTGGGCCTGCCCGAGGATAAGCCATGGTGGGGTAAGACCAAGGATGTCGCTTCCACCGGCAAGATGTTCGGCAGCTCTGAAGTGACGCGGATCAGCATGGACTATGTGCCGTACGGAGACCAATGGGCTCCGTATGAGGAAGTGAGAGAGGACACGATAGTATATTACGGAACATCCCGCAGGGTAATCCCGGATATCCTTGTGACTATTGACAATCCAGGTCAGGAAGAGCTCAACCTGGTTGTTCACGATAGTTTTCTTGATGTTGTTGTGGTAAGGGATCCCACGAGGCCCAATGAAGTGCTTTACGTGTTCTTGAAGATAGAAGAAATCTCTCAGAATCCGAGCTAGAAAGAGGATGCGATAGGCACCGCGGCCCGGCGCACCGCTATGCGCGCAGGCCGCCTTAGCGGAAGGAGCCCCCTCGCGACGGCCACGAACGTCAGAAACCTGTCCGCCGTTATCATACTGATTGCACTGGGGACCGCCGGGTACCTCTTCAGGGGCGATATCGTCGATTTCCTCTCGCCCCCTCCCCCTCCGGATGCCTCAGCCATCAATGCCGCGGTCGACAGCGCCTTTGTCGCCCTGGACCCAGAGAAGGTGTCCGCAGCGACGGTGAACGCCAAAGACGGCGGACTGCCCAGAGATCGCGTGGTGCTTCCCGGGGGTGCGTCAGTCCTAAGGGCCAATCTCACGCTGACCCGTGCCGTGGAAAGAGCTGGAGGGACGGTACTCTATGGTATAGAATCGATTGACAGCAAGCGGCGGTGGCAGACTGTGACGCTGGGCATTTCAGCGGGAGACAGCCTGATCAGGGAGGTCATGCTGGTTGGTCGCGTGAGATAGCGGAGGTAGGTTCTATGGCAAGGCTCGCCGTCAATGTGGACCATGTAGCCAATATCAGACAGGCTAGAAAGATAGACATACCGGACCCCGTTACGGCAGCCGCTCTGGTCGAGCTGGCCGGTGCCCACGGGATAGTAGTGCACCTCAGGGAAGACAGAAGGCACATCCAGGACCGGGACGTAAGACTTCTGAGGGAAACCGTCAAGACGAAGCTCAATCTCGAAATGGCTGCCACCCCCGAGATCATGAAGATCGCCAAAGAGGTGAGACCCGATGTGGTTACCCTGGTACCCGAAAAACGGGAGGAGCTCACAACCGAAGGCGGCCTGGATGTCAAGGGCAACATCAAGGCGCTCGAAGCGGCGGTCGGAGAACTTCAGGCCGCAGGCATTCGCGTCAGCGCTTTTGTGGATCCCGACGTGGCCCAGATAAAGGCCTCGATCGATGCGGGGGCCGACATAGTGGAACTCCATACCGGCGTCTATGCCGAGGCCGGGGATGACGAAATCAGGCTGATTGAGGCCGACAAGATCGCCAAGGCCGCGGTCTTTGCCTCGAAAGGAGGCCTGCGGGTAAGCGCGGGCCACGGCCTCGACTATCGTAACGTGGAGCTCATCGCCGAGATCGAAGAGATCGAGGAATTCAGCATAGGCCACAGCATAGTGGCGAGGGCGGTGATGGTGGGGATGGGGCAGGCGGTTATGGAAATGCTGGCTCTCATTGCCTAGGCCCCCCGGTAACGGCTATCTGCTGCGGTACACATGTCCCGCGTGCCTGCGGCGTACCGGTTACCCAGGGCCTATCGCCTTTTCGGTTGACATGGGCCGCGGCGTTATATAAACTACCCTGTTGAAATCAGCTGCTTCTCGATGAGCCGCACAGGCGGCTTATATGCTTAATCGGTACACGGCGGCTTAGCTAAGGACTGGAGTATGGACAAAACCCTGAAGTGGCGAGTGATTCTGGTTGTGGCGGTGGTCGTTATTGCTCTGATCTATTGTTATCCCACCATCAGGCTGGCTTCCCTCTCGTCGGAAGAGAAGGCGGCGATGAGCGAAGCCGAGCTGAATGACCTCAAGGACAAGGCCGTGAAGCTGGGCCTGGATCTGCAGGGCGGCATACACCTGGTGATGGAGGTGGACGACAAGGCAATCGGCGATGCCGATATCAAAGATGTGATGAGCAGGGCAGAGACGATCATTCGCAATCGAATAGACAAGTTCGGCGTCGCGGAGCCCATTATCCAGATTGAAGGCGACGACAGGATAGTAGTGCAGCTGGCCGGTCTCAGTGACGAAAGCCGGGCCAAACGGCTCGTGGGCCAGACTGCTCTTCTGGAGTTCAGACTTGTCAGGGAAGGCGATGAATTCCGCAACCTGCTGGCCAAGATCGATGAGAACCTGAAGGGCGAGGTCACAGCCCTGACATCCGATGAGGATATCGCCGAACTCGAGCAGCAGCTAGGGGAGCTTGCTGCGGAGACCGATACCACCGGCCTGCGGGAAGCGGTTGAAGCCGATCTTCGGAGTGGTGGGGGCGTGAGCTCGTTGGTGAGATTCATACCGTACGGTATCCATGAGGATGCCATCGTTAGGATCGCGGACAAGCCGGCCGTTGAGGAGATCTTCCAGCGGGCCCGCGAGGAGAACCTGATTCCGAACGATGTCGAGATACTCTGGGGGCGTGATATAGAGAAGAGCAAAGAAGGCGATTTTCAGCGGGTCTACCTGGTGGATGTCGAAGCCCCGCTTACCGGTAAGTACATAGAGAGCGCCAATGTCAACTGGCGGCTCCAGAATGCGAGCCCGGGCGCCCCCGGCGTGTCGCTGGAGTTCAACAGGCTTGGAAGATCGCTCTTCTCGCGAGTCACCGGACAGAACGTCGATCACAGGCTGGGCATCGTACTGGACGGCACGGTCCATTCAGCCCCGAATATAACGGAGCGCATCATGGGCTCGGCCGCCATAACCGGGGGTTTCTCACCGGAAGAGGCGACGGACCTCAAGATCGTGCTCGAGGCAGGTGCGCTGCCGGCGCCGCTGGAGGTTGTCGAGGAGCGGACTGTCGGGCCTTCGCTCGGAGTTGATTCAATACGGAGCGGTGTGAGGGCGGCCATCATAGGCGGCATCGCGGTTGCGGTCTTCATGGTGCTCTACTACGGGTTGTCAGGCCTGCTGGCCGTGCTGGCTTTGATCCTCAATCTGATCATCATGATGGCGGTGCTCGGCGGCCTGCGAGGTACCTTGACGCTGCCCGGTATCGCCGGCATCATTCTCACCATAGGTATGGCCGTGGACGCCAACGTCCTGATCTTCGAACGCATAAGGGAGGAATTGGCGCTGGAGAAAACCGTCCGGCGAGCGATAAAGGACGGCTATTCCCGGGCCGTTGTCACCATTTTCGATGCGAACCTGACCACCATAATTACGGCGTTCGTGCTCTTCCAGTTCGGTACCGGACCGATCCGAGGGTTCGCCATAACCCTTATCATAGGGATCCTGGCCAGCATGTTCACGGCTATCGTTGTTACAAGGACGGTATACGACCTGTTGATCGGCACCAGGAAGATAACCAAGCTCAGCATATAGAGGGATAAAACATGCGTTTCTTCGGCAAAACCCATCTCGACTTTGTGAGCCGCAGACGGACGGCCTTCCTGCTTTCGGCCTTAGTCATGGCGGCCGGACTGATCTCGCTGGTGGTAAAGGGCGGGCCGGATCTCAGTATCGATTTCGAGGGCGGTATCGTGCTTCAGCTGAAGTTCCAGGAACGGCCGGCCACCGAAGAAATCCGTGACGCGCTTGATGAGGCGGGCTACCCGAATTGCGAGATCCAGACCTTCAGAACCGGCAATGAGGTTCTGATAAGGGCACCGATTATCGAGGGGGTGGATGTGGTGGAGGACCTCAAGAGGGCGATCGCCGACAGGTTTGCCGGCAATCAATTCGAGGTCCGCAGGGAAGAGCTGGTAGGGCCCAAGGTGGGCCACGAGCTCGGCAGGAACGCCATATGGGCGATTGTGATCGGCCTGGGTGCCATCCTGGTTTACGTGGCCTTCAGGTTCGAGTTCAGATTCGCTGTGGCTGCGGTTGTCGCCCTGTTTCACGATGTGCTGGTGACCCTTGGCATCTTCTCCCTGACCGGCAAGGAAGTCTCGCTTGCCGTGGTGGCTGCGTTTCTTACCATTGTCGGCTATTCCTTGAACGATACGATTGTAGTCTTCGACAGGATCCGCGAGGATCTTCGCAAGTATCACAGGGAGCGCTACGAGGGCGTGATCAATGCGAGCATAAACGAGACCCTGAGCAGGACCATAATGACGTCCTTGACCACGCTGATTGTGGTACTGGCTCTTTACTTCCTCGGCGGGGACGTGCTCAAGGACTTCTCCTTCGCGCTCCTGATCGGCGTCGTTGTAGGAACCTATTCATCGATCTTCGTTGCCAGCCCCATCCTTGTGGAATGGTACCATAAGTCTCCGCAGCGGCGACGCTAAGTGTACGGAAAACTGGACATTTGGATTTTCAATTAAGACACTTTTACCTACGGGTCGATCTACATTTTCAGGAAGTGCTGTGTTGATGCCTCTTTCAAGGGGGGAAGATGTCCGGCACGTCTGGCACGCGTATTGCTTATTCCAGGAGTGGAGGTGGTTGATGGGAAGAAAAGCTCGTGTCAGCGCGGTCTTCCTTCTGGCCTTGGCGATCTGGGTCGGCGGTGTTTGGGGTGATGATGCCGATCGCCGGGCCACCTCTGCCCGAGGGTCTGAGACAAAAAACAAAGTGGGAGTCGGAACCAAGACGGGCGCTCGGGAGACGGAGGAATCGAGGGTTGCCGTGGAGGGTGAAGCGGCCGGGGTTAGGCCGCGGGAGATTCTTGGGGAGGTTGAGAAGGGCTGGCGTTACGGCACCCCTGCACCCTTCGAGAGGTATCTCGGGAAGGGGAGGATAAAACTCGATTTCGGTGAGGGTGGACCGCGCGGCGAGTTTTTTACCAGAAGCCAGGCATACTACCTGATATCGGATTACTTCAAGCGGACTTCGACTGTGGAAGTCAGCCTGCTTAGAATGTCCGACGACAGCGAGAAGGGCAAGCAACCGTATGCGCTGTTGGAGCGGACCTGCCGCTGCAAGAATGGGTCGGTCAAGAAAGAGTTCGTTTTCGTACAGCTGGCGCTAGAGAGCAACGAGTGGGTGATAGCCGAACTGAGAGCTGTGACCGCCCGATAGACCATCCCACCGCGTGAGGCCGCATGGGTCGAAAGACGCGGGAGCAAGCCGTACTGATACTTCTCGGTCTTCTTGTAGGCCTGGCTCTCCTCGATGTCTTCACCGATTGGCAGGTGCTGACCGTTCCTGCGGTCGCCGCCTGCCTGGCGGCAGCCGCAGGATCTCTGTTTCTGGGCACCCGGTTCCTGCACCGCTTGCTTCTTGGGTTTGTACTCGCCTCCTTCGCACTGCATCTAGGGTTTGGCCTCGTTGCAGACTATGAGGGGCGGCAGTGGGACAGACTCAAGATCGAGAAAGCGGAGCAGGCGCTCGCGCGCTCGCTTGAGGATCTGGGGAGCATGATCGCAGACACCCGGGATCGTGCGGCGCGCATATCCCGGGACCCTGCTCTCGCCAGGAGCGTCGGGTCGGGAAGCCGTCGCGAGACGTTCTCGGCCCTCGAGAGATTGGCGGCCTCCGGGCTCATCGGCGCGGGAGAGAGTGGTGTGGTGATCGTTGGCGGCGCCGGAGAGCGGATTGCCTGGGCCGGCAGGTTGCCCAACGCGGCCGAGGGCGGCCCGACCCCCGGACCTTCTGAACGAGTGGGGATAATACGGAGCACCACCGATCACTGGATCGAGGCTGTGGTCGCCGTGGAAGGGGCCGGTGGGCCGGTGGGATGGGTTAACCTGTTCAGACGGCTTGACTCGATCTATCCGGGTATTCTCGAGAAATCCCCCGGGGCAACGCTTTCGGAGAGACTGAGCCGCGAGCTGGGACACGAGATCCACGTGTTCCTGGGCGGCACCGGAGGGCGGGCAAGCCGGGGCTCCGGGGGCGAGGAGACCGCCGCGGACATATATCTTCCGGACAGTAGTGTGGGCGGGCGCATAGTAGTCAAGTATCGGGCACTCGAAGACGAGCGCCGGCTGTTGGCCGGCAGGGGCCTGTTCCTTGCTTCGGCCGTCATTCTTACCCTTCTGGCTGTGGGGGCTTTCTGGCTTGTGCGCCACCTGGTGGGCCCCAGGTTTGAGGACGCGTCTCCGGTCAATCTTGTGGCGGTGCTCGGGGTCGTGGCCGGCGTACGCGTTGGATTGTCGCTGCTCCGGGATTCACTCAATCTCGGTGCCCTCGAGTCTTTTTCGTCATATTACTACGCGACCCACCTTCCTGTCGGGATCTTGCGATCGCCGGCGGACCTTGTGATTACGAGTCTGCTTGCGGGCCTCGGTGTGGCCATGGTGGTTTTGGCGAGCGTTCGCAGGAAGCCTATACCTGCCAGGCCCGGTCCAACATCGGATTATGAGGGGCTCCCGTACGTTGCGGGGGCGGTCATCCTGGGGATAGCTGCGTCGGGCCTCGTGGTGCTCGTCGACTGGATCCTAAGGCGGGTGTTTGCAGACAGTGCGGCCGTCATCTTCACGCTTTCGCCTTTCGATCCGACCCCTTCCCATGTCTTGATGAGGATCGGGCTGTTGGTCCTGACGGTGACCTCCGTCCTTGTCGTGGGGGCGCTCATCGCCTTCGAGGTCGGTCTCCTCAGGCGATACGGCCCCGGGCGAAACAGGCGGAAGATGCCGCTTGTTGCGGCCGGTGCCATGCTCTATGCGCTTGCAGCGGTTTTCGTTATTGCGGGGGCCGGCCCGCGGATCTTCATAACTGCATCTCTGTGTTTTGGCTGCGCCCTGGTGCTTGACCTGGTGCGCAGCAAGGTGCTCAGCGTCGGGCTGATAGCGCTTGGGCTCGGCTTCTCACTGGCTGCCTCGGTCGTCGAATTCCCGTACGCACTCGGAGACCACAATGCGAAGCGGATGGAGTCCATCCAGACGGTTTCGGAGGAGCTCATGGCTCGAACCGATGCCTGGAAGATCTCCGTCCTGGAGGAGGCCCTGGCAAGGATCGCAGTGAACGGCGAGGTGAGAGACGCCCTGGTGGGCGAGAAGCATAATCTCGACGATCTTGCCCTGGAATTGTGGGCGACCTCAATCCTGAGCGAATCCAACCTCACATCCGGAGTGTATCTTCTCGACTCCGGACATCAGGAAGTCGGGCGGTTCTCGCTCCAGGACGTCGGTCAGACAGCCCAGATAGACGCTGCCCTGAGGGAAGCTCGATACCTGGGACGGCCCCTCACCCTGACAACCAGGGGGACCTCCGGCGGCAGAGAGGTCGAGCTCTACGTGGGTCTGGCGCCGTTTTTCCATGGCGGCAACTACCTGGGAAGTGCCGTCGTATCCATACCCCTTGCCTATACCGACATGGAGTCGATGGCCGGTCTCCGGCCCAGCTTCTTCGAGGCCCTTGGAGCGACGGGCCTTGAGCCCGAACGTCCGATGGGAGGCTATTCGGCAAGTATCATCTCCGGCGGGAAGATCGTCGGCACTACGGCCGCCGATTTCGATGTAGGCAAACGGATCACGGAATTGGATGGCGAGGTGTTCGATCATCCGGTCTGGCTCGAGCACGATGTTGCCGGTGTTGCCAGGGCTTCGTATTTCGTGCCGGCCGGCGGGGACGGAGATGGCTGGCTGCTCAGTTACTCGCTCCCTACGCTGAGTGAAAAGGCTGTCCGGTTCATGGGTCTCATGGCGGCCAACATAATCATAGGCTTCCTGGTGATACTGGTGGGTATCGGGGGGAGGAGCGTAAGGCATGTCATCAAGCGGCTGAGAGGCCTTACCGGGACGCGGCTGAGATGGAGTTTTGCGAGCAAACTGGCGCTGGCCTTTGTGCTCATAGCAATTGTGCCGACTCTGATTCTGGGTACGGCCAGCAGAAGGTTCCTGGAGGCCAGAAGCCGGGAGATCATGGAGTCAAAGGCGGAAGAGGGTCTCAATCTCTCACGGCTGGCCTTGGACAGGTTGATCTTCGCCGAAGCAGTGCGGCTTGCGCGGAATCCGATACTCATGGACGCCCTGTCATCGGAACCGTCTCTCCTCGGTCAAATGGTCACCCATGACGTCAGCGTCCAGGGATATGACGTGTCCTCGGCGGTTATCGACTCGACGGGGAAGGAGCTGGCGACCTTCGGTCGACCCGTCGTCCCTGAGGGGGTCCTGGAAGGGGTCCTTGAGGAAGGGCGTTCCTACAACTTCTTCGCGATCGAAGGCGGGCTCACGGCCAAGTCGGCGGTCCCTGTGAGGGATGAGATCTATCCGGACATAGTGGTTGGGTGTGCGTTTGTGTCAAGAAGAGTGGATGACGGGCTTGCACGCCGGATTGCCTCCGAGCTGGGCAGGGACCTCAGCTTCTATGGCGCCGGCACTGTTGCGGCATCCAGCAAGCGGGAGCTCTTCGCTTCTGAGTTGATGTCGTCGACCATATCGCCGGATGCATTTGTGGCGTGTTTCATAAACGGTCGGGAGCTCCACTTTTCCTGGGAACACATCGGGGGCATTGATGTGGTGCTTGGGTATCGACCCCTGAGGGATTCTGACGGCACCGCGGTGGGTGCGATTTCCGTCCCTGTGGTATTCAGAGAAGGTGAAGCGGGTGCCGGCATGGAATGGACCTCGGCGGCCATCTCGTATCTCATTGTGATCGTGATCTGCGCCATATTCATCTTCGGGCTCCTGCTTGCGCGGAGCATATCCAGACCGATTCACCAGTTGATTCGAGGGACCTTGAGAATAGGCTCGGGCGACCTGAGTTTCACGATTCCGAAGCCCAGCGACGATGAGATAGGGGACCTCGTAACCTCGTTCAACCGTATGACCGCCGCGCTGGCCAAGAGCCGAAAAGCTCTGAGTGAGAGGAAGAGATACATAGAGACCATAATCGGCAACGTCGGTGCCGGTATCGTCTCGACCGACCCCGGTGGACGGATAGACACTTTCAACGCCGCCGCCGCGGGCATATTGGGTATCAAAGCCAGGAACGCCAGAGGGCGTGACGCAAGGATGGTCTTCAGGCGTGTCGGGGCGTCCGGTCTGGCCGAGGTCCTCGATGAAGTCGGAGGGCACAGGGAGGTGGCCAGAAAGGAAGTGGGTTTCACCGCGAAAGACGGCAGCTCGGCAACACTCAGGGCGGTGGCCACAGTGGTGGGCGGGCCCCGAGGAAGGGTCATGGGCAAGGTGATAGTGTTCGAGGATGTCACAGAGCTCATACGATCCAAGAAGCTGGTGGCCTGGAGTGAGATGGCTCGTCAGGTTGCACATGAGATAAAGAACCCGCTCACGCCGATGAAGCTGTCGGCCCAGCACCTTCTTCAAGCACACAGGGACCGGGTGGGTGACTTCGACCAGGTACTCGAGGAGAGCGTGGGCACGATCGTCGAACAGATAGAATCCCTGAGGCGTATCGCGGTGGAGTTTTCCCAATTCTCCAGGATGCCGGAGCGAAAACCCGAATGGCTGGACGCCGGGGGCATCGTGGAGGAAAGCCTCAGCCAGTATGAGCGGGTAGTCGGGGCATCGGTCGAAATAGTCAAGAATCTCGACCCGCGGGTCCCGAGGATAAGAGTCGACCGTGACGAGGCAAAGCGGGTCTTGGTCAACATAGCCGAGAATGCTATTCAGGCGATGCCGGAGGGTGGTACGCTGGAGGTCACCTGTCGCAGGGCCGGGTCAGGGAGGACGGCGGACCGGGAGCCCGGTTCGCATGGCGCCGGGCCACGATACGAGATTCGGGTCTCAAGCAGCGAGATCGGCCTCCGGTCCCGGGATTTCGTCGAGGTCGCCTTCTCGGATACAGGATCGGGCATATCGGCGGCAAACTC
This sequence comes from uncultured bacterium, assembly GCA_964598025.1. Lineage (GTDB taxonomy): Bacteria > Arandabacterota > Arandabacteria > Arandabacterales > Arandabacteraceae > JALGWN01. The sequence continues at coordinate 53,471 of CAZRAU010000005.1, forward strand.
GGAGAAGCTCTTCGAGCCTAATTTCTCGACCAAAGGCCACGGCACCGGGCTGGGCCTTGCCATCTGCAAAGGCATCATGGATGCCTATGGCGGCGAGATCCTAATAGAGAGCAAGCAAGGGTTGGGTACTCGTGTGGGGGTGAGGTTCCCGATTCCGCGGGGGCGGCCGGCCGATACGCGGCGCCCTCAGAGAGGCCCCCGAAGGCGAGGGCCGGTGCGGCCCTATAAGCCCCGAGGCCGACCACGCCGGGCGCCCGACGAATCCACTTGACAACACGCAGAAAACGTATAAACTCACTTCATATAGGCGGGGCCTGCCGGGTGAAGCTCCTGGCTCCGGGCGCATGAGGCCCGGAAGCGTGTTCCGGACGACCCCCGAGCCAGAAGGTGTGTAAAACCCGTATGAGCGGGGGATGCAGACCGGGACATAGTCTGTAATCAAGGACGCGAACCTATTCACTTTGTCAGCCGGCGTCCTTTTTTTGTTTGCCGGTCTTGAGGGGCAGAAGGTGAGTGTCCGAGAGATGCGCGCCGAGAACAGTCCGACTCTGCCATATCGCGTTGGCGGCTCCGGAGGAGGTGGTGTCGACGGGCGGTCGGACCGTCGGGGCAAACAGGTCGGTTTGCACCTTGTCAAACGCGCGCTCATTGAAGGCGAATATGTCACATGGGGGCCGGCTGCAGGTATCGCATCCTGCACCGGCGGGTGTAAGCCATCGCGATTTCAGAAAGGAAGGGACTGGCATATGTTGATCAGAGTGGTATTGGCAGCGATAGGTTGCCTGGTTCTCGCTGCCGGATGCGGAGAGGCCCCTGTCGAACACATTGCAGGTGCCCAGGATGCTCTATCGAGAGCTAAGACATCCGAAGCCGAGGCCTACGCAGGGGATGCCTACAACATGGCTGCCGACACGCTCCGCGCGGCTCTGGCGGCGAAGGAGGAAGCGGATTCCAAGTTCAAGCTCGTGAGAAGCTATAAGGAAACCGAGAGGCTGGTCGCCAGGGCGGAGGCGCTGGCCAATGAGGCGGCACGAGAAGCCCACATGGAAAAGGAAAAAGTGAGGGGCGAGGTCACCGGCCTTCTGACCGGCGCAAGGGCCCTGCTTGACTCCGCGGCGGTCGCTATCCGGACGGCTCCGATGGGTAAAGGGAGCAAAGCGGAGATCGAGCTGATGAAGAGCGATCTGGCCGCCGCGAATGCGGCCGTCACGGAGGCACAGGCCGACTTCGAGGCCGAGAGGTTCGTCCAGGCCAAGGCGAAGCTGGTCGCGGCCATGGATAGAGCTCGCGGCATTTGTGACGAGATAGCCGCTGCGGCCAAGAAGATGAAGAAGTAAGCAGACGAGCATATAGGTGATGACCTGCGGGGGCCACCATGGTCAAGGTGGCCCCTGTATGGTGCTTGGGGGTGAACTAAGCCTTGAACCTTAAACGACACCGCGGACGCATGGCGATAGTGTCGCTGCTCCTTGCAGCGGTCGTCACACTCGCGGTCTTCGCGCTCAGGAATCCCCAAGCTCCGGAGGCGGGGTTCGAATCTGCAAGGTCCGCAATCGCGGATGCGCTGGAGGCCGGGGCTGCGCAATACGCGGTGGAGGCATACGGCCTCGCGGAGCAGACATTTGAAGACGGCTGGCTGGAGATGGCACACCAGAGGGGGCGGCTCCGAATACTGCGCGACTACCGGCTGGCCGACTCCCTGCTGGCCGCGGCGGCCAAGCAGGCGTCCGTTGCAACTTCCGCAGCGAGAGACAGCGTCGATAGGGTAACGGCCGCGGCGAACGCCGGGTACGCCCTGTTCCGGGAGCGGCTCGAGGCTAGCCGACATTCCCTGGACAGCCTGCTCGCCGATCATCGGGCTGAGGATCACTGGTCTATGGCGCACTCTTCGCTTCTGGTCAGCACGCACCTGATTGAGATGGGCGCGTGCGAAGCCGCCATCCTGTCTCTCGGCGACGGCATGGCATCACTTGACCGGCTCGATGCCCTGCTGGCCGATTATTCGAGCGACGAAGGCCGGCGGATCGCCCTCTGGCGCCGATGGGTGGGGGAGACACTCTCCCAGTCGCGTCGGGAAGGTCGTTACGCTCTGATCGTGGACAAGTCGGCCCACAGCCTCTACATGGTGCACAGCGGCGAGCTGCTTGGACGCTTTCCCTGTGAACTCGGCCGCAATCCTGCATTGCAGAAACAGCACGCGGGCGATGGGGCGACCCCCGAGGGCAAGTATCGCGTCACCAAGGTCAAGAAGCACGGGAGCAAGTACTACAAAGCTCTGCTTCTTGATTATCCCAACAAGTATGATAGGGAGAGATACACCGAGAACAAGGCCGGTGGAGCAATCCCGGCCGGCGCCGGCCCCGGTGGTTTTATTGAGATACACGGCATGGGCGGCAAGGGCATGGACTGGACGGAAGGGTGCGTAGCTCTCACCAACGAGGATATGGACGCGGTTTTGCAACATGTGGACGTCGGGACGCCCGTCACTATCGTAAGGAAGTCCGACCAATGGCCGTAAGAACATCATTGCTCCTGGGAGCGGCGGTTCTGGGTCTCGTGGCCGGGCTGTCGTGGCCGCAGGCCGCCCGGTGGTTGCACGGCCGGGCCGGTGGGGAGCCTGCGTCTGCCGTTGCTGTGGTGGTGTCCGATCCGCCGGAGGAAATAGAGATTGCGGAGCGAGAGCTTCGTAGAGCCAGGGGCCGGCTCGATGCCCTCAGGGTCTCACGGCCCTATATTGTTGTGGATACGAACGCCAACGTGCTCTACCTGCGGACTGAGACTTCGATTATATTGAAAACTCCATGCTCGACAGGATCCGGCGGTGACCTGATCGATGAGGCGACGGGCCGGAGGTGGTCTTTCAAGACGCCTCTGGGCATGTTCAGAGTTGAGAGTAAACTGGTCGACCCCTGGTGGCGCAAACCGGACTGGGCGTTTATCGAGGACAATCTTGCGATTCCGGAGGATCCGGACCGGCGGCTTGATCCGGAAATGCTTGGTGAATACGCGCTGGGGTTCGGTGACGGCTACTACATCCACGGAACGGTTTATGAGAGATTGCTTGGTGTAAGCGTGACCCATGGTTGCGTCCGCGTAGGTTCGGATAATCTGGAGCGGCTCTATGAGATGGTCGGTATCGGAACCCGGATATATGTTTTCTAGTTCAAGCAAGCCGGTGCGGGTCCGCTTGGGATCGGGCATAATCGCTGTGGTCTGTCTTCTGCTTGCTCTCGCCTGGACCGGTGCGGGTTCCGGCGAGGATGGCAAGCCGGTGCCGCCCCCGGAAGGTGCCCGGCAAGGGTATCGCCCGATCGACGTGGCCTTGCGGGCGGCATGGGCCGAACTCGAACTTGCAAAGACGGACGGGCCCTACCTCGTGTTGGATCTTGGCCGCCGCGAGGTTTGCCTGAGGCTCAAAGGTGCCTTGATCTGGAGCTGTCCCATGAGGTATGCAAGCCCCGATTCTGAGGTTATGGGGGAACTTGAAGCCTACCTGGCCGACAGGCATAACCCGCCGGTGGCAACCCTCACGGGCAAGCACCTGTATACCGCCAGAGAGCGGTTTCCGGATTCGGTGCTCACCGTGGTGGCCCGGGTCGCACGGGTCACACCCGAGCAGCTTCAGCGCTATGAACCCGGACACCTTGAGCTCAGGTGCGGCCGCAAGCTCGTCATCGACGTCCGTACCGATGCCGACGCCAGACCCAAGTCCAGGCTTGGAAATGCTCTCGCGGCAATGCGTAAGGTACTCACGGCCCCTATGACGGATGCCAGGATCGCAATCTTGATAGAGCCCGACGACGCCCTGACGCTCTATGGGGCAGCCCGCCGACATATTCCCGTCCTCGTCTGTCCGACAACGGATCAACACCACTAGAGGCCTGAGCCAAGCATGGGTTTGGCCGTAACCGGGACGGCCTTCGCGGGCATCCTGATGTGCGGGCGTGCGGGTAGCGCCGTATCGCCCGGTGCCGACTAAGCCGGCAGGCCTCAGTAGAATCATGACCGGCGCGATCTCATTCATTGCCGCAGTGCGCAAAAGGCGACCACACTCCACCCGCACGCGTGACCATACCACATTTAACACTTTAAACTTGACAATCTCATATAATTGTGAACATTATATGATCGACAGCAGGATTCCGGGTTGTTTTCACATGAGTAGCGTCGGAGTGGTAGCATCGCCTCAGGGAGGTCTGGGATGTGCCGTATAACGTCATCGGAGTCCGCCGTCCTGGGAAGTGTCCTCGCTCCCTTGATCGCCTGGCTTGCACTGACGGTGGCGGCCGGGTGCGCGATGGCGTCCGATGGGGCCGTCCAGATAACCACGGACCCCGCTTTTGACGTCTTTCCCAGCTGGTCGCCCGATGGAAGTCAGCTTGCCTTCCAGTCCGACCGCCTGGGAAGCCAGGATATCTGGCTCATCCCCTCCACGGGGGGAACTGCAACCTTGCTCTTCAGCGATCCGCACGGTGATAATGCGCCGGAGTGGTCGCCTGACGGCAACACGATCGTCTTTGGTTCCCATGCGGCGGGTAATATCGATATCTGGCTCATCCCGTCTGCAGGAGGGACCGCAATCCAGATTACCGACGATCCCGCCGATGACCGCCAGCCTGACTGGTCGCCTGACGGTACGCAGATCGTGTTCGACTCGGTGCGCTCAGGTAACGCGGAGATCTATGTGATGCCGGCCTCCGGGGGCCCCGCCACGCAGATCACCAATGACCCGGCGCCCGATACCCAGCCGACTTGGTCGCCTGACGGCAACTTCATCGCCTTCAACTCTGTCCGCAGTGGGAACTACGATATCTGGGTGATCCCGATAACCGGGGGCCCCGCAGTCCAGCTCACCACTAATCCCGGTCCTGACCAGGCAGCCACCTGGTCTCCGGACGGCGAGTGGATCGCCTTCTCCTCGGGTCGAAACGGGGGCCACGAAATCTGGGTGATCCCCGCCGCAGGCGGAACTGCAGCTCAGATCACAAGCGGTGGGGGATGGACCGCGGCCCCTAATTGGTCTCCGGATGGTACCAAGATTGCCTTCTGGTCGAACCGCAGCGGCAATGGAGACATTTGGGTGATCGACGTGCCGAGCTCGGGGGTACCTTCCGGCCACGGTGTTACGTGGGGCGCTGTGAAGGCCGCGTTCGAGTAAAGCAATGGTCAGCATTCCAGACGCAAGGCGCAGTCGATCTGCAAAACATGCTCATAGACAGAGAGGGGATAAAGGTCCTGCGCTCGTCTGGACGGAGGTAGTGCATATGCGCGCTTCAACGTTGATGACCTTGTTTTTCGGTCTTGCAGCGACGGTCCCGATAGCCTGGCATGCGCAGGTATCGGCCGATGATGGAGCGGTTCAGATCACGACCTTTGCCGGTATAGACTACGCCCCCGATTGGTCGCCCGACGGTACCCAGATTTGCTTCCAGTCGGATAGGGGGGGCGGCCAGGATATCTGGATCATGCCTTCCACTGGGGGGCCCGCCACGCAGATCACCGACTTTCCACTCGGGGACGGTCATCCCTGCTGGTCACCAGACGGCACGCACATCGCCTGGCACTCGCACCCTGGAGGTGAGGGCAACGCAGACATCTGCGTAATACCCGTTACAGGCGGGACCTATCTTCAGCTGACCTTCGGTTTGGAGGATGATTATCAACCCGACTACTCACCGGACGGCAGCATGATTGCCTACGACGGGCGCGAGAGCGGGAATCCTGATATCTATGTCATACCTGCTACGGGTGGGACACCTGTGCAGCTCACGACCGACCCGGCCAACGACTGGTCGGCGGAGTGGTCACCCGACGGCACCCAGCTGGTTTTCACGTCATTCCGCAGCGGGAGTCGCGATATCTGGGTCATGCCCTCTTCAGGTGGAATGCCCACTCAGCTGACCGCCTATCCCGGCGACGAAGGCCAGGGCACTTGGTCTCCGTGCGGTAACTACATTGCCTTCCGCGCGGATATGGGCGGCAAGAACAATGTCTGGATCATGCCGGCCAAGGGTGGAGCGCCGGTACAGATTACCGACGAACCGCAGTACCTGACCACTCCGAAGTGGTCGCCCGACGGCACGAAGATCGCCTTTGCCTCGTTGCGCACTGGGAACTATGATATCTGGGTCATCGATGTACCGAGCGCGGGGGTACCTCCCGGTCACAGTGTTTCCTGGAGCAGTGTGAAGGCCGCGTTCGAGTAGCGGTCCTACTTCGCACCGCCGCCATAGCCAATGCCTGGACATTGACAATCGCGTTGAAAATATGGTATCATGTAACATGAGTCAAGGTCTGGGCAAGCAGATCTAGGATGCGTGCCGGAGTAGTGGCACCGCTCCAGGGAGATGCGGTATGGGCCGTGGTGTATCGATGCGCGTCGTTTCAGTTGGAATCGGTTTCATGCCGGTAATCGCATGGCTTGCGCTTGCATCTATGGCCGGGTGCGCGATGGCATCCGATGGGGCCGTCCAGATAACCACGGATCCCGCTTTTGATCTCTTTCCCAGCTGGTCGCCCGATGGAAGTCAGCTTGCCTTCCAGTCCGACCGCCTGGGAAGCCAGGATATCTGGCTCATCCCCTCCACGGGGGGAACTGCAACCTTGCTCTTCAGCGATCCGCACGGTGATAATGCGCCGGAGTGGTCGCCTGACGGCAACACGATCGTCTTTGGTTCCCATGCGGCGGGTAATATCGATATCTGGCTCATCCCGTCTGCAGGAGGGACCGCAATCCAGATTACCGACGATCCCGCCGATGACCGCCAGCCTGACTGGTCGCCTGACGGTACGCAGATCGTGTTCGACTCGGTGCGCTCAGGTAACGCGGAGATCTATGTGATGCCGGCCTCCGGGGGCCCCGCCACGCAGATCACCAATGACCCGGCGCCCGATACCCAGCCGACTTGGTCGCCTGACGGCAACTTCATCGCCTTCCACTCCACACGGAGCGGAAACTACGATATCTGGGTGGTCCCGATAACCGGGGAGCCCGCTGTTCAGATCACCACCCATCCGGACTACGACCAGTCAGCCACGTGGTCGCCCGACGGCGAGTGGATCGCCTTCGCCTCGGGTCGCAGCGGGAAGGCGGAGATCTGGGTGATAGCCGCGACGGGCGGAACCGCCGCCCAGCTCACCAGCGGCGAAGGTTGGACCGGGTCTCCCGATTGGTCTCCGGACGGCACCAAGATAGCCTTCCGATCGAACCGCAGCGGCAATGGAGATATATGGGTCATAGATTTGCCCAGCTCGGGCATACCCTTCGATAATGGTGTGATACCCGGTGCGCACTGTGTTTCCTGGAGCAAGGTCAAGGCTGTTTTCGAATAGGTGACAGGTCGGTGTCCCGCGCAGGAAGCAGGGCCGGGCACCTAGGCGTTTCGATACATGCAGAGCGGATGGAATTCCGCACCAAGCTGGATGGAGGTAGTTAGCGTGCGTGCAACGATTGCTCTAATAACGGTCCTTGGTGGCTCCATGGTTTTCCTAGCGGCTTTCCATTCACCGGCAGCGGCCGATGACGGGGCTGTTCAGATCACGACATATGCGGGCATCGATTATGCCCCTGATTGGTCGCCGGACGGTAGCCAGATCTGCTTCCAGTCGGATCGTGGCGGGGGCCAGGATATCTGGGTCATACCCTCCACCGGAGGGACTGCCACACAGATAACCGATTTTCCGCTTGGGGACGGTCATCCCTGCTGGTCGCCCGATGGCACTCACATTGCATGGCACTCACATCCTGACAGCAATGCCGACATCTGCACAATACCCGTCGCGGGTGGGCCCCGCACTCAGATCACCTTCGATCCAGGTGATGACTTTCAGCCTGACTATTCACCGGATGGCAGCATGATTGCCTATGATGGTCGTGCCAGTGGAAATCCGGATATATATGTCATACCGGCCACGGGCGGGACACCTGTGCAGCTCACGACCGACCCTGCCAACGACTGGTCGGCGGAGTGGTCACCCGACGGCACCCAGCTGGTCTTCACGTCATTCCGTAGTGGGAACTCCGACATCTGGATAATACCCTCTGCGGGCGGATCGCCGACTCAGCTAACCGACTTCCCCAGCGGCGAAGGCCAGGGGACATGGTCGCCATGCGGGAACTACGTTGCCTTCCGCTCGGATATGAGCGGTATTAACAACGTCTGGGTAATGCCTGCTACAGGTGGTACACCGGTAATGATTACTGATGAAACGAACTACCTGACCACCCCCAAGTGGTCGCCTGACGGCACCAAGATCGCCTTCGCCTCGAAGCGCAGCGGAAACTACGACATCTGGGTGATCGATGTCCCGGCCTCGGGAGTACCTTCCGGCCACAGTGTTACGTGGGGCAGTGTGAAGGCCGCGTTCGAGTAGCCGTCCTACTTCGCGCCTTCGAAGAAGAGGTACTCAAGGGAGACCACGCCCCCGGCGGGTATGATCCTGAGCTCGTGGGTGCCGTAGGCGGCATTGCTGAGCACGTGCAGAGGGATTGCATAGCGCGGACTCAGGAAGGTCCGCGCTTCAATATCGGTGTTGATGTCCCTTCCCATGACATCCGGACGAAGGTGGGACCGGTCCTGTTCGACATAGATGCTGACCGTCTGGTCGAGGGTGAAATTCGGCAGCAACCACACGTCTTTGCCCGAGTACACTACCCTGATGTGAGCAGCCTCACCCTCCTCGTAGGTAATAAGCCTGTCCTCTACCTTCCAGCGGCCTTCAAGGTAGACCTTGCCGCGCTCCTTGCCGCCGGGGTCGGTGTAGCGCCGGAATTCGCCGACATCCGTCGAGTCACAATTCACGATGACTCCGGATTGATATCCCAGGTCTATCTTGGGAGTCGGCGGCGGGAACTTGCCCGCCTTCGATCCGGCCTCACCGTGCCGGAAAGGAAACGGCAGAACTACGTCCGGCTCTATCGCTCTTAGGACCTTCTGGATCTCATTCTCGAAATCGCGATAGTCGGTCTCCTCCAAGGCCCGCGCAACGATTCTTCCTCCGGGCTCGAGGAGCATCAATGTGGGCAGCCTGTCCAGCGCGTAGTCCCGGTAGATCTCGCGCTTGTAATCAATGGTGATGGGGAAGACAAGCTCGGTCCGCGCCAGGGCCGTGACCACGTTAGCCCAGGATTTCATGGCTTCGTAACCGGGGCAGTGGATGCCTATGACCCGGACCCCGTCGGCGGCGTACTTGGCATTCCAGTTCACCAGATAAGGATAGGCCTTGAAGCACGCCACATCTCCCGCATCGAAGAAGAAAAGCACTATGGGAAACTCGAAAAATTCGGACAAGGTCAGGCTATCGGCCTTGACGCAGTCCCTGACCGTGAAGTCCGGAGCGATCTCCGGTTCTGCATGCCCGCCTGTCGGGCCGATCGCCGCGCCGATCAAGATCGATGCGACAGCTGCAAGCACCCGGAATATGGGTGCAACAGCGATGTTCAACCGCGGTGTTCTAGTTCTCATAGCCACCGATAACCTAAGTCGGGCAGATGTCGCTGTCAACCCCCTTTGGAAGGCCGTGGGGGGCTACGGGATAAAGCCCCAACACGGCTTGGTCTCTCCTTTGTGCGGCGTAAATGAGGTTGCCGCGCTGTGGCCTCGGCCCGGCGATATTCCGCTTGACAACCGCGAACTTTGGTATTAAGTGGGACTCGGAATAGGTAATGTTTGGTGCCGAGTCGTGTCCCAGGAGGGGGTAGAACCCTTGAAGTGTCAGTATCATCCTCGTGCCAACGCAACGGCTGTTTGCTCCGTCTGCGGCATCGCACTCTGTAACAGATGCGTTATCGAGGATCGCGGGCGCAACTACTGTGACGGATGCTATGCCTCAGAGCAATTGGAAGATGACGGGCGAGGGGCCGTCCACGCTGAAGAGCTGGAGGATTCCGAGGACTACATCGATCTCGAGCTGATGGACATTCTTGACACTGAGGATGACGACGGCCTCTTCTAGGACATACAGGGGTCGGATCTTGAACGAAGGGGGTCGGATCTTGAAGATTGAGATCGCTCTCTGATCTCGATCTTCAAGATCTGATCCCTTTATGCTGAATTTTCAAGATCTGCCCCTTTCCTTTTGGCTTTGAGATTCCGCGGAAGTTATATAAGTTATATTCAGATAGACTACAATCAGGTGGCCGAGCATGAAAATACCCATTACGCGGCTGTTCAGAAAACCGTTTGTCTCAGGTTATTCAAGAGCAGGCAGATGCAAGGCTTGCGAAGTCTCCAGGAACGAGGCGAACTTGGGCGCAGGCCCCAGTGACGGGGCGCGGGCCCGACGTGGCAGGTGGGTGTTTCTGAGCAGCCTGATTACCCCTGTGGCGATTTCAATATTGTGCCTGGCCCTTGTAAACGTCGGGGAATCGGAGACCGGTGGCGCGGCCGGCGGGTTTCAGTTGGCACGCCTCAAGTACAGGGGGGGCGGCGATTGGTACAGCGATCCCACCTCACTCCCGAACCTTCTCGGAGAGGTGAAGAAGGTGCTCGGTGTGGAGACCCCGAAGGAGGAGGCTCGGCTGTCCATCATGGATGAAGCCCTGTTCTCGTATCCGTTCCTATACATGACCGGACACGGCAAGGTCAAGTTCTCGGATGAAGAGGCGGCAAGGCTGAGGCGCTACCTCGTCTCGGGTGGATTCCTTTGGGCGGACGACAACTATGGTATGGACGAGCATTTCAGGAGAGAGATCAGGAAGGTATTCCCTGAGACGGAACTGGTGGAGCTCCCCTTTGATCATGACATCTATCACGTGATCTACGACTTCCCCGCAGGGCTCCCCAAGATACACGAGCATTACGGTGGCCCGCCGCACGGATACGGCATCCTTAATGACGGGAGGCTTGTGGTCTTCTACTCCTACAACACGGACATAGGAGATGGGCTGGAAGACGCCGAGGTCCATCACGATCCCCCGGAGAAACGGGAAGCGGCCATGAGAATGGCCGTAAACATAGTGGGCTACGCTCTAACCCACTAGGAGCACAGTTGATGGATGACCTACAAGTCAGGGTTGGCGACATCGTTGCGAGGCTTCGCCGGGTGCGGACCGCAAGCGTGGCACTTGGAATGCTCTCCGCTCTTGTACTCGGACTCGTAGGCCTTGGGGCCGCCTGGCTTGTGATCTCGGCCCTGGACATGGGTTTGGGCCTTGGGGGGGTGTTCCTTAAGGCGATATCGGTCTTTCTGCTGGTCGCGGCGCTGGCGCTCCTTGTCCACCAGGCGATAAGAGTCCTCTCGATTTCCCATTCGATAAGATCTTATGCGGCAAGGGTGGGCCGGGAGCTCAAGGAAGTCGGCCTGGATCTTCTTGCCGCATTGGACCTGGCGGGTGCGGACAATGCCAGGCTGGGCTACTCAACGGTATTTATCGACAAGGTGATTGGCGACACAAATCGCAAGATCCGGAACCTGGATCTCCAGGTAAGCGTGAAGAAACGGCGGATCGTGCTGTATGTGATTGCCCTGGCGATCATAGTGCTGGGCGGGTCGGTCTGGCTTGGGTTGGATGCTCCCACGTTCTCCTATTCGCTTACCAGGCTTGGCTTCTTCTGGGGACTCTCCGACAACAACGGCATACTCGTGGCGGTGGAACCGGGTGACCGCGAGGTCCTGGCAGGTGAGGATGTCGAAATCACGGTCGGTGTCACAGGCTTTGTCCAGGACACGCCCATCCTGCATGTCATATCCGACGATGAGGAGACGGCCTTCGCAATGGACAGGCAGGAGACCGGCGGGATCAGGGGTAAGAACCGGTATGCGAGCACCGTGAGCCGGGTGGATAGAGACATCACCTATTTCGTCACCCTGGGCGATGAGGCGACCGGCACATACCGGATATGGGTGCGCGAGGAGCCGGAGATAAAGCGGGGATCTGTGACGCTGGCTTATCCCGAGCACACCGGCATGGGAACGGAGGTCCTGCCCCAGGGTATATGGGACATCGCGGCCCCATATGGGACGGTTGTGACGATGGAGCTCAAGGCCAACTGCAGCCCCGAAAGCGCATGGGTAGCGATGGCCGACAGCGCCGGGTGGCAGGCGGAAATTCCGGTTGAGGTCTTCGGCGATTCACTGGTCTTTGAGACCGTGCTCCGCAAGGATATCACCTACACCGTGGAGATGGTGGCTGACGGCGGGCGGCGGGCGAAGCGTCACGGGCCTTACGCCGTCACGGTCGTTGGGGACCAGCCTCCCTATGTCAGGATAGAGAGCCCCGCCCGCGAGATCTTGCTGGAGACCGATATGGTCATCCCGCTTTCGGTTGTGGCCCTGGATGATTACGGCATTTCGATGATGAGGCTGTATTACAGGTGTCCTGGGGAGACTTCCTACACGGACCTTGCCTTCGGGGGCCGGACCCAGGCACGCAGTGATCATAACTGGGACACCGGGTTCCTCGATGTCATCCCCGGCGATGCCATAACCTACTATGTGCTGGTGGCCGATAACGATGCGCTGACCGGCCCCAAGTATGCCAGGACCGATGACTACGTCGCGCGCGTTCCCACGCTCTATGATTTCTATGAAGAGATCGAGAATGAGCAGGGTGAAGATCTCGAGGAGTTGAGGCAGATTGCCGAGGAAGCCCAGGAGCTCAAGAAGCAGTTCGAAGATATCATAGAGGACATGAAGCGAACCAACGAGATCGACTGGGAGGAGCAGCAGGCTGTTAAGCAGAATCTCAAGGCCCAGGACGAGATGAAGGACCGGCTTGAGGAGCTTGAGAGATCCATGGATGAGACGTTGGACCGAATGGGGGAGAATCCCCTGGTCAGTTTCGAGATAATCGAGAAGATGGAGGAAATCCGCCGGCTGTTCGAAGAAGTGGCGACCGACGAGATGAAACAGGCGATGGAGCAGCTCAGGAAAGCCATGGAAGAGCTCTCTCCGGAAGAGATCAGGTCCGCCATGGAGAACCTCAGCATGTCTCAGGAGGAGCTGCTCCAGAGATTGGAGCGGACAATTGAGATGCTCAAGCGGCTCCAGGTCCAGCAGGACATGGAGGCCGCCTTGAATCTCGCCGACCGGATCGCCGAGGGGCAGGATGAGGTCAACAAGATGCTCGAGGAGGGCGATGACCTGGCGGATGCCGGAACCCGCGAGGAAGGCCTGATCGATGATGCGGAAGGCCTCGAGCAGATGATGCAGGATCTGGCCCAGAAGCTCAATGAACAGAGAAACCCCGTGGGCGAACAGGTGGGAGAGGCCGGCGAATTCATGGAGGACAGCAAGATACGGGAGTCGATGGCGGGAGCAAGGTCTTCGATGTCTGAAGGGCAGCGGAGCGATGCGCTCGAGCAAGGTCAGGAGGCCGGCGACAACCTCCAGCAGCTTGCGAACATGCTCCGGGAGGCCAGGAACGCACTTACGGGAGAGGACAAGCGAGCAATCCAGGAGGCCCTCACCAAGGCGATGCACGATCTCATGGATGTTTCCCGCAAGCAGGAAGGGGTCTTGAGGCAGATAGAGGCGCCGGTGGATGAGACATCCACTTCGGATCTGGCCAGGATGGAGATGGTCTATAAGGAGGCGCTCGACCGGATTGCCGGAGACCTTTTCGATGTCTCCAGGAAATCCCTCTTCGTCAGCCCGCTGCTCGGAAGATCGGTCCTCAGCATAAGCTCCAGCCTCCAGGCCGTATCGCAGCAGCTGTCCCAGGGGACCAGGGCCAGGACCAAGGGTGACGTCAAGGCCTCGCTCGGCTCGCTCAACCAGATAGCGACCGGTATTATGGACGCCATGGACCAGGCTTCGTCATGCTCTTCACCGGGCGGCATGTGTGATGCATTCAATAAGCTCAACAAGATGTGCGGTATGCAGATGGGGATCAATCAGGGAACCCAGTCGCTCATGGGCGAAGGCGATCAGGGTTTGAGCATGGAAGCTCGGGCCGAGATGGGCAGGCTGGCGGCCGAACAGGAAGCGGTGCGGAAGGGTGTACAAGAGATTGCGGATGAGCTTGGGGGCAGGGGCGAGATTCTCGGCCGGTTGGACGACCTGGCCGAAGAAGCGGCGCGCGTGGTGGAAGACCTCCAGGGCCGGAATGTGAGCGGGGAGACCATAAGAAGGCAGGAGCAGATCCTTACACGTCTCCTCAACGCCCAGAGGTCCATGAGACGCAGAGATTACTCGGAGCGGAGAAAATCCAGGCCCGGCGAAGCCTACGAGGTGGAGCCCCCTCCGGAACTCTCTCAGCAGGAAAAGGACGAGATGATGCGGGATCTGCTTTACCAGCGGAGAGGCTACTACCCGCCGGAGTACGAGGAGTTGATCAGGGCCTATTTCAAGGCCATCTCAACCAGGAGAGCCATGAGGTAATCGGAGCATGCAGAGTAGATTCTTGGCCGGATTTCAACTGATGACGGTCTTGGTGGGGTTGGTGTTTGCGACCGCACTTCAGGCCCAGGTCTCGACTTCGGCCAGGGACAGGATCCTCCGGGAGGCCCGCGATCTGGCCAGAACGGGGAACCGCGAGGCGGCCATACGGCGGGTGGAGGCTCTGTACGCGCAGGTGCCTCTGGACGGGACGGTCGTCCAGAGCCTTGCGGATCTGCTTACCGAGGCGGGGGAGTTGGAGCGGGCGAAGGTCGTTCTGGCCGACTACACCGCCGAGCACGGTGACGATACCAAAGCCCTGTCCGCCCTAGCGTCACTGCATTTTCAGACCGGAGAGAACGAGAGAGGGATGGGTATTCTGGAGACAATCGTGGCGCGCGCCCCCAGGGAACTCTGGCCTTATTACGTAGGGTTGGATGTATTTATGAAGAACGGTATGAACGAGGCGATGGTCCCCTATATAGAGCGGGCCCGCGTGGCTGTCGGCGACTCGACCGTTTTCGCAGTCGAGGCCGCCCGGGTTTACGAGGCGATGAAGCGATTCGGGCCGGCCACCCACGAGTATCTACGTGCCGGGACGGCGAAGAGCATGAGCGCGGAGATCGCGGCCGAATATATAGTCGAGATGGCGCAGGATCGCGAGGCAAGGCCGGTCGTAATAGCAGCCCTGGAGAAGGTGCGTTCTCTGGCGCCGTTCGCGCAGGCAACGGCCATGAGTCTCGGGGAGCTCTATCTCATGGATGCCGATTGCGGCCATGCGCTTGAGATGATCTCCAAACTGGTCGATATGGATCCCTCACATGCGGAAATTCTCATTCTCTTCGCTCAGAAGGCATCCAGGGCCCGCTGCTACGGCGAGTGCGCAGAGGCTTATGACCGTGTGCTGGGCCTGTTTGACAAGAACCACAAGAAGGCTGAATACCTTGTCGAGAAAGCCCGCTGTGAGGAGGGTGCCGGCATGCTTGAAAACGCGCTTTCCACTTTTGATACGGTCGCTCGTGAGTACGAGACCTCCAAGTATGCCGGCGAGGCCTTGATGGGACGGGCCCGGATCTTTCGTGACAGTGGGGAGATGGAAAAGGCCATTGCCGAGGCCGAACGGGTCGTGGGGTCGAGCTATTCTGAGCATGTCTTCAAGGCCATCCTCTTTCAAGGTGATTGCCGGGTGCACCTGGGGCGTCTGGATGATGCCTTTGAGACCTATGACCGCGTGGGCACCGATTGGCCGTCCCAATATGCCCAGGAAGCCTTCTTCAATCTGGGTGAGATCGACTTCTTCAGAGGCGAGTTCGACGATGCCCAGTCATACTACAATGTTACCCTGAGGCAATATCCCGATGAGCCGCGGGCCAACGACGCAATCGATAGACTTCTCCTGATCAAGAGCTCGGGCGGAGAAGGCGCCTACAGGCCCGAGCTCGCGAGCCTGGGTCGGGCGCTGCTCCTTAAGCGGCAGGAGCGCCTGCCTGAGGCCGCCGAGATACTGAAGGAGCTTGGCGATATGGAAGGAGAGGGACCCCTCCGGGTCGAGAGTCTGATGTCGCTTTCGGAGATATATGTCGAGCAAGGCTTCCTGGACGAAGCCATAAACACATACAAGATCATAGGTGATTCGCTCAAGGCCCCGGCTTCCGCTGCGGCCCTGGAAGCGGTCGGCGACATCTACTTCAAGATGGGGAGAATCGATGAAGCCGTGAACGCCTATGAAGATGTGATCCTCAAGTTCCCCTCGAGCGTCTCGGCTGGTGAGGCGAGAAGGAAAATCGATCTGGCAACCAGGGAGCCCGATGATGACACTTAAGCCGATTGTCTTGATCCTCGTTGTCTGCCTTCTGCCCGGGGCGGTGTTTGCAGACAAGATGCTTGTCTTCATGGATCTCAACCAGACCGATCACCTCAGGGCCTACGGTCTCGCCTACTGGTGTCTGGAACAGGGCTTCAATGTGGAGTGGCTGCTTAACTACAGGGGAGGTTCCTTCCTGGTCGATGCAGCAGAACTCATAGGGCGAAAGGCTGCCATAATGGGCGTCGCGTTCCAAGTGGTCGGCCCGGGACAGGCGGCCGACATATATAGGACCATCGAAGAGGAGAACATGGAAGTCGTACTCCTTGAGAAGGCTCCGGCTATCGCCGTCTATGCCCCGCCCGACAGGGAGCCATGGGATGATGCCGTGAGGCTGGCTCTCGAGTATGCGGAGATCCCGCATACGATCGTCTATGATGAGGAAGTGCTTGCGGGAGACCTCGACGAATATGACTGGCTCCATATGCATCATGAGGACTTCACCGGGCAGTACGGCAAGTTCTACGCCAGCTACCGCGACGCGGATTGGTACCGACAGAGGGTAAAGACCTCGGAGGCCATGGCCGCGAAACTGGGGTACGGCAAGGTCACGGAACTCAAGAAAGCCGTCGCGCGAAAGATAAAGGACTATGTGGCAAGGGGCGGTTTCCTGTTCTCGATGTGCTCAGGGGCGGACTCCTACGACATAGCCCTTGCCGCCGAAGGCGTGGATATAGTCGCCGACGTCTTTGATGGCGATCCCGTCGAGGCCGGCTACGAGAAACGGCTGGATTACTCCAAGTGCCTGTGTTTCACGGGTTTTACGCTCATCACCAATCCGCTGATCTATGAATACTCGGACATCGACACCACACCCAAGGCATCGAGGCGCGGCCAGGCCAACGATTACTTCACGCTGTTTGAGTTCTCGGCGAAGCACGATCCCATCCCGGCCATGCTCACTCAGAATCACGTGTCGGTCATTAAAGGGTTCATGGGGCAGACCACGGGTTTCGAGAAGCGGCTTATCAAACGTGATGTCGTGGTCCTTGCCGAGACCGAAGGCCAGGATGATGTCAAGTATCTCAATGGGACATACGGCAAGGGGACCTTCACCTTCTATGGTGGGCACGATCCCGAGGACTATCAGCACATGGTGGGAGATCCACCCACCGATCTTGCTCTGTACAAGAACTCGCCGGGCTACAGGCTTATCCTCAACAACATACTTTTCCCCGCTGCACGGAAAAAAGAACAGAAGACCTGAGAACCGAAGGAGACCACCTTGAAATCGGCACCCGAATGCATACCCTGCGCGGTCAGCCAGGTTGTAAGAACCGCAAGAATGGCCGGGCTCGATGACGAGGCCCAGAAAGAGGCAGCCAGGGCCGCGATGAGAGTGCTCGCCGAACTCGATCATGGTGCGGCGCCGGCGGTAATCGCCACCGGGGCCCTGCGCGCCGCCGAGGCCCTGTATGGGGGAAAGGACGCTTTTGAGAAGATCAAGCGCGAGACCACGGCCGAGGCGCTCGCACTTTATGAAGCCATAAAGCCGGATGTGATGCGGCAGATGGCGGCTCTGGGGCCCGTGGCCAGGATAAGCCTTTGTGCCAAGATTGCCGCAGCGGGCAACATAATAGACTTCGGGATATCCAGTGATTTTGACCTCAAGGGCACGCTCGAGGACACGCTTGCGCGCGACCTCGCGGTCGATCATTCCGCCGAGCTTCATGAGGCCATCCTGGCGGCCGATGAGGTCTTGCTCATAGGTGACAATGCAGGGGAGATTGTCTTCGACAGGTTTCTTCTCGATGAGATCGTCCGGCTGGGAAGATCAGCCTATCTGAGTGTGAAGTCGGGCCCTATCCTCAATGATGCCGTCCGGCGGGATGCCGTCGCGGCCGGTATAAGCGACTCCGTACAGGTGGTCGAGACCGGATCCTCAAGCCTGGGCGTTGCTCTCCAGGAGTGTTCGCCTGAGTTCCTTGACCTCTTCCGGCGGGCGGGTGTCGTCGTTTCCAAGGGACAGGCCAATTACGAGACCCTGGATGACGCATCGCGCAGCATCTTCTTCATACTCAGGGTTAAGTGCCCGGTGATATCCAAACCCATGGGCATCCCCACGGGCGCCTCGATCCTCCTCGCCCACACGCCCGCATGACCCCTCGGTTTGCGTAGCATCGCCCATGCGATGCCGAGGCCGATCATAAAGATGGGCATCTCTGTATATTGCTCCTGAAGCACATACCATACCGCCAACGGGTGCTGAACGGGGGTGCGGGCAAAACGGTTCTTGTGATGATATTCTCTTGACATTCCCGGTGCGCGCATGGTACAAATCAAGTGGCCCTCAGGTTCATTGAGTTGCGGAGCCAAAAAGGTACTCGTTGAAGGATTCTGCCGACTGCTTGGTGCCGAGCTGAAGTGAGATAGCGTTTTTGCCGTAGGACTGTGGTTTTTGGCGGCGGAGAGGCACCACTTTGAAGAACACGGCGAAAAGCGGGTTGAGGAACTCCGGGCTTCTGACGAAGCTTCTTCTTGGGAGGAGAGCGTTGTCGGGGGCCTTTTTCAATGGGTCCCACCCGAAGTGGATAGGCCGAAGGAGGGACCGGTCATGAAGTCACTTAGAGCGATATTGTGTCTGGTTTTTGCCCTGCTGCTAGTCGGATTGCTTGCTTTTCAAGCAGTCGCGGAGCGGCCACAGTCCAAGGAGATCCGTGACAAGATAATGTGGGGCGATCCGGATGATCTCGTGGGGTGCCGAAAGTCCGGTGTGCTATCACGAGAGGTGAATGGGCCTCCCGATAGTGAGTTCATAAGTCGACCTATGCCACGAATGTGGACAGCTGAATTGGCACTGAGCTTGGGAATTGACTTGTCCTGGTGTGGCTATGTGGTTGGTCGGCAGGAGGATCGTGACTCTCGTACCTTTATGATACGAGTTCCTGCACGTAGTACCCGGAGGTAGCAGTGGCTGGAGATCGAAACTTGGATGCCGAGCTGAGTCGCCTAGAGAGATTAGTGGACTCCGGGAACATTGCAGGAGCCCGCAAGATCTGCCAAGGGTACGACAGGTTACCGGAGGACAATCTTCGCCCGGAGCATCGATTTCATCTCCAACTTATCCGTGCCAAGATTGCGGCTGTTGAAGGGAATTACGACTCGCAAGACTCATAGCTGCTGAATTCTATAATCCACCAGTCGGAGGATTCACCTG
>CAZRAU010000006.1:0-71919 GCA_964598025.1 uncultured bacterium
CATGTTCCTACAGCGAGGCCAGCGTCATGCTTTGTCCAAACGACGTCATTCTGATTTACTCTGACGGAATCTCGGAGGCTGCCGACGAGAGCGGGGTACAATTCGGCGAAGCGAGGATTGCCGACATGGTGAGAGCGCACCCGGATGATGCTTCTCAAGGGCTTCTCGCAAGGATAATCGACGCTGCCTTGAATCACTCCCGGACCATGGCCCCCATGGACGACATGACGGTAGTGGTGATCAAGCGCGTCACGTAGACCGGCCGCGTAGTGTTGGGTATCTGCGCCCGGTGGTGGTTCGCTGCGTTCGCCGCTCGGTCGCTGTTCAGGACTACATTCACTGCTCCCGGAGCGGCTTCACTCCGCCCAGGCTATGTTGGGTCTCTGCGCCCGGTAGTGGTTGCCGCGGCTCATACGCCGGGATTGACCATCTTGCCTATGAAGAGAACGGTCCCGGAGTGGTGCTCCCGGATCGCGAACAGGAAAGGCCGGTCGATGCGCATCTCGAAAGTATCGGGGATGGAAGTCTCCCTCACTTCGACTATGGTCACGGCGGCGGCCTCGGTGCCGGCCTCATCCACCTTGACATAGGTTTTGTGCCGGACGCTTGAAATGTACAGGTCGCGGTCTCCGGTGATCCGGGAGAAATCCGCGGCGCCACCGAACGCGATCTCCATACCCATCTTTGTGAGTGCGGCGTTGAGCGATTCCTCATACGCGATTTCGAACTTGGGCATCTGGAGCCGGCCCTCGCTCGGCTGGAAGCTCCCCATCCATGTGGCCCAGGTCTGCTCGTCGCACCCCTCGATAAGGCGGTCGATGCTGACACCTTCTTTCGGGAGCATGATCGTCATGCTGAACCATCCGCCGGCATAGGGCAGGTCGATGATCTGAAACTCATCGGTTTCGAAGTAGCTGTACTCGCTGACCTCATCGGACCCGGGCCGATGCATCATCCGGCACGGGCTCAGCACGCCGTCTTTCGGGATGAACCAGTCGTTGCGGGTGAGGTCCGGATCGAACCGGTAGGTCCAGTCGCCGAGGAAATAGATGGCATTTATGAGATACATGACGGTCAGCGGGTCAATGTAACCGCTTAATATCTTCTCTATCTTCCCATGGGTTTTCTCACCCACCCAGGCATTGATCGTGTCGGGAGCATCGGAACGCGAGAAATCCAACGGTCTGATCTCCGAATCGAAATAGGTCGCGCAGGCGTCCAGGAAGTCCTGGAGCGGATCAAGCCGGGGTCTGTACCATATCGAGTTCGCGATCTCGAAGATGACATCGGGATCGAGCTCTGTGAGGAGGTCGATCACGCTCCGGTAGCATTCATTTATCTCCTGGATGTCCATCTCCCCGAACTCAAGCGTGGCCTTCATCGCCTCTTCTGTTGTGCCGGCCGCCCCGTTAAGGGTCATCCCGAGGGCCATGGATATACTCAACGGCGAGATGAAGACATTGGAATCGGGCGATGCTTCCCTGGCCATCTCCTGAAAGATCTCCAGCCCGAAGGCGTTATACGCACTTACGAGATGCTGCTCCTGTGCGGTCAGCATGCGCGGCTGATCGCAATCCGGCGACACACAGGTGTCGCCGCAGCTCAGGCAAAACGCGCACGCCAGAATCAGGCAGGCGATCTTGGGATACTTGCACATGGCTCATCCCCCCTTGGATGGAGTTCCACGTCTGTGGAAATCGAAACTCAAGCACTAATATTGTACACCCGGCCGGTCCGGTTGAAAACCCTCTAATTGCGAGTGCATTGCCAATAGTGGTATCCGGGTTTGTTCATGTCTTGCGGCAAGGGTGGTGCGGACCGCGAGAGGCTTCTTGCCAATCCAGCCATAAGCCCCTATGATAGACGGCATGATGGTGTCTAAGAGCGTCGAATCCCGGGACGGTGCGCGATCAGGGCGGCTTCTGGGGCGCTTCGGGTTTCTGCTGCTTCTCCTCGACCTCTTTCTGGTTGTCGCAGGGCCGGCCTGGGCCTACCACACCGAGCATGTGGTGCTGGTCATAGTAGACGGCCTCCGATACCGTGACGGGCTCGGGGATTCGAGTCATGCCCATGTGCCGGAGATGTATGAATTGAGCAAGCAGGGCTCCATCATAGAGCCCTTTGTGAACGACTGGGTCACCGACACCGCGCATGGCATACCTACGATCTGGTGCGGAGCCCACTCCGAGCTCCGGGCGTTCTCCGGTTCGGGCTGTGACGGCAATGAGCACATCTGCTCCGAGCTTCCGACCGTCTTCGAGTATTACCGCAAGCATCTGTCACGCCCAACGACAGATTGCATCTATGCACTGAAAGCCGTGAACGGCCCATGGAGGGCAAGCCTCGATCCGGACTACGGGCCGGACTACTGGCCGCTCTATCACAGCGAAGGCTCCAGCGACCTGGATGTGTGGCACGAAGCCGAGGACCTGCTGGTCCGGTACCACCCGTCGCTATTCCTGCTTTATCTCGAACGCGTGGATCACTTCGGGCATTCGGGGAGCTGGGCCTACTACACGCGAGCCATAGAGATTGCCGATAGCATAGTGGGCATGGTGTGGGGTTTCATAGAATCCGATCCCGTATATGCCGGTAAGACCACTATGATTGTCACCAATGACCATGGACGGCACACGGATGACTGGACGACCCATGGCTGTGGCTGCGATGGCTGCCGTACCGTGATGCTGCTTGCCGTGGGCCCCGACACCAAGCGAGGCTTCGTATCGAATGAGTTCAGGACATTATGTGAAATAGCCCCGACCATCGGTGAGCTACTGGGCTTCGAAACCCCGAAGGCCACCGGCACCCCCATCCTTGAGATCCTCAAGCCTTAGGCTCTAAAAGGCTTGATTTTTCCGGTGCGGCACCATAGGTTATGCATACTTCCAAACACGACTTGGCGAGTCGCGAGATCCTGTGAGACAAGTGGAGGCGACTGGAGGATAAGCAAGGCGTATGGCAAGGAATATCGATATCAGCAGGGTCCGTAACATTGGGCTCATGGCTCACATCGACGCCGGGAAGACTACGGCAACCGAGAGGATACTCTTCTTCACCGGTAAGAGCCACAAGATGGGTGAGGTCCACGACGGAGAGGCCGTCATGGACTGGATGGAGCAGGAGCAGGAACGGGGCATAACCATAACCTCCGCAGCCACCACCACCTATTGGAAAGACCACAGAGTGAACATTATAGATACGCCCGGGCACGTCGATTTCACGGCCGAGGTGGAAAGGTCGCTCAGGGTGCTGGACGGCACGGTCGCACTCTTCTGCGCAGTGGGGGGAGTTCAACCGCAATCCGAGACCGTCTGGCGGCAGGCGGAGAAGTACCAGGTGCCGAGGATTGCGTTCATAAACAAGATGGACCGGGTGGGGGCGGACTTTGAGGGCGTGGTGAAGGAGATCCAGGAGGAGCTGGGTGCCAACGCTGTCCCGGTCGTGATTCCAATCGGCGCCGAGGCCGAGTTTCGGGGCATAATCGATCTGGTGGACATGAAAGCCGTCTACTACGACGACACCCCCGACGGGATCCTGATACGGGAGGAGGCCATCCCGGAAGATCTCCTGGAGAGAGCTCGGGATGCCGAGCGCGTCATGATCGAACGAATTAGTGAGGAAGACGACAACCTGATGGAGAAATTCATAGATGGCGTGATCCCTGGGCGTGATGAGGCCGTCAGGGCAATGCGTAGGGCCACGATAGACGGGAGAATAATCCCGGTTCTGTGCGGTGCCGCGCTCAAGAATAAGGGGGTAAGGCGGCTGCTCGACGCCATAATCGATTATCTGCCGTCCCCGATTGATCTTCCTCCGGTTATAGGCACGCATGATACAACCGCGGAGGAAGTGATAAGAAAGCCGAGTGACGATGCCCCTCTGGCGGCCCTGGCCTTCAAGATCCAATCGGATAAGCACATGGGTAAGTTGACCTATATCCGGATCTACTCCGGGACCTTGAATTCCGGTGATGTGGTTTACAACTCGACCCGTGAGAAAAGGCAGCGAGTCGGCAGGATCTTCGAGATGCATGCAAACAAGCGCGAGATTGTGGAGTCACTTCATACCGGCGATGTTGCGGCGGTGATCGGGCTTGGGGAGACGCAGACCGGGGATACCATCTGTAACGAAGCCCTCCCTATCGTACTGGAGTCGATCGAATTCCCCGCGCCTGTCATCGATGTCGCGGTGAAACCCGAGAGCAGAGCTGACGCCGAGAAGCTGGGCAGGGGACTCAGCCGGCTGGCCGACGAAGACCCGACCTTTGTTGTGAAGAGCAATGCCGAGACCGGAGAGGTCATAATCTCAGGGATGGGAGAGCTCCACATCGAGGTCCTAACCGATCGTCTCAAGCGGGAGTTCGGAGTAGGCGTGGAAGTGGGCAAACCACAGGTCGCCTATCGGGAGACAATCCTCGGTTCGGTCGAACACAATCACAAGCACATAAAGCAGACGGGCGGACACGGCCAGTACGCGCATGTGGTCATGCGCGTCGAGCCCGCGCCTCCGGGCACGGGCCTCAGGTATGAAACCCCGGTGGTCGGCGGTCGTATTCCCCGCGAGTACTTGCCGGCCGTCGAGCGCGGTATTGTCGATGCCATGGCTGAAGGGCCTTATGCCGGGTTTCCGATGGTGGACATAAGGGTTGTGGTATTCGACGGGTCGGCCCATGACGTGGATTCATCCGAGCAAGCCTTTCGAACATGCGGATCTACGGCATTTCGGGAGGCCTGCAAGCGAGCCGGACTGGAGCTTCTTGAACCCGTCATGGATGTCGAGGTCGTAGCTCCGGAGGACTATACCGGTGCGGTGACCTCCAGTCTGTGCAGCAAGCGAGGCAAGGTAGTGCGCATGGAGACCAAGGGGAAATCATGTATAACCGGAGCCCATGTGCCCCTTGCGGAGATGTTCGGCTACTCATCGGAGCTCAGGAACATCACAAGCGGCCGCGGTGAGTTCTCGATGCACTTCTACCACTATGAGACTGTGCCCTATGCCATAGCCGAGGAGATAGTGGAGGCCCGGCGCAAAGCCAAGGCGGGCGGACAGGCCTAGGCCCCGGCCGCCGCCGTCTCCGTAGCGTTGCCACTCCTGTGGCAACGGCGATCGGGACTCCATCCCCAAGGCGCCATGCTTCGCTCCGGCGTTGAGTGGTTGGGGGGAGCGAATGGGAGTGAAAATCGACATGGTCGGCCCCGAGCGGCTCGCCGACTACTCACAGATCCCGATAGCCTTTGAGGTCACGCATCACCTCACAGTTGAGCTTGTCGGCAAGGGCCTAGGCGGTATAAGGCTTCGGGAAGCGAAAGTCATGCCCCCATATGTGAAAGATTATGATGCCTCGGATGACGGCGGTCCGGACCGGTGGCATGAGCGCTTCGACACCGCCCACTTCGTTATCTTCCTTGCCGTTCAGGATGCGTCTTCAGTTGGTGGTGCCACCCTGGTCTATGACACTCCTGGCTTAAATATACTGGCGGGACGAAAGGACATTGTCGTGCTGTGGGACATCAGGGTTGTACCCGGGTGCCGTCGCGATGGGATAGGGACTAAGCTCTTCCGCCATGCTGCCGACTGGGCTCGGACCAGAGGCTTCAGACTGCTCAAAATCGAGACGCAGAACGTCAACTTGCCGGCCTGCCGGTTCTATCTTAAGCAAGGGTGCCGGTTGGGCGAGATCAACCGGCATGCGTATGACGCCGACCCTGAAGTTGCTCGTGAGGTCATGTTGGTGTGGTATCTTGACCTGTAGCCAGGCTGGTGAAAAACACCCGTCTGCTGCGTTAGCCTCGTCTCTCCTCACTGCGGCGTATGCAACTATACGCCTCGTTCCTCAAGACATCGTCTGCCTTGCATCCGGGCATTTTTGACCAGCCTGGAATGAGGGCGGTCCCGGTACACCGGATCAGCCGGTCTTCGTCTCCTGGTGCATATGCACATCCCGCTGCGGGAACGGGATGGTGATACCCGCCTTCTCCAGCTCGAGTTTGCCCTTCTCCGTCGTATCGAAAAAGACGCCCCAGTAATCTGCCGGCGTCGCCCAAGGCCTTACTACAAGGTTCACGCTGCTGTCGCCGAGCCCTGATACGGCGACTACCGGTTCCGGATCCTTAAGCACTCGAGGATCGGATTTCACAAGCTCCATCAGCACGTCTTTGGCCTTCCTGATATCGTCATCGTAGGAGATGCCGAAGGTCATATCCACCCTTCGCTTGTCGACGGTTGTGAAATTGGTGATCTTGTCGGCTGTAATCTGTGAGTTGGGTATTATGATGCACCGGTTGTCCGGGTGATTGAGAATCGTATTGAATATCCTGACTTCCTGCACGCTCCCCGAGGTGCCTGCTATTTCGACGAAGTCGCCGGCCTTGAAAGGTTTGAAGACCAGGATCATAATCCCTGCAGCGAAGTTCGAGAGCGACCCCTGAAGCGCAAACCCGACGGCCAGGCCGGCGGCTCCAATGAGAGCAACAAGCGAAGCTGTCTGGACGCCGATCTTATCGATCGCGGCGACTATGGCGAAGGCCAGGATCAGGAAGTAGCACAAGCTCCTGAAGAACTTCGCCAGGGTCTTCTCCACGTTCGCCTTTATCATGATCTTCTCCACGAGCCTGGACACCAGGCCGGCCGCCCATCTTCCAACAAGGAAGATCACAACCGCCGCGATTATCCTCAGCCCGTATGTCATCAGGTGGTCAGGGAGTTGTGCCATGAACTCATCCACGCTATTCCTCCTTCCTCAAGTACAGTTTGACGGCAGAGACCCCATTCATGTTAGGGTCTCCAGACGATTCTCCTTGCCCTCCCACCCTCAGTCAACGCCAAACTCGATGCGGCGCGTGCCCCGGAAGGTGCGCGGACGGCCGGATAGGCTCCGGAATATCCCTGTTGTCACTTGGGCCGGCGGGTCTTATGCTTGGTGCGTAACGGGACCTGTGGGTGCCCGGCACCGTGGATTGGGTTATGCGGTCTCGTTGTCACATGTCAGCCCGGGAGGCGAGTCATGGTGAGAAACCTGTTGGTTGCAGTGCTGGTGATGTTTTGTTGCTGTTCGGCTGAAAAGGACCAGGACGGGGCCGCGGGCCTGCCCGACTTCGATGCCATGTGGGACTATGACCATCCAGACACCACCGAGGCCAGGTTCAGGGAGCTGGTTCCGCTCGCGGAGGAATCCGGCGACCTGTCCTACCAGGCCCAGCTGATGACCCAGATCGCCAGGACGCAGGGCCTCCAGATGGAATTCGATGATGCCCACAGAACCCTTGACGGCGTGGAGGCTATGCTTACCGACGACTTGATTGTTGCCAGAATCAGGTACTTGCTCGAGCGAGGCCGGGTCTTTAACTCCGCAGGCCTGGCAGATAGTGCGCGGCCCGTCTTTCTGGAGGCCTGGGAGGAGGGGCGTCAAGCCAAGGAGGATTTCTATGCCGTCGATGCCGCCCACATGATGGCCATAATAGAACCCCCGGAGGACCAGCTGGTGTGGGCGGGCAAAGCCATGCAGATCGCCGAGCAGAGCTGGGACGAGCGGGCCAGGCGCTGGCTGGGGTCTCTGTACAACAATGCCGGTTGGACGTACCACGATATGGGGGATTACGAGAAGGCCCTTGATCTTTTCGAAAAGGCCCTTGCCTGGAACATGGAGTGTGGAAACGAAGATCGAGTCAGGATCGCTCGATGGACCGTCGCCCGGGCCTATCGTTCGCTGGGGCGGGTTGAGGACGCCCTCGCGATTCAGGAGGATCTGGAAAGTGAAATCCGGGAAAAGGGTCTCGAGACCGACGGCTATGTCTTTGAGGAGATAGCCGAGTGTCTTCTCCTTTTGGGAAGAGAGGACGAGGCCAAGGTCTATTTCGCCCGGGCATACGAGCATCTGTCGCAAGATCAGTGGCTGGCCGCCAATCAAGCCGGTAGACTGACGCGCCTCAAGGATCTGAGTGAGTAGGCCGCGCGGGCCGTCGGTCCTGCATTTCCGTATGGCATGAATGGTGTGGGCCGTGCCTTGGCAGGAAGGGAAAGCCTATGGGTGGGTATGCCCGTTGAAACAACGAAGAAGCATTACACGTCATCTATGTATGGATATCATCCTGGGAAGCAGTTGCCGCCAGGGTCACAGACCGGAGTAGCTCAACATTCGGAGGGGAAGATGAAGGCTTTGCCGTTATTGGGTTTGCTGGTTGTCACAGCGGTATCTACCGTCTGCGCCGATTCTGAGATTCCACGATATCACTCTCATTACGACTACCTCATGTCCTCGCCGGGCAGCATGCGTTACGGACTGTATGGATATGTGAACCCGGCGGTGCTCAAACAGGCTCAGGATTTCGATCTCCTGTTTGCTTGGTCCGGCGCGTCGGACGATTTCGATGACTTCGACCGGTGGGGCCTCTTCACCGCCACACCGATGCCCAGACTGGGGTTTGGCGTGATCCGAAGCGATGGCGGCCCCGGTGCGGTGAACGACTACCGCCTGTCGGTTGCTTTCGGCGGCAAGAAATCGAGTTTCGGTCTTGGTTACGGTTGGAGTGGAGGCGAAACCGCTGCATACAACCGCGGCAACGTCGTGACGGTCGGCACTCTTTCCCGGCCCTCGCGGTATCTGTCCCTGGGGTTGTCAGGCACGTTTGCGACCTCGGGCAACGCCAAAGAGGGATTGCTTGATGTGGGCATCAGGCCGTTCGGCAGCGAGCTGGTGACCCTGTTCGCGGACTGCGCACCCCAGGACGCGGATGATCTCGACACCGCACCATGGAGCACGGGCGTTGTTTTGGAGGCTCTTCCGGGTGTAAGGCTTACGGGGAGATACTATGACACCCATGCGGTGGCCGTGGGGCTTAATCTCAGTCTAGGCCATATGGGCCTGCAGAGTCAGGGGCATTCGGACAAGGACGGCAACCGCAGCTACAACACCTATGGAATTCGGATCGGCGCCCTGGACCGGAGCGTCCTGAGGTCCCTGACCCAGCGGAACAAGAGGTATCTGAATCTGGATCTCAATGGTCCGGTCAAGTATCAACGTTTCAAGATGTTCGACGGTTCAAAAACGCTGATCGGGCTTCTGGCCGCAATAGACGCCGCCCGGGAAGACGAGACCATCGCAGGTATTGCCCTGAACACATCCGGCATGCAGGCGGACCCGGAGATGGCCTGGGAGATCAGGCAGGCCCTCAAGGCATTCAGGGCAGCCGGTAAGAAGGTCGTAATCTATGTCGATGGTGTCGGTATGGGGGAGTACCACTTCGCTTCCGTAGCCGACCGTATCGTGCTGGACCCGATTGCGGACATTTTCCTAACCGGCGCCCGTGGAGGCAGGTTCTATCTCAAGGGGACGCTGGAGAAACTGGGTATCGGCTTCGATGAATGGCGCTTCTTCAAGTATAAGTCCGCCTATGAGGCTTTCTCGAGGGACAGCATGTCGGAGGGCGATCGTGAACAGATCCAGGCCATTGTGGATGACTTCTACCAGCTCGCAAAGACCGAAGTCTGTGAGGGCAGGGGTATCTCCCATGCCGAATTCGATCGGCTGGTGAATGAAGAGATGCTTATTCTGCCCGAGGATGCTGTCGATCTGGGCCTGGCGGATACCCTGGGGAGGTGGGAAGTTGTCAAAGGTGTGATCGAGGACCTCGAAGGCGAAAAGAAGGGTATGGTGGGTGTGGGGGCGCTTGCGAAGTATGATCTTCCCGATGATGACTACTGGGGCGAGAGGCCCAAGATCGCCGTCATATACGGGCTCGGCGTGTGTGCCATGGATGAAGGCATCAAAGCCCGGAGCCTCCAGAAAGTCTTCGACAAGGTGGCCGGCCGGAGCGACATCAAAGCCGTGGTTTTCCGCGTGGACTCCCCCGGCGGCGACGCTCTGGCGAGCGATGTCGTCGCTGAAGCCATGAAACGCTGCAAGGAGAAGAAGCCCCTGATCGTTTCCCAGGGCTACGTGGCCGGGAGCGGGGGCTACTGGATATCGATGTATGCGGATACCATCGTGGCATCGCCCGCTACAATAACGGGCTCCATAGGCGTGATCGGCGGTTGGTTCTATAATGAAGGCTTGAAGGAGAAGCTGGGGATGGCAACCGATATCGTCAAGGTAGGCGACCATGCGGATCTCGGCTACGGCATCCCGCTACCCTTTGTCGGGCGTCTGCCTGACAGGAATCTTACGCCGGACGAACGGTCCAAGTTCGAGCACAACATCAAACATTACTACGACGCCTTTGTGGAGAAGGTCGCCTCGGGTCGTGACATGGCTGCCGAGGATGTATACAAGATTGCTCAGGGAAGAGTATGGTCGGGGACCGATGGTCTGGAGATCGGGTTGGTCGATGTGCTCGGGGGCCTCGAGACAGCGATCATGATAGCCAAGGATAGGGCCGGGATCTCACCCGGTGAGGATGTGGATATCGTGGAGCTTCCGGAAGCGCCGCTCTTTAATCCGCAGATGTTCGCACCCACGCTCTTCGGTGTGGAACAACCCAGGAATGAGATACTGGAGCATCTCCGGTTCCGCATGGAGCACAACGGTGAAGTGATGCCGCTGCTTCCGGTGGATGCCATGGGCCCGTATCTCGAAGTCGGTCCCAGGAGCTTCGACTGAACGAACCGGAGCTAGGGTTTCTAGATGGCGCTACGTCGGGCATGGAATCCCGACGCTACTTCTCTAACCGGCCCGGGAGGATAGAAAAAGGGGTGTCGTCAGACACCCCTTTCTTAATGCCCTAACTACTACTCGTACATCGACTTGATGTTGCCCCAGGTGCTGGGCTGAGTCGCGGTAGGACCACCACAAATCAGGTAGATCCTCCACGCCAACTCGATACCACCAAACTGGCTGCCATCCGGAGTCGTGTCACGGCCGTCCGTGAACATAAGCGGCGGCCAGTACTCGAATGCATAGGTCCCGATGAAACCACCATGGACCTTAGGCTCCGGTCCGCCACACCAGCCTCTGGGATAGAGAGCCGGCAGACAGCCATAGTCGTGCATGATACAACCGGTCTCGAGCCCGGTCGAAATGTTGTCCATACCCCATGCGGGATAAGTACCGTTCGGACCCGTGTGTGTGGCTGTTACGACGATCGACATATTGTTCGGACTGTAGCAGTCGGTCAGACACAGCGGGGGATCTACAAGGAAGTAGTTCCACGCATAGCCTGTCTCCAGAGGACCGCTGTTCCAGAGATGCGTCATCGGGGCAGCCGTACCGCAGCATTCCTCACCGGCACAGTACACGTCGAACTCGATCGTGAACAGGCCCGGATAAACCGTTCCGTAACCCGCGAAATCGAGGATACGGAGCTGCTCGAGCTCATGGCAGATCGCCGGATCGCAAGGAGCAGCGCCAGCGGTTCCCTCATCGCCGATGTTGAAGCACATGCCGATGATATCCCCGGGTGTCCAGCCAGTGTATGACCAGAACCAGGAATAGGTCGGGCAGGGAATGTAGTAGTAGTAGTTGAGCGTGCAATCATAAAGCGGCTCGGTGCCAAAGTCTTCCTTCATCTGGTAAGCCTTCTTCTCGAGGGCGAACGCAGATGTGGCAAGCACCAGCACCAACGCGAGTACTATACAAAGCCTCATCAGAAAACCTCCTGTTTTTCGGGAGACCCTGGTCACGCAACAAAGTGGTCTCCTGAAGGTCGCAACTAGAAATTCCTCCCTGACTTCACCTCCCTTCGAGCGAACTATCGCTCGCCAAAGCTAGACCATTGGAGCTTCCCTCGACGAAACGCATTATATCATAGTGTAATTCCCGCAGTCAAGCATTAATTTGAGTGTAAGACGACTATATCTCAACATATATGCCATATCCTCCGCCTATTACACACAACGTATTGGTGGCGCGGCATCACTATTTCATTGGCGGATAATGAGATATCGGCGCGCAATATAGGCAGGACCGGATTCCGACATGTAGTGTCGGCCGCCCTTTCGATCTGGATTGGCCAAAGCCTATCCGGCTGTCTGTCGCTTGCGGGTTCTTGCAGTCTGCATGCGGCCCTTCGGACCAGGAGGGTCGGAATCGCCCCATGGAACCACTCATTCCTGTTGATCAAGCCGCGGTGCGAGTATAGACTGATGGCGTCAGGCCATAAGGACGGTCAGGTGAAATCGTTGATAGCGGGCTTCGGTTGTGTCGCCGCGACTCTTCAAGATCGAATTCCGGAAAGGAGTGGCCATGCCCGGACGGAACGCACGGAGAATGAGAGCCGAGGATCTATATGGGTTGAAGCTGGTAAGCGGGTGCGAATTATCGCCCGATGGACGCCACGTTGTGTACAGCCTTCAGCGCGTAGCCAAGCAAAGCGAGAAGAAGTACTCGAATCTCTGGGTGGTACCTGTTTCCAATGGGGCCCCAAGGCAGTTCACCTTCGGGGATCAGGCTGATAGCGAGCCCAAGTGGTCTCCGGACGGCGGGCGAATCGCTTTTCTGTCGAACAGGGAAGACGAGAAACAGGCCCAGATCCATATCATACCTTTTAACGGTGGTGAAGCCAGGCGTGTAACGGATTTCAAGGGTACGATCGGGGCATTCGCATGGTCTCCGGACGGCAAGCGGTTCGTGTGCCAGATTCGCAAGCAAGATGCAGATGAGATAGAGCGAGGGCGAGACGAGCGGAAGAAGAAGCTCGGCGTGGTGGCCCGGCACATAGAACGCGTGTTCTACAAGGAGGACGGCGTCGGTTTCCTCCCCAAGGAGCGATGGCACCTTTGGACGGTGGAGGCGGGAAGCGGCAGGCGCAAGCAGCTTACCGACGGCGAGATCCACGATGAGATCGAACCCGCCTGGTCGCCCGACGGCAAAGGCATAGTCTTTGTCTCCAACCGGACCGAGGCACCCGATCTCGATCCCGATGCCATGGATCTTTTCATGATTCCGGCCGGCGGAGGGAAAGCGCGCAAGATCCCGACACCTGTCGGCCCGAAAGGGACACCCGTCTTCTCACCCGATGGCAGATCGATAGCCTATTTCGGAATCGAAGGCAGGGGCAAGTGGTGGAGAAACTCCAGCCTGTGGCTTGTGAACGTGGCCGGGAAATCAAAGGCCAGGAACCTCACGGCGAAATTCGACATCAACTGCACAAGCTGGACCATCAACGATCTGCCCGGCAGTCCTGCAATGAAGCCGCCGGTCTTCGCCAAGGATGGTGCCCGGATCTATTTCCAGGTTGCCCGCCACGGCAACACGCATCTCTATTCGATCGCACCTTCAGGGGACAGGCGGAGTCTTGAAACAGTGATAGGAGACAAGGGGGTCGTAGGGGCCTACTCCTTCGACCGCGTGCGAGGAGACCTTGCCTATTTCCATGCCGACATGGCCTATCCTGGTGACATCTGGTTTCGGAATGCGGCCGGCGGGAGCCCGAAGCGACTCACCCATGTGAACCACCGAGTGCTTGGGAGTGTAGATCTTGGTGCGATCGAGGAGATCTGGATCAAGGGGCCTGCGGGTAACAGGATTCAGGGCTGGATCCTTAAGCCCCCCGGCTTCAGGCGGACGCGCAAGTATCCGTCCATACTGGAAATCCATGGGGGGCCTCGGGTCCAGTATGGGAATTTCTTCATGCATGAGTTCTACTACCTGGCGGCGCAGGGATACGTGATTCACTTCTGCAACCCGCGGGGGGGGCAGGGATACGGCGAAGCGCACTCGAAGGCCATCTGGAATGCCTGGGGCACGGCCGATTATGCCGATCTCATGGCCTGGACCGACTACATCAAACGCAGACCTTACATAGATGGACGGAGAATGGGGGTAACCGGAGGAAGCTACGGCGGATATATGACCAACTGGATCATAGGACATACCGACCGCTTCAAGGCGGCCGTCACCCAGCGGAGCGTGAGCAATTATATCAGTATGTGGGGATCGAGCGACTTCAACTGGGCGTTCCAAATGGAGCTTGGAGGCAAGCCGCCCTGGGATGGTTTCGCCGACTACTGGCGCCAGTCTCCAATGAAATATATGGGGAGGGCCGTGACCCCGACCCTGGTGATCCACAGCGAACAGGATCTCCGGTGTGCCATAGAGCAAGGCGAGCAGGTATTCGTGGCGCTCAAGCGGCTGGGTGTGGACACTGAGATGGTGCGTTTTCCGGATGAGCCTCACGGGCTTTCGCGGGGAGGCCGGACCGACCGGAGGGTGGAGAGACTCCGCCACATCCTGGGTTGGTTCGACCGGTATCTCAAGGAAGGCCGGGAAGGCCGATCCTCCGGAAAGCGACGGGAAAGCCGAAAATAGGAGAGCATAACCGGAAGAGGTGGACAAATGG
This sequence comes from uncultured bacterium, assembly GCA_964598025.1. Lineage (GTDB taxonomy): Bacteria > Arandabacterota > Arandabacteria > Arandabacterales > Arandabacteraceae > JALGWN01. The sequence goes on from CAZRAU010000006.1 coordinate 14,274, forward strand.
CTGATCTTTCAACCGAATACATGGGGCTTCCACTGCGCAATCCCCTGATCGTTGCCAGCTCTGGCCTTACCAAGTCGGCTGACGGCGTCCGGAAATGCGCAGACGCCGGCGCCGGGGCGGTCGTGCTCAAGTCGCTCTTCGAAGAGCAGGTCGCGGTCAAGGCCAAAGACATGGAAGAGCACCTGTGGCTATACGGTCACACCGAGGCCTTCGAGTACGTCAGCAAGATGGCCATGCCCCTTGGTCCTCGGGACTATCTCAGGCTCATTGAAGAGGCAAAGGCCGGGGTCTCCGTTCCTGTCATAGCGAGTCTCAATTGCATAACCCCTCGATGGTGGGTGGATTTCGCAAGCCAGATTGAAGCGGCCGGAGCCGATGGTCTCGAGCTTAATATCTCGGTGATGCCAAGCGACCCGGCCCGCACGAGCGAAGAGATAGAGAACATCTATGTTGATATCGTGGAATCTCTCAGGGGCCGTGTCCGGATCCCGATCGCCGTCAAGATGGGGCCCTATTTCACCTCCGTTGCCCGGATGGCTGCGGAGGTGTCGAGGTGCGGGGTCTCCGCGCTGGTGTTTTTCAACCGCTTCTATCAGGTCGACATAGACATCGAGAAGGTCGACATGGCACCCGGGATTCACCTCAGCTCGCCCGGTGAGATAAGTCTCCCTCTCCGTTGGATTGCCCTTCTGGCCGGGAGCCTGGAGTGCGATCTGGCCGCATCAACCGGGGTGCACGACGGTGCGGGGTTTGTCAAGCAGCTGCTTGCCGGCGCCACGGCGGTGCAGGTATGCTCGGCGCTCTATGACAAGGGAATCGAACATATCGGTACCATGCTCGGGGACGTCGAGGCCTGGATGCAAGGGCACGGCTTCGAGAAGGTCGGGGATTTCAGGGGCAAGCTCAGCCGGCAGGCGACAGAGCGTCCGGAGCTCTATGAAAGACTGCAATACATAAAGCTCTTTGTAGGCATCGAATAGGGTCCGCCCCTCCAGTGGCCGACGGGTTCTGCCGCGCTCGCCGTCCGCTCGCCGTTCAGGCTCACATTCGCCGCAAAGCCACTCTTTTGGTTTAAGTCAGGCTCCCGCCGGGCCGTTCACATGGGGAGAGGGTGTGATTCCAAGAGAAGGGGGAACAAATGGTATTTCTAATAGTGGTCGGCATCGTGGCGGCGCTCTTCGTAGGCGTCTATAACAGTCTGATTCGCAAGAAGAACCAGGTCAAGAACATCTTCGCAACAGTGGATGCCATCCTCAAGAAACGGTACGATCTCATACCCAATCTTGTGGCTACCGCCCAGAAGTACATGGAGCACGAACAGCATGTTCTGACCGAGGTGACCAGGCTCAGAGCGAAGGCGCTCTCCGGTGATGCATCCGATGACGAGAAGATAGAGATAGACAGCCAGATGTCCAAGGCCATCCGGGGTATTCTGGTTGCGGTGGAGAACTACCCGGGCCTGAGGGCGAATGAGAATTTCATGCACATTCAGGCCACGCTCACCGAGGTCGAGGAGCAGATCTCGGCCGCTAGGCGGGCATACAATGCTACGGTCACCGATTACAATAATGCGGTTGAGATGTTTCCCACCAGCATAGTGGCGAAGCTCTTCGACTTTAACTGCAGGCACCTGTTCGAGATCGAGGTGGCGGAAAGAGAGACTGCGGACGTTCACGCGCTTTTCCAGAGGTAGAACGTTACGCCGGATCGAGCCATGATAAGCAGGACCGCCTCGGATTTCGCCCATTTCTTCGTCACCGATCTCGTCAAGGAGCTCAAGCGGCTCGAGGTCAGGCGAAGGACCATTCTTGGTAGGGTGAAGATACTGATCGCGGTCACAGCCGGCGTTGTCGGGGTAAGTGTCGCGGTCGTTGTCGCATTCGGGCTCGGCATGACCCCCGTCTTCGTGACCGGTGTGATTTGCATCGGCGGGGCATCGGCGCTGTATAAGTATCTCATTTCGGATTATGTTCGTGACTTCAAGACAAGCGTCATAGGAAGAATCGTGCGGTTCATAGATCCGGATCTGGTCTATTGCGCCGAAGGGCATATCTCGCCGGTTGAGTTCAATTCCGGCAGGATATTCACGCAACGGCCCGACCGGATGCGCGGGGACGATCTGGTCCAGGGTAAGATAGGGCACACCAATATCAGGTTCTCGGAGGTTCACGCCGAGCGCAGGACCCAGAGCACCGACGGCCAAGGACACCGGCGTGAACGCTACAGCACGATCTTCAAAGGTCTATTCTTCAAAGCCGATTTCAACAAGAAGTTCTATGGGAGGACAGTCGTGCTTCCCGATAGCGCCGAGCGGCTTTTCGGCAGCGTGGGCTCTTTCCTCCAGTCGGTCAACAGGTCGCGCGGCGAGGTCATACGGATGGACAATCCGGAGTTTGAGAGATACTTCGTGGTCTATGGTGACGACCAAATAGAATCCAGATATGTTCTGTCCACCAGCCTGATGCAGCGAATCTTGGATTTCAGGCAGAAGACCGGCAGGCGGGTCTATATGTCTTTTGTGGACTCTGATGTCTTCGTGGCAATCCCCTATAAGAGGCCGCTCTTCGAACCAAGCATCTTCTCCAAACTTACGAGCTTCAAGGGAGCACACGAGCACTTCGAAGATCTCGCTCTCGCCCTGGGAATCGTGGACGACCTCAACCTCAATACAAGAATCTGGGTTGGGGTGGGGTCAGATCTTGAAAATTGAATTCGATTCTCAAGATCTGACCTCGGGTTGACACGGGGGCGCCCTGTGGCTAATCTTCCATTCGGGATGTTGTCCGGGGGGAGTGGATGAAGGGTGCGCGGGGGCTTCCATCTAAGAAGCTGGGCGGGTGAGAAGGAAGGCCGGGTGGCCGTGGGAAGGAGCTTAGGTTTGGCGGAACGTGAAAGGGTGTTGTTGGTGGGCCTGGTTCGGGGGCGGGGGGGGCGGAAGGAGGCCGAGGAGTCGATAGAGGAGTTGGCCTCGCTTGCCGAGACGGCGGGCGCTGAGGTGATTGATGCCGTGCTGCAGGAGAGGCGCCATCCGGACACAGCGACGTTTGTGGGGAAGGGCAAGGCTGAGGAGATTGCTGCAATATCCGAAGACCGGAACATAGCCCTCGTTGTTCTGGACGATGACCTTAGCCCTGCCCAGGCCAGGAATCTCGAGGAACTTGTCGGCCGGCGAGTCATCGACAGAAGCCAGCTCATCCTCGACATATTCGCGCTGGGGGCAAGGACCAGCGTTGCGAAGGCCCAGGTGGAGCTTGCCCAGATCGAATACACCCTGCCCAGGCTTCGGCGTATGTGGGAGCATCTGTCGCGGACAGGGGGCGGCATCGGGACCAGAGGCCCGGGTGAGACCCAGCTCGAGGTCGACAGAAGGCGCATCCGGCGCCGCATGTTCACCCTGAAGAAGATGCTTGAAAAAGTCGAGAGAGACCGTCAGGTTCGCACGGCCCGCAGGAAGGACTTCGCGAAGGTAAGCCTCGTCGGCTATACCAATACGGGCAAGTCCACTCTCTTTAACAATCTCACGCAGGCGGGGGTCTCCACGGGCGACCGGCTTTTCGAAACCCTGGATGCCACCACCCGGATGTTGCGGCTTCCGATGAATGAGGTTGTGCTTCTGAGCGATACCGTGGGGTTTATAAAGAAGATCCCGCATGATCTTGTGGCTTCCTTCCATGCGACGCTGGAATGCGTGGTGGAAGCCGACATCGTGGTTCAAGTGGCCGACCTGAGCTACCGGGACTATGATAGCCAGATCGCGACGGTAAGGTCTGTACTCGAGGAAATCGGGGCGGCAGGCAAGCAAGAGTTGCTGGTCTTCAATAAGGTGGATCTCGTTGAGGGCGACGATGCCATCGCGCTGGCGCTTCGCAAGTATGAGGACGCGATTCCGGCCAGCGCTCTGTACGGATGGGGAGCCGATGCCGTCAAGGAGCGCTTGCTCACCCTCGTGCTCGACAAGAAGGAACAGGTCCGGGTCAGCCTTCCGCCTCAGAAAGGCAAGCTGCTCTCTTACATACACCAATATGCCACTGTTCTCGACCGCGAGATGGTCGACGGCAAGGTCTCGCTTCTGATAAGGATCGAGCGCCGGTATATGAAACCGCTGGCGGAATACGTGGAGCCGGGCGGATCTCAAACGGAAGCGCCGCATTGAGTCCGCTCTCCTCAGCAGCACTTGTCACCGGGGCCAGCGGTTCGCTGGGGTGGGTGCTCAGCCGTATGCTGGCCGACCGCTCTCCGGTCATCGCCGCATACCACACCCATGCCGCCTATCCCGATGGGACCAGGGGTACTGAGTTGAACCTGGGCGAGGCCGGAGCCCTTGGACGTCTGCTCGAGACGCACCGGCCCCGGATCGTATTCCACCTGGCTGCAGTTACGAATCCGGATCAATGTGAACGGGATCCGGAAACCGCGCGGAGAGTGAATCTTGAGGCGACCAGAGAATTGGCCCTGTGGGCGGCCGCCTCAGGGGCGAAGCTGGTGTTTGCATCCACCGACCTGGTCTTTGACGGTAAGAAGGGCAACTACGGCGAAGAGGATCCAGCGGTCCCGTTGAGCGTTTATGGCAGGACGAAGCTCGAGGCAGAGCGGGCCGTGCTCGAAGTATGTCCAGGTGCTGCGGTGATTAGAGGTTCGCTCTTCTACGGGCTGGGTGGTCCGGCCGGCCGGACCTTCCTCTCAAGTATTCTGGATGCGCTCTCAAGGGGTGCGGCCATCCGGCTCTTCACCGATCAAAGGCGGAACCCGGTTCTGCTGGAGGATCTTGCAGGGGCGATGATCAGAGTTGCGGATCTTGATCTTGTGGGCCTCTACCATGTGGCGGGGAGGGACGTGGTGACACGCTATGAGTTCGGTAAGATGGTGTGTACGGCTTTCGGTTTTAGCAAGAATCTGCTTATCCCGATAAGCATGGCTGATTTTGAGTATGATGCTCCCCGCCCGCTGGATTCCTCCCTGAATATCGCCAAGTTCGCGAGCGCTACCGGTCTTGAGCCTACGCCGGTGGTGTTGGCTCTGGCAAGCCTCGCATCCAGGCGTCTTTGACCGGCCCGACCCTTATTCTATAGTTATCTGAATCAGGCCGTCATCGGACTCGATGTCCACAATCTTCCCGATATTTTCGGAGGTCACCTGCGACAGGACCTCATCTATATCCACGCCTTCCTCAATGAGTTCCCTTTTCTTCTTGGGCGGTATGAACTTGGCCGCTATTTTCGCCAGGCCCAGAGGGATACGAAGGTTCACCTTCTTCTTGTTGGTGCCGGGCTCGGTCACTTGGATCCGGAGCATCTTGCGCCCCCTGGATTTCTCGCTTCCCGGCGTCTCGTTGAGGGTATCGAGGAGCCTCGCCGCCTCCTCGGCGGTCACCTTGCCTTCCTCGAGCATCTTCAGAATCTGCATTCTCTCATCCCACATCTCTCAGGCCTCCTTCGGTTCTACTCCCAGCTCAGCCACTGCCTCATCCACGCTGATCTCGCCCTTTCTCAGCCGCTCGAACACCTCCAGCCTGTGGACGGCCGGCGATTCGCCGCCTGCATCCAGGCCCAGGCTGATAAGCAGCTCGTCCAGACGCTTTCTCACCGTGGGGTAGGAAATACCGAGGTCCTTCTCGACTTCCTTGATATTGCCCCGTGCCTTGAGAAAAGCCCACAGAAAAGCAAGGGCGTCCGAAGGCAGATTGCAGAAGGGGCAGGTCTTAAGATCACTCACGATCCTGGTGCTGCACGATGGACAAGTGAGCTCGGTGACCCTAAGCCGGGTCTCGCAGATAGGACACTTGCCAATTGCGGTCTTGCGTTTCATATCCTGCCTCCTTGTTGACAATGTATTGATCATGATTGAGTATGTCAACCGTATAATTAATAAACTCAATCATCATCTTGATAAAAGTGAAGAGTATGATAAGCTTGACAAGGTGTGTACAAAGCCGCTATGTTGCATGGGGCTCAGCAGGAGGAACAGGAACACTATGGGTGACAAGTTCTCGCGGGCAAGACGGCTCTTCGAAGTGCAGAGGAAACATGTCTATCTGAACCATGCGGCGATCTCCCCATTCTCGGCGCCCGTGGCAGGCGCCATCAAGAAACAGGCGGACGAACAGGCGGCTCATGGTGTCTGCGCCGAGGTCCTGTGGGATGAAAGGGCGGAGGGGGCTCGCCTCGAAGCAGCCAGGCTGCTTAATGCAAAGCCTGCGGAAATAGCGTTCGTAGGTAATACCAGTCACGGGCTCAATCTCTTTGCGCGGGGGATGAGGTGGAAGAAAGGTGACAACGTGGTGCTCCCCAAGGTGGAGTTCCCCGCCAACGTATATCCGTGGTTATCGCTTAAGGAGAAGGGGGTGCGGCTCAAGTTCGTGCCCGAGCGGAACGGCCGGATCCGCATCGAGGATATTGAGGAGGCCATGGACAGGCGGACGCGGGTAGTGGCCATAAGTTTCGTCGAGTTCTCGAGTGGTTACCGCAATGACCTGAGAACGATCGGGAAGCTCTGCCGTGAGCGGGGATGTCGCCTTGTGGTGGATGGGATTCAAGGGGTAGGCGCTCTCAGGTTGGACGTCAAGCACTGTCTCATAGACGGACTCTCATGCGGCGGGCACAAGTGGCTCCTGGCTCCGCAGGGTACAGGGATATTCTATTGCTCGTCGCGCGTCCTAGGGGAGTTGTCGCATCCGATGCCGGGTTGGATGTCGGTCGTGGATTGGGGGGACTACTACCGGTTCGATTATAAGCTCTTCCCCGACAGCCGCAGGTACGAATCGGCCCAGAAGAACTATCTCGGCATTACCGGCCTCCTCGAATCGCTGAAGATAATCAACCGGCTGGGCATCTCCGATATCGAGAAGCGGATCATCGCTCTGACCGATCATCTGTGTGACCTGCTGGAGAAGCGGGGATTCCAGGTCTTCAGCCCCCGCGGGAGAGGTGAGAAATCCGGCATCGTGTCCTTTTTCCCCGGCGGCTGGGAGGCGGAGGTGGTTGCGGAGAGACTGTGGCGGAAGGGTTTCATCACGGTGGCCAGACAGGGCCGGATGAGGGTCTCACCCCACTTCTATAACACCTTTGGTGAAGTCGAGCGCTTCGTGAAGGCGCTGCCCCGGCCAACATAGGCCGTGGAGGCCCCGTCGGGCGCGGAACCCCGATGCTGCGAAGGTGAGCTTGTGATATCGGTTGCCGGCGGTTTCCTACTGGGTGTAGCCTACGGAGCGGAGCTCGCGTTCGGTTTCCTCGTCAAGATTTATAGCGGATGCTTCCTGGTATTGTGATCGCTGCAGCCACAGCAAATAGTAAGGGCCGTCGGGGCGGCCGGCCGGGTTGCCGAGCTCGGTGGTTTCGCTCTCCGGGGGTGGGGCTTTCTCCGTAAAGGGCATTATCATCGGCTGTGCCAGGGTCTCGCCGATAAAGACGCGCCGGACCGCCGGGTGACCGTCGATCTTGAGATCGAATTCGATGGGAGCCTCAGTCTGCATCAGTTTGAATGCAAGGATGAGGGGTTCCTTTGCCTCCAAGTCTCGAATTTCGATCACCGAAGGTTCGATCGCGGCCGTGCCGACAGCGCCCGTTCTGAAGATGCTGCCTCTGCTGTCGATCATCTTGTGAAACCGGAAATGCCCGGCGCCACGTGCAGCTTCAGAGGTAACACGGAGGTCAAAAATGTGGGGCTCGTCTCCCCCCGCTATTTCCAAGAACCAGGTGTCGGAGATATTAAGCAGAGTTCTGTAGAGCGTCTGCTCCAGCAGGTCGAGGGATTCGATGGGTTCGCGGGAAAGGTCGGTGATCTCACCGGGATCCTCGGCCAAGTTGAAGCAAGCGATCTCGTCCTTATTGATGTTATAGATCAGCTTCCAGGGAAACGCGGACAGGCTTGTTCGCTCGTCACCGTAGAGAGTCGCCTCGGACAAAGCGATCTCAGGAGGAAGAAGGGATGCCCCGGCCTGAGCCGGCCTCCCGCTGCCGGCAATCAAGGGTAATACACTTACGCCTTCAGGTTCGCCCCAGGGTGTAATGCCCAGCATCTCGAGAATTGTCGGCTGAACATCCAGTAACCTGATCTGCCGGGCTATTCTGCTTCCCTCAGGCAGCACATCGGGAAGAGAAAGCACCACGGGGACCTTTATGAGCTCGTCATAGAGCGAATGGCCGTGCTCGAAACCGTGGTGTTCGAAGAACTCCTCGCCATGGTCGCTTAAGAAAACGATCAAGGTGTTGTCCGTGAGACCACGCTCATCGAGTCCCCTCAAAAGATTCCCCACCGCCTCATCCATAAAGGCGATCTCGCCGTCATAGAGCGACCTGATGCGGTTCCAGTCGGCGTCCGAAAGGGATTCCATCTGCGCGAATTCCTCATCCCTGAACTTGGGGAGCTCCTTGGGGTTATAAGGGCTCTTGATCGTGCCGGTGTATTCCGGGTCGAAGATGGAGTCAAACGGCGCCGGGGGGTCATATGGTATATGGGGATCAAAATAGTGTGCAAACATGAAGAAGGGCCGGTCGCTGTTCTCCTCTATCCACGCCAGGGCATCCCTGGTTGTGCCATCGGCGGCCCTGCCCTCGGGTGGTGTCATGTAGTAGAAATCGAACCCTCGGGCCACCCCGTGATGTCCTTTGAGATAGGGCGCGTTGACAACGGCTCCGGTTGCATAGCCGTTTGCCTGAAGGAGTGCCGCAAGCGTGGGTATGTTCTCCCTCAAGGCTTTCCGGGAGCCGTTGGCCCCGTGTTGGGTGGGGTAAAGCGACGTGAAGACTGTGGCAAAAGACGGGAGTGTCCACGGAGACGGGGCCACCACATTCTCGAACAAGACCCCTCCCGCAGCAAGTTCATCGATATTGGGACTGGTATTGCGCTCATAGCCGTAACAGCCCAGGTGGTCGCGTCTCAGCGTGTCCACGCCTATCAGCACAAGGTTCGGCCGGGGCTTTCCCTCACCGCATGCGAGACAAAGGCAAAGGCCCGGAAGCAGACACAGACGCAGGCCGAGCCTCAGCCCCGGTTTCAATCTCACTTGCAGGCCACCTTGTCCAGAGCGGAATGTCATCATCTCACCAACCCTAGAATATATTGTATGCCGCCCGTCTTCACACCCCTTTTTTGGCTTGACTTCCGCACAGGCCTGGGGTAGGCTCCTTAACGGACCTCGGGGAAAGGAGGTGATGATGCGGAAGTGAGAGGTTCAACAACTGAATAAAGAGGGCTTGAGTAGCAAAGCAAGTGATGGGAGGTTGTGGATATGCGGTACGCTTTGCATTTTTGTATGTTGGCCCTCCTTGTAGCCTCCGCAGTATTCCCCTCGGCATCGGATGCCGGCCTTGCGATCAACGAATTCCTTCCCGCCCCGGGAAGTGATTGGGATGGTGATGCCGATGCCGACTCCAAGAAAGATGAATGGGCCGAAGTTGTGAACTCGGGCTCATCATCGCTGGACCTTAGCGGGTATCTCTTGCTCAACGGAACCGACAGGCGGCCGGTATATGGTTTCTCGGGGAGCCTGGGGCCCGGAGAGTTTGCGGCCGTCTATGGAAGTGAGGCCTCGGCCTGGGAGAGTGAGACCGGCCACTCTTCGATCGGGTTGAGCCTGAATAACAGTGGTGATATGCTCTGGCTTGTTTCCGTCTCAACAGGCGACACGGTGGTCGTTGATTCGGTCTCATATGCTTCAGGGGCCGTAGGCTACGATGTCTCGGTGGGACGCTTGCAGGACGGTACCGGTCCCTGGGCCCTCTATGACCACTTCTTGCCCAAGGGCGGAACCGACGGTGACCCCACTCCTGGGGCGTCCAACTCCTCGGATCCACCGCCCCATATCTTCCGGGTTGCGCGGGATCCGTTGTACCCGACCTCGGCCGACAGCACCACAATGACGGTCGAGGCAGGCAGTGCATCGGGCATCCTCCAGGTCCTTCTGGCGTATGACATAAACCTGGAAGACGGGGAAGAACCGGTGATGGACCTGGTCTCAGGGGCGTCGGATCTGGGCACTTGGGCATACACCATCCTGCCGTGCGCGGCGGGTGACACTGTCCACTATCGGTTCTCAGTTCTTGGGCTTGCTTCATCGACCATCACGCCCTGGATGGGCTATCGGGTAAGGAGCGGGAGCCTCCAAGTGAGGCTCAACGAGATTCTGGCAGACCCGCCCGCGGACCTTGAAGGTGATGCCAACAGGGACGGTGCGCGCGATGCGGCCGACGACGAATTCATAGAGATCGTCAACTGCGGCGCGACGGAGGTGGACCTGTGCGGCTGGAGTCTGACCGATGCGACCTCGGTGAGACACGTCTTCTCCGATTCGGCTTCGGTTCTGGCTTCCGGCGAGTTTGTGACCGTTTTCGGCGGTGGTGCACCGACGGGCTTTGTAGGAAAGGTGTTCACCGCTTCAAGCGGAGGCCTCGGTCTGGCCAACAGTGGGGATGTCGTCTATCTCCTGGATGATACCGGAGCGCTCGTCGATGTCCACTCCTATGGGGGCGAGGGGGGCGATGATGAGGCGATGCTAAGGTACCCGGACTGTGGGGATACCTGGATGTTGTGTTCCGAGGCGGGCCTGGATGCCGCCTTCACGCCGCAGGAGCCCAACGCCCCCCAAAGTGCGGTGTCCGGGACCACCTGGGGCAACATAAAGTCCTTGTTCAGGTAAGCGCTGCGCCGGCTTCTGCCGGAATTCCCGGGCGAAAGGGGGACTGACGTCCCCCTTTTTGCTTGAGACCTTCCTGTTCCGGTATATTATGGAGGAGGCAAGAATGCGGGATGCCACTACCATAGTGATCTTGCGGGAGGTGGTGAGAATTGGATGCAATAGAAGCACTGAAGTCAAGAAGAAGTGTCAGGGTCTATGAGGAGAAACCTGTCCCCAAGGAGATAATCGTGGAGATCATAGACACTGCGAGGCTTGCCCCGTCCGCCAACAACATCCAACCGTGGGAGTTCGTGGTCGTGACGGAACCGGAGACCAGGAGGAAGATAGCCGCTCTTACCGATTACGGGACGTTCATCGCCCAGTCGGGTGCTTGTGTCGCGGTGTTCGCCAAGGGGGTGAAACACTATCTCGAAGACGGTTCGGCCGCGACTGAGAACATTCTGGTGGCGGCACATGCCTTGGGTCTAGGCACGTGCTGGGTGGCCGGTTATAAGAAGGACTATGCCGGACCCGTAGCGAGGCTTCTAGGTATCCCGGACGGCCATTATCTGGTAGCCCTGATCTCGTTGGGATACCCGGCGGAGAAGCCTGAGGCCCACGGCAAGCGGGAGCTTGCCGATGTGCTCCACTGGGAGAGGTTCTAGAGGCCCGGACTGTTCACGAAGCGTGTGTGAAGATCCGGGCCACAGGGGGTGGACCATGGCGGTAGCGGAGATCAGCGTGGTTCCGGTAGGTACCGGAAACGCCAGCATAAGCGACTACGTTGCAAGGGCCTTCAAGATCGTGAAGGAAAGCGGTCTCAAGTACGAACTCTCCTCGATGGCCACGAATCTAGAGGGTGACATACCCGACATCATGGAGGTGGCAAGGAAGATCCACGAGAGCGCTTTCGAGCAAGGTGCGGTCAGAGTACTTACCTCGCTCAAAATAGACGACAGGCGCGACAAACCGCTGACCATGGACGGCAAGCGAGATGCGGTGATGAAAAGGGTGTGACCCGGTGCCCACCCCGCCACCTCGGCATTGCAGGTTTCTTGCCGAAGCATGACCGGCCACCTGCAATGCACGGGACTCGGGCGTTATCACACTGGGGTGGGGGCTATGCGAAGCTGCCTGAACCTCTATGGTCGTCAGGGTGTGGTGCCTGGCTTGAAGGTCCGGGTGCTCGTGAGCTTGTTATCCCGGAATATGAACTGCTTACCGTCCTCCGCATAGATCCATCTCTCAACCACTGCTCCGGCTCTGTCCTCACGATAGCGATTTGAAGGGTTGCCATAGGTATCGTAGATTTCCTTCTTGTCGCCCTCGAGTCCCGCGACCCAGTACGCCGCCCTGAATTCCCGCCTGTCCCGTTTGCCGTGGACTTCAATCAGGGTCTCAAGCAGCTCTTCGCGAGTCATCTCCTTCGGAGGGGTTGGCCCTGCCTCTGCAGGCACCGCTTCCTCCTCCGTAGGGGTTACTTCAGCCTCGGAAGTAGTATCCGCTTTGGGATTAACCACATCTTCCAGATGGACTCCCTCTTCCGGGGCAATCTCCTCTTCCGGAGCAAGCTCTTCCTCGGGAGCGATCTCCCCTTCGGGGGTCACCTCCTCCTCGGCTGTAAGGTCCTCTTCTTCGGAGGGGCTTTTGGTGTCCCGGGCAAGGGACTGACCACAAAAGGCCAAACCAAGAATCAGCAGCAGAGACAGGAACGCGACTTCAAGCTTCATCATGACTCATCCCTCCCACACCAGTAGGATATCACATCCGCCGGATCGGTTCAATGCTGTCCATCAAAGGTCTACTATGAATGACATCGGGAATAGGAACAGACAACTTGACCCGATATGGCACATCCCCCACTCACATGGCACCTCTCCACACCTGCGGGGATTCAGGCGGCTTCGGTTCCGGCTGCTCGTCCTGAGCGGGCTCTGCCGCAGTTTCAACACTAATGGGCTCTGCCGTGAGGACCATTTCCACCTCGGCCGGCCGCAATGACCTGACGACCGACGAAATGAAGAGGTAGGACACCACGACCAGAGCGATGATGACCAGATATCCTCTGAAAGAGCTGCTCCTGCTCATACCTCCCTCCAGACTGTAGTATGCGGTACCGGCCTATCTATCTTGAACACAGAGGTGAGCGGGTAATATGGGGGTTCGAGGCCTCTACGGTCGTAGCTGAAGTGCCTTCCGTATCCTGTACTGGAACCATAACTTGTGAATGTTCCAAAAGCGCCGTAGTACCGCTGCACGGCGCCGCCTCGCAGATGTACCTGGCCCCTGTAGCCACCGTGATTGTAATTGTCCACTTTGAAAGCGCCGTCTTCGCCGGCCGCAAACACGAATGCATCGATCATCAGCTCGTTGGGTGCCGATGTGGTTATCCTGACATCACCCCCGGAGGAGTAAAGCCCGAGAATCCCGACCCCGTTCTCGATATCCTCGTAGACAATATCGCTCTCTACAAGTATGTCGTCCTCGGCGGTGACGGTCACCTGGGTATCTTCTTCTATGGTCGGGACCGGAGCGCCGCTCACCCTTGGCCCTCCTCCGACCTGTTGCATGCTCCCGGTGCCGTATATCATCCCTCGGGGTAGACCCGCATAGAACGTGGAATCCGTGCCGGCATAAACCTTGGTTCGGTTGTTTTTCTTATCGAGGACCACTGTCTTTGTGGTGCCGTTGTCATGGATCAGCAGGTAGTTCTGGAATCCATCAGCATCGATTGAGAACTTGAGCTTGTCCAGATCGCCGACCACGTATATGCCGCCTTTGACGGACGTGGTGTCGTTCGGCACGTAGATCCCCTCAGGGATGGGCGCGGGATCGAGCGGATCCAACCCTAGCGCTGTCTTCCTCTGGGCAGTTGAGAGTTCCGCGGTATTCGTCGCTGAGTAACCGAGCGCCGCCCTCTCCTGACTGAAGGAGTTCTCAGGCAAAGCGATCTCGTCGACACCTCGGTCGAAGCCCCCATAAAAATTGGGCACATCCCGGTCTCCATTTCGGTCCGCATTGAGGTTTATGGGGTGGCCGTTATTGTAATAGGATGCCGTCAGAGGTACGGATGTCACAAGATCCTCGAAGGTCGGGAAGTAGGCGAACCTCAGTCTCCCGTTACTGTGCACACGACCGTCGAAGTAGCCGGTCGTGTGGAACCAGATCTCGGAGCCTTCCGGCGTATAGTGAACATCTGTGAATACCAGATAGTCGGCGAACGAGCCTCGGGACGCGCTGAGTCTGAGGACGCCCTTGGATACTATGTTGCTGCTGCCGCCGAGGAATGAGTTTCCCGTCGCAACCGAGACATAGTTGTAGTTAAATGTCTGGCTGGTCGAAATGAGCATGCTGTCGGCGAACTCGAACGTGGTGACTGCCCCGAAACCAAGATCATCGCTTTCATAGCTCAGCCCCCCGGAGGGAAAGAAATCAAGGGGGTCGGTTATTATCGGTCCGGTTCCGGACCAGACGCCCATCAAGCTCTCCATCCTGGCCTGGCTGAAGTCGGTCATCTGTTGTTTGGCCACCTCGACGGCTGAATCGCAGCTATAAAGGGCCTGCTTCGCGACTCTGTCGTTAAGCGTTATGCCCTTCTCCGTAACGGACAGGCTTACGATGGCCACGACCATGCCGGAGATGAGCATGGTGAGGACGAGCGCGATGACGAGCGCGGTGCCCGATTCCCCTTTGAGTACTGAGTGTCCCATTTCACAAACACCTCGGTTTTGCAGTGGAAGAAAGCCTCGTTGTCGGTTTGTCAAGACTCGAATCTGACGACGCCTCTATGGTCAGTATTACCGACTCTATGAGCGATGGGTTGGAGGGATAGGTCACTATGGTTTGATCCTTGAGCCCGTACTGCAGTTCGAGATGGCGTACATGGTCGCTGATCACCCTGGGTTCCTGTCCTTCTACATGCCGCATGATACTGCTGCGGTTGCTATCGGAGGTATCGATGTAATAGCTCACCATCTGCATCTTGATGACCTGGCTGTTGACGGGATACCCCCCCGGCGGCCAGTGGCTGTGCCCGCTTACGATGTTGTAAGGTGAGCTTGTGTCGTGAAAGAGATCTCTCCCTTCTATGCCGGTGATCTGGAAGAGATTCGCAAAAGGGCCGCTTGTCACGGCTACGAGAGCACCGACCTCGAAGCCGTCATTGCTGTGGACCTCAATGGCATTCTGGGGCAGGAGCATGGGTTGACGGAGGGACGTCTCCACGTCGTCGAGTTGTCCGAGAATCGTGAGATTCCCGGAGGTATCCGGGTTCACCGGGTACAGAGTCAGCGAATCACCGGATGCATCGGAGGTGACTATGGGTATCGCAAGCCCGCTCCCGGCCATACGGATCTCGCGGATCAGGAAATCGAGGGCGGATCTCGCGTTCTGCCTTGCCTCAACGGCATTGTAGGTTTTGTCACGGGACTGCTCGTTTCTGCCCAAAATACCCATGAGAACCCCAATCACCGTCACGAATACCAGCCCGGCAATCATGACTTCAATCAGGGTGAACCCATGTTCGTTCAAGCGCATGCGATGCGTGAATCTGCTTTCGTGTCTAGTCATTCCAATCACCTTCCGGCGCTAGCGAGCACCGCCCAGAGGCTGACGCTGTCCTGGGAATAAGTGTACCAGGCTATCTTGACTATCACCTTCTTACATCCTGCAATGGGTTGGTCTTCATAGACAGTCCAAGTCCTGTCAAAGACGCCGTTGATTGGATTGGCAATGTCATCATGCACGTAGGTGGCGTCAAGATCGGGGTCATCATATGCAAGTGTGTGGAGATCCTCCAGCTTCTCCTGGGCCATCTGCAGCGCTTTGGTCGTCACTCCGGACTTCCCCACATCGCGAGTGGTGCTGGGGAAGATAATGGAGAGCCCCATTATACCGATGGCCACCACAGTGAGTGCGACGACCACCTCTATCAATGTGAACCCCTGCTGATTCTTCGTTATCTGCGGTTTTCGCATCATGACGGATCACTCCACTCTTGTTTGACCGCTGGCCGTAATCGACACTTTTCTCCTGCTCATGTGTTCGCTATCCGAGATCTCCACATATCCACCGGTCGTCCCGTCCTTAAGTGTTCCTCTTGGGAAGAAGATCACCACGCCCGCCGGATCCAGGTTGATGTCGGTAAGGGAGAAGTCGCCACGGAGTTCCCTTGTCCTCACCACTTCCTCACCCGTATCAATCTGCCCGTTTCCGCTGTTTGCCGGCGTACCGGAACCGTCGTCTTTGAACTCCGTGTAGCTATTGTCGTCAGTATCGAATAGGACCGAATAGGGTACGGAGCCGGCAATCGCCTTCTGCCTGGCGTGCCAAAGATCGGCGGACAGTTGCTTCGTGGTCGCCTTGAGCCCCGCGGATCTGCCGAAAGAGCCCATCGCCATTACCGAGACAGCTGCCAGTATTCCCATTATTGCTACGACGACCATCAGCTCGATTATCGTGAAACCTCGCTGTCCTCTTTCCATTTGATTCCACCTCCGCTCAGCATGATAATGCAAAGTTCATGCCTGGTAGGTCACAGGGATATCCCGCTCTGGGACATCCCTCGCGTTCGCCAATCGCCCGGGGCCGATGAGTCCGGCACATCCGAACATGATGTCGGGATTTTTGGCGGTGAATTGCAGTCCTGTTGGTATTCTTGGTGAAGTCTGCCCCGAATCGCCGACGTCCGGCACCAGCTGGCTCAGCTGAGCAGGCCAAAGGGATCTGCGCCGGTACGATCGTGGGCCGTGCTCTTCGCACTGCAGCAGTGCATAATGCATCTGCCCTCATCTCGCAGATTGCATCGCGACTGAGTGCAGTCTGACCGTGAGGCATCATCCGAGCGGGCCGACAGGAAGGCCGGGCACCGACGTGACAATCCCGATTGACACGCCGTGCTTCGGAATGTTCTTGACTGAAGGCGTCCCCTGGTGGAACATAATCAATGTCGGTAAGAAGGAGGACCAGTCCTGCCCGGAGGAATCCCCAAAGAACTGAGAGTAAGTGTGCTCACCGTCTTCGGAGTGCTCTCCACGATCGGCATCGGACTGATGCTCCACCGTATCCCGGCCCTTGGCCGGTTGGTTCTCAAAGGTCAGAACGCATTTGTGATCTTCAACATCTATGGGTTGGCCTTCTCCCTGATCGGCTCCGCCTCAACGGTTATGCGCAGGAGGGACACGACCATCCTGATTCTCGCAGCAACTGTAATGTGGGGCATCTTTATGGCTAGAGGGATGTCCTCAGAAATGATACGCTTCCTTCTCTTCGCCGCGCTCATAACCATAGGGCTTCGGATCGGTGGGCGACGAGTGGCGATGGCTTCGAGTGCGGCCAGGATAGGTTTGAACACCCTGATTGGAGGCGCAATGGCGGGGATTGGTGGCATGATATACTACGGTGTGGGGGGGCTTCTTGGGGCGCCCGATGCTGCTACTGCCGGGGGTGTGGCCGTGGGCCTTCTCTGGGGTCTCTCACTTGGGGTGGCGGTCAACCTGGGTGTGGTTTCAGGCAGCGAGGTGGTGGATTGCATAGCCGGGAAGGCAAGATAGTAGTCGGGACCTCCGGTTACAGCTTCGATGACTGGGTGGGGACCTTCTATCCCGAACGGACCAAAAAGGGAGACATGCTGAAGGAGTATTCGAAGCACTTCAGTTGTGTGGAGGTCAACTCGACCTATTACAGAATCCCACACCCTGTGGTTCTCAGGCGAATGGAAGAGAAGACCCCGCCCGGGTTTGAATTCGTCATAAAAGCCAATCAAGAGATGACTCATAAGGGGTCCAGGGATATTGCTCTCTATCGGGGTTTCATGGATGCAATCCGGCCGATCATAGAGGCCGGCAAGTTCCAAGGCGTGATTGCCCAGTTCCCCTGGGGCTTCAAGCATTCAGTCGAGAATCTCGCCCATCTCAAGTTCCTCAAGGATCGGTTCAGCGATTGCCCGCTATTTGTGGAATTTCGTAACCGCAGTTGGATCACGGAAGATGTCTTTGGGGAACTGGAGAATACCGGTATCGGATACTGCTCGGTTGACGAACCGCGGCTCACAACTCTGGTTCCGCCGGTAGCCAGGGTGACCACAAACTTGGGGTACGTGAGGCTCCACGGCAGGAATGCTAAGAACTGGTGGGGTCGGGGTGGTGGGGACAGATACGACTATCTGTATAGTGAAGAAGAACTCAAGGAATGGGTGGCGAAGATACAGACAATGTCACAGAAGGCCGGGAAGACTTTCGTTTTCTTCAACAACTGCCATGCCGGGCAGGCTGCTCGCAATGCCCAGCTGATGAAGGATCTTCTGGGCCTCCCACTCTAGCCACGTTCAAAAAGCAAAGGGAGCCGAATGTCGGCTCCCTTGACTTCTTGTCTTGTGACCCGGCGACTATGGGCAGGCGTGCAGGTAATGCGACGCGAAAGTGACGAAATCGACCAGGTCCACAATACCATCGCAGTTATAATCACAGCAGGGATCCGCTGTCAAATAGGCAGATGCGAAATTAACGAAATCGACCAGGTTGACAATGCAGTCCCCATTGTTGTCAGGGCTCGCGATGAATATGATGTTGCTGGGGTTGAAGACTATTCCTTCGGAGTCTGCACCCCACTGCATATCTCCGCAGCCACCGAAATCAGTGTAATAGAAAATGGCCTCCCCGTTTATGTCGGTAGTGCCGGTCTGAGGATCCTCACCGGGGCAGAAACAGAAGGGGCCTCCTGTCACAGGGATGGCATAGCAGTTGACAATCTTACCCGGAAGCGGGTCGCCGTAGATGTTTCTCACCGTAACGGTTACCTTGACGCGTCCCATGTCGCTTGCCGGGCAAACCACCGCAGTATTGGGATTGCAAGTGGGTGTGAGTTCTCCGACTGCCACGACGGTGGAGGTGCTAGCCGAAGGAATTCCCGCGGATGCGGCTGTCGCAACCGCCAGACTCAGTACAGCCAAAATCGAAATCAGAAGAGTTCTCATTACTTTACCTCCATCTTGGTTGCCCTTTCCCAAAGTTCCCTGTCCTGGATACGCACCTCCCTTCCGCCAATTACAACTCGAGAATCGATATCTCTATTCAATGTCATTTTAAAGCATACCATAATTAAACACGTATTGTCAAGCGTTCCAGGCTGCTACGGCCTACTCTGTTTCACGGGATAACCCTGCACAATCGCCACCGGTTCTTCGGTGCGGGGTCACCCATTATATCGGCCGGCCCGATCACCTCCTTTCGATGCCAAGCAAGGCTCCCTGGTTTTGCGCAATGAATGATGCTGATAGCCTCGCTTACTACTATCACTGCAGACTTCATTCTGCCGGATGGATACAGATCGCGGCTACAGCTCTATTCCCATAGGACGAAGCCAGTGTACCAGATTGTGTCATGCAAGTCAAGGCAATCACGCGGTTACCCTGCAATGCTATTCCAGTGTTGACCCCGGGGGAGCTCCGCTGGTAGCATCTCGTTGTACCGACCGGGACGCCGATCCCATGGGTGTCCCGAGGGTATCAGGAAAGGGGCTAACATGGTCACGGACGTATTCAGTCGGGTAGCACTTGAGGCCTCCGCCGACAGGGCCTACGATCACCTTGTTTCCATTTGCAGGTTCCACCGTATACAGGCGAGCCCGGGATATCGGGCGGCCTCGGAGTATTGTGTGGACCGCATGCTCGAGGTCTCCGAAAACGCCCGGGTGATTCACTACCCGGCGGATGCGGCGGTCAGATTCTGGCACCTCCCGTCTTTCGAAGAATGGTCCGCCAAACAGGGTATACTCGAGATTGCAGGTGTCCCGGGTTTAGCGGGCAAGCTCTCGGATTACCAATCCTGTCCAATCTCGCTGATCCAACGCAGCAAGGCCACTCCGCCGGGGGGCGTCAGCACGGAAATCATCTATGCGGGTGAAGGGACGTCGTTGAAGGACTACCGCCGGGCTAAGGGCAAGATTGCCATATGTGATTCTCACTGCCCGCGGCACGTGTACGATGCCGCAGCGAAGGCTGGTGTCGCAGGCATCATCCTCTATCGCCACCGCCCCATACCCGAGTTGCGGACGGGCTTCGGTGTGACAGGCGTGCGGCAGTATAACTCCTTCTGGTGGAATGAGAGGGACCTCTTCGGTTTTGTGCTGACGCCCGAGGACGGCCGGCAGATTGTCTCGTACCTGTGCTCGCCGGAGGGAAAGAGGAAGCCGGTAAGGGCGTGGGCGCTGGTGGAGAGCGAATCCTATCCGGGGTCACTCGAGGTTGTGACTTCGCTTGTACCCGGGCGAGAGCCGAAGGAGATTCTAATAATAGCACATCTCTGCCATCCGAAACCCTCGGCTGGAGACAATGCCTCCGGTGTCGCCGTTGCTCTTGAGACCCATCGTGTGATCGCTCACCTAGTGGAAAAGGGAATCCTGCCTCAGCCTCGCTATGGGATACGCTTCATGCTCGTTCCGGAGATGACCGGGACTTTTGCCTATCTCTCCCGAGAACCCGGCCTCAGCCGGCGCCTCCTTTTCGGCTTGAATCTGGACATGGTGGGGCAGGATCAGGAGACGACCGGCGCTACCCTGTGTATAGAATCTCCGCCGCTGGCGTCGCCATCCTTTACGCCCTATCTATTGGAGGCGATTGTGAGAGAGGCATTCTCGCGCGGGGCCAACCCCGCAGGGACCGCCGGTTTGCCGTCCATCAGAATGCAAGCCACCCCATTCTCGGGGGGGAGCGATCACTATATACTGTCGGATCCCACGGTCGGGGCGCCGACTCCCATGCTCATGCAGTGGCCTGACAGATACTATCATACCAGTGGAGACACCATCGACAAGGTGTCTCCCGATGTCATGCGCAGGATGGTCATCGCCGCTTCTGTCTATGCGTACACATGTGCCCGGGCCTCCGAGGATGACCTGATGTGGCTCGCCGGTCTCACGGGTAGGGGGCTGCGGAAGTGGGTAATCGATGAAATAGGCAGGTTCTCCGAATCCGGTCGGCCGCAGCCTGTTACGCCTGAGTATATGGCAGACTTCCTTCTCAAACGCAGTAAGGAAGCCCTCAGGAGCATAAGCAAGTTATCGCCCCGTTCCAAGACGCTGCGGGCTCGGATCAAGGCCGAGGAGAGAATGCTCGCTCGCTGTATCAAGGCCGAAGCCGTTATGACGTCGGCCAGGTTAAGACGCGGGGCCGGCAGGGCGGTGTCCTCAAAGCTGGGGGATCGGTCAGGAACAGTCTACAGGCGGACGCTCCCGGGCCCGGTCGACATGGGCGCGCTTCTCATGGATCTCGGCCCCAGGTGGAAGGCCCGCTACCGGAGGTGGCTGACGAAGGAGAAGGCGGCATACGTAATGCAGCCGCTAACGCTCTACTGGATGGATGGCCGGAGGCCCTCGGAGGAGATCTGTCGGCTCCTGGCTGCGGAGACAGGTCATTGCAATCCAGAGTTCTTGGGGTTCTATCTTGACCTCCTTGAGGAAGCCGGCATCATCGAGCCCGTAGAAGTCTGACACCGCATCGTTCACGAGGGGCGAGTGTCTCGGCAGCAGATGGGTATTTATCACCAGGCTGCGCCAGGATTTCATAGGCTCAAAGCTACCTTTGGGTGCTCCGCAGATCGGGCAGACCCAATCGCCGGGCAGGTCCTCGAATTTGGTGCCTGCCGCTATGTTATTGTCGGGATCACCTACCGCGGGGTCATAGACGTAGCCGCAATGACATGCGAACTCCTGATTCCCAGATTGATTTATGCTTGACAGCGTCCACGGGTGTGTGGTTAGTATGTGTGAGTCGGTCCGAGCATGTGGAAGCGCATGGACGGCTACCACCGGAAGGGGGAAGATGCGGAGCCGAGCGGTCTTGATCGTTCTATTGGCTGTTGTCTTTCTCCTGCCGGCGTTACTTTGGTGCCAAACCCCTGATTCGGCGGTCGTCGAGCCGATCTCTGTACGCCCGCCTTCCGGGTTCCGGGTCTTCGATACTCCGAGCGATCATGCTCAGAGCCTGACCCTCGAATGGGGTCTTTCCCCTGATGACGGCGGGGGCGCGGACAATGTTGTGGGCTACCGGATACTGCGTTCCGAATCCGCCGACGGGGAATTCACCGTGGTAGGTGAGGCGCCGGCCGGCGAAAGCGAATATGCCGACCGGGGCACGACCGGCGGGACCGCGTATTACTACAGGATAATGGCTGTGGCCGCCGGTGGGGTGAGCGAGATGGTAGGGGCGGGCCCCGCCACCCCCAAGCAGAATTGGTTTAGCCGGGACCGGGCGAATCTCATGGTAATCGCCATAATCCTCGTCTTCGCGATAACTTACTTCATATATTTGAGCACTACGGGCCGGGATCTTTACATACGGAAGATCGCCGGACTGGAAGCCGTAAACGAAGCGGTGGGACGGGCCACCGAGATGGGACGGCCCATTCTTTTCGTCCCGGGTATCCAGGATATGGACAACGTCCAGACGGTGGCCGGGATCGCCATACTGGGCCATATTGCCCAGCGGACCGCCACCTATGAAACCCAACTTGAGGTCCCCGTGTCACGTTCCATCACCATGAGCGTTGGCAGGGAGACGGTCAAACAGGCCTATCTGGAGGCAGGGAGGCCGGACCTCTACAATGATGACATAGTCCACTATATCACCGACGAGCAATTCGGATACGTGGCTGCCGTGGACGGGATCATGGTAAGGGAGCGGCCTGCAGCATGTTTCTACCTGGGAGCCTTTTTCGCGGAGTCGTTGATATTGGCCGAGACCGGCAACTCCATCGGGGCCATCCAGGTGGCCGGCACGGCGATGCCTACTCAGCTCCCCTTCTTCGTCGCTGCCTGTGACTACACCCTTATCGGCGAAGAGCTCTTCGCGGCCAGTGCGTATCTCACGGAAGACAAGAAGATGAAGGGCAGCCTCAAAGGTCAGGATGCCGGAAAAGCCGTTGCCATGTTCTTCGTAGTCCTGGGAGTAGGACTGGGGACGCTGGCCCTAGTGACCGGCAGCAGCGGGCTTAAGTCGGCGTACGAGTTCATACTTAGTTTCTTCAGTTTGAACTGAGAGGGATTGCGTGAAGAGAACCATACCGCTGCTGATCACCTTCTTTGTAGGTCTCGCCCTCATCATCGCGATGTTTATTCCCCACTCGCCTTTCCACGAGTTGGACAGCCAATTCTCGATCTTCTATGATGTCATAGCTGTCTTTGCCTTCATACTGGGAGGCGGCAACCTTCTGAAAGTCCATCTCAACAAGATCCAGCATAAGCGCAGGGACTGGGGATACAGCATCGTCACAGTGAGCGCCTTCATGCTGATGCTCATAGCCGGGCTTTTCAAGATCGGGGTTCCGGAAGGATGGACCGGGGACTACCAGGCGACAGGAAGCCTGTTCAAGTATCTTTATGACACGACCTTCCAACCGCTACAGGCCACGATGTTTTCGCTGCTGGCGTTCTTTGTGGCCTCTGCTTCCTATAGAGCCTTCCGGGCCAAGACCCGGGAGGCCACGATTCTCCTGGTGGCGGCATTCGTGATCCTGCTGAGGCCGACACCGCTGGGCTATTATCTTACTTTCTGGCTGCCGGGGCCTCTCAAGTTCCTGCATATACCCAATCTCAGCACATGGATACTCTCAGTTCCCAACATGGCCGGGCAACGGGCCATCATGATCGGGATCGCTCTGGGTATCGTTTCGACATCGCTGAGATTGATACTGGGCATAGAGAGATCTTACTTGGGCGGCGAGGGCCGGAGTTAGAGCATGGCGAAAGAGGACAAGAGGACTTTACTCGAACGTTTGAGCAATCTGGATAGAAGAGTTATCTTCCTCCTGATCGCCCTGGCAGTGATCATCCCGCTGATCATGCACTATACCACGTCCATACCGCCCAGCCTCATAGTCCAGACCCTTTACGACAAGGTGGATGGCATGCCCCCGGGTGCCAAGATCCTCATGAGTTTCGACTACGGCCCGAGCACGGCGCCCGAAAACCAGCCCATGGCCAATGCGCTGATCCGCCATGCACTTGAGAAGGGTCATCGTGTCTATCTCATGGCGCTCTGGCCCACGGGCGCAAGGCAATCACAGGAGCTGATAGACGAGATAATAAGCGTGGAGTATCCGAATAAGGTCGAGGGAGAGGATTGGATTCATCTCGGCTACAAGGCCGGGAACCAGGGGCTCATAAACACCCTGATGTCGAACATAAGGGCCATGTACACAACAGACATTTCAGGCCGATCCGTCGATGAGTTTCCCATGATGGATGGCATAAACACACTTCGGGATTTCGATCTGATTCTGGCCCTGGGGTCGGGTTTCCCGGGCACCAAGGAGTGGATCCAGTTCGCCGGCGACCCGGGCGACATACCCGTGGGTGGAGGCACAACCGCAGTCATGGCGCCGCTGTTGTTCCCGTATTATCCCAAGCAGATGGTGGGACTCATGGGCGGTCTGCAGGGGGCGGCCGAGTACGAAGCGGCTCTGATCGAAAACTATCCGCAGCTGCGGCAGAGATCGCGGATTGCAAGCACGACCATGGGACCTCAAGTCACGGCGCACCTTGTTATCATAGCCTTTATAATCGTAGGCAACATGACGTATCTCTTCGAACGCAGGCGTTCCAGGAAATACTAGGAGGGAGCATTTTGGAGGGGCAACCGTTTTTCGCATCGCCGCTTGCGAATGCCATAGGGGTGTGGATCGGGGCTTTTATGACCCTCATGATCTTCAGCTTCCTTTACAAGGACAATCCTTTCTATAAGTTCGCGGAGCATCTGTTTGTAGGGATTTCAGCGGCTTACTGGATGACGGTTGCCTTCTGGACCACTTTGATTCCCAATATGATCGCACGGTTGTGGCCCTCTCATATGGGTGGCGTGCTTCCTTCCGCCGTAGGCAACCACTGGCAGTGGCAGTACCTGGTCCCCTTGATACTCGGGCTAATCCTCCTCACGCGACTGGTCAGCCGGATAGCGTGGCTATCCCGGTGGGCAATGGCATTCGTCATAGGATACGCTGCCGGGACCAACTTCACCCGGTATCTCCAGTCGGATTTCGTGAGCCAGATACACAACACGATGGTCCCGCTCTATGAGCCCGGGAAGACTGTGGGGGCTACCATTGGAACCATCTTCTCAAGTCTCGTGATCGTGGGTGGGGTGATCTGCGCCATCGTCTATTTCTACTTTTCCAAGGAGCACAAGGGCGTGTTCGGCAAGGCGGCCCGGGTGGGTGTATGGGTGCTTATGACCGCGTTCGGCGCGTCATTTGGTTACACGGTGATGGCCCGGGTGTCGCTTCTCACCGGCCGCATGCGCTTCCTCATAGAATGGGCCTCAGGGCAGTCCTGGTAGTCACCGCGTCTGCCCTTGCATTCACAGCAAATCGGCGTTTCTCGACTGCCTGATTGCCTGCTTTCTTGCGTACACCCATGTCCCGGTCTGAAACCGGCTATTGCGTTGGGGCCGAAATCAGATAGACTTAAGAAACAACTGTCTGGTCAGGGCCGAATATCCGGAGGTGTGTTTGAAGGGAGAACTCTGCAGGACCGTAACCGCCGATGGACTGGAGCTTCAGGGATTCCTTGCTTTGCCTGACGGCGATGCTCCCGAGGCCGGGGTGCTTCACATACATGGTCTCGCGGGCAATTTCTATGAGAACCGTTTCATAGACAATGTCGCCCGTACGATTGCGAATTCGGGGCTTGGCTTTCTCACGGTTAATACCCGCGGTCGGGATTACCTATCCGACTTCATCTGTGAGAAGCCGGACGGCACGAAGGAATACAGGCAGATAGGTGGGATCCACGAGATCTTCGAGGAGTGTGTCGAAGACATAGGTGCGTGGATCGCCTACCTCCGGTCAAGGGGAATGCGGAGTATCATCCTTCAGGGGCACAGTCACGGGGCGCTCAAGGTGACCTACCACCTTTACAGCAAAGCCGACCCCGGCGTGGCCGGCCTTGTGCTTCTGTCTCCCTCAGATGATTTCGGGTGCCAGCGATCCAGGCTCGGTGACAAGTTCGCCGAAGCTATCGGTGTGGCGCGCGCCATGGTCGCGGAGGGTCGGGGCAGCGACCTAATGCCCGCTCGGTACTTCCATTACCCCGTCTCCGCCTGCACCTATCTCGACATTTTCGATGATGGCTCCAGGCTCGGGATATTCAATCTGTCGCGGACGGACAGCCGGGACTTCCCGGAGCTCCGGGCGATTCGGGTGCCGGTACTTGCGATTGTAGGCTCGGTGGACGAGGCCTTCCTGGGGACACCGGAGAAGTATCTATCGCTCATAGAAGCTGAGCTTGGGGCAGCTCCGGATTTTGTGGGGGAGATCATACAGGGAGCGCCTCACAACTACCTGGATTTTGAGGACGAGGTCGCCCGGCACATAGGTAAGTGGCTACGCTCCGGCGTGGTGACATTCTGATCAGTCGGGCAGCTCAGACTGACAGGAGTGCCGCCTGCGATGGGGCGGGCACAGATGGCATGCACCGGCTAACCGGTTAGGAGGACACCGATCTGATGAGCGAGATCTATGACATTCTTCGGGATCAGGCTCTTAAGAAGACGAGGGACTTCAAGGACGACGATTTCCTGATAAGGGGTCTTTGGAAGATCGACCTGGCATTTCGGCCGAATGTGCACGAAAGGACATTCCGCTATGCGTTCCTGGTGAGCCAAACCGTCGGCCAGGGGTCTTGTTACTGTGACACGGAGCTCGTGATCGACGATACCCTTATCGGGAAAGACGCACGGGAAGTCATCGAGGAGAGAGACTGTTACAGTATCTCCGTGCTCGATTCGCTCTATGCCTCAATACCCAAGAAACCGTTTCGTGTGCACGAGATACGAGGCAATTCGATTCAGAAGACCGCCCTCCGGAACGAAATCCTCATGAGTGAAGTCGAAGCGGTCCTGGGATCGGTGAGGGCTGAGAATCCCCGAATCCTCAATGTGGGCGTTCTCGGCAACCTGATCAAGGGACTGGCGGACAAAGGTTATTCGGTGGTGGCCACCGATCTGGAGGAAGGGATCATAGGCACTTCGGTTCATGGCACCAGTATCGAACACGGATCCAGGACCTACCACCACATCGCCGATTCGGATGTGGCGGTAATCACCGGGATGACCCTTACGACGGATGCCATGGGAGATATCATCGAGACTTGCAAGACCCATGGGACCAAGATAGTGATCTTCGCGGAGACCGGCGCCAATTTCGGGGAGGAATACTGCACCACACTGGGCGTCGATTCGGTGGTGTCGGAGCTCTTCCCCTTCTATATCTTCCAGGGCGTGAGCACGATTGAGGTCCACAGGAAGGGTGTGGCATGATTGAGAAGTATTTCATCAAGAACAACACGTTCTGCGCCGATGGGGTCGGGATCGATGAGGTTGTGTCAACCTGCGGCACACCCTGTTATCTCTATGCTGCAAGCGTAATCGATGAGAAGTATAAGAGAATCACATCCGGTTTCCCTGGGTTCGACATATTCTACTCCTTCAAGGCCAATCCGAATGTTGCAATCGCCCGAAGATTGCGCTCACTGGGGGCCTGCGCCGACATAAGTTCCATGGGTGAGCTCGAGGCCGCTATCGAGGCGGGTTTTGAGCCCGGGGATATTGCCTTTGTGGGACCGGGCAAGACCGAGCGGGAAATCGACGCGGCAATCCGGACAGGGGTGTATGCCGTAGCTGCTGAGTCGGCACAGGAGCTGGCTCTGATCGAAACCGTATCACGCAGGCTATCCGTGCCGGTGGATGTCTTGCTCAGGATCAACACACTGGAAAAGCCGTCCTCGCCCGAGATGATGGTTGGGGGCCCGAGCAAATTTGGGTTCGATGAGGAGTCGGTGGTCCAAGCGGTGCGAGGAGTGAAACTCGACGGCGCCCGGCTTGTCGGCATCCACGTTTATTCCGCGAGCCAGGTCTTGGATTCAGGCTTCATCTCGAAGCACCTTGATTACGTTGCCGGCCTGGCCCTGAGCCTTTCAAACGAACTGGACTTCGAGCTCCGTTGCATCGACTTCGGAGGAGGCTTCGGTGTTCCGTACGAGAATGACCAGTCCGATCTGGATCTCGTACCCATATCACTGGTCGCTGCAGGCGTGAGACGGAGGCTGGCGGAACAAGCGCCGGGTTGCCGGCTTATTCTCGAGGTGGGACGGTATCTGCTTGCCGAGTCCGGCGTCTTCGTTACCAGGGCGCTTCGGATCAAGGAATCCAGGGGGACATGCTTCATCATAACCGATGGAGGCATGAACCACTTCAGCAGACCGGTCTTCATGCGCGTGAAGCACGCTGCCCGGATTCTGAACAAGCTTGCGCTTAGAAGTGACACCAGGTGCAGCGTCGCAGGTCCCATCTGCACGCCGATCGATGTAATGGCGACCGATGTGCTGCTGCCCCGTCCCGAGGCCGGTGATGTGGTGGGGATCTTCCATGCCGGAGCCTACGGATATACGATGAGTATGATGGACTTCATGAGCCTGGGTGCACCCGCCGAGGTCCTGGCCGATGCCGGCCGGCTCCGCCTGATACGCAAGCCCAAGCCGCCGGCCCATGCCCTGGACGGCCAGATCTTTCCCGGATAGTCACCGTTTGTGTAGCGCAGGGATTCCACCCCCGACGGCGACCTGCCGCCCCATCGGTACAAGGTGGAAATGGCGAGCCAAGTGTGGTATACTATAGCCACGACAGTAGACGATTATCTGCCGGCGGGCTTCTTAATGAAAGGAATGACCATGAACGGGCGGAGGCGTCTTTGCGTCTTGACGGCAGTTGGAATCCTGCTTGCTGTGGGGCTAGCCCCGGCTCTTGGCAACACCGAAGGGGCTGAGGCAAGCCTTGAGGAGATCAGGGACAGGATCGAAGCGGAGGGGCTCTCCTGGGTCGCGGGTGAAACCGATATTTCCAGGCTTCCTGCCGAGGAACGACAGAAGCTCCTAGGACTTATCATACCTGAGGACTACGAGTCCAGGCTAGAGGCAATTCGGGCCGAAGGGCCGGCATACGCACCGCTTTCACTTCCGTCGCGCTTTGACTGGACGGATTCGGCCGGTGTTTCCCCCGTCAGGTATCAGCAATGTGGAGACTGCTGGTGCCAGTGCGCGGTCGCAGCCATAGAATCCAAGATTCGCATATTCGACGGCGACAACACCCGGCTTTCGGTCCAGCAAGGGATCGACTGTAACTTCGGTGGTTCCAGTTGCGACGGTGGCTGGATGGAGGACGTCTATGACCTGTTCAGAGTGGTGGGTGCAGTGTCCCAAGCCTGCTTTCCCTACCGGGGTGGAATCAACGGGGACTGCGACCAGGACACATGTGATTTCCTGCTGAATGTCGACGGCTACGAAGAGATCGATACAAGCGTAGCCAGCATAAAGACCCACCTTATGACAAACGGACCTATCGCTGTCGGGATGACCGTATTCAACGATTTCTACTACTATGATAAGGGCTGCTACGAGCATGACGAAAGCGGCGCCGTGAATCACGGAGTTTTGATCGTCGGCTGGGATGACAGCAAGTGCAGCGGTCAGGGCGCCTGGCACATAAAGAACAGTTGGGGAACCGGTTGGGGGGAGTCGGGATTTGCATGGATGAAGTACGGGGCGGCCGGCATCGGTGAGGGGGCCTCGATTGTCCATTACACGCCGCGAAACCGCGCCAAGCTCTTGGTGGATTCCTTCGTGATTGATGACTGCGCCGGTGACGGTGACGGCACCCCTGAAGCCGGCGAATCGATCTCCCTGCCCCTGACACTCGAAAACACAGGCTGGGAGAATGCTACGGGCATTACCGCGGCCTTAACCTCCACGGATCCGGACGTTTTCATCACCATTGCATCGGTCTCGTTCCCGGATATAGCCGTCGGCGGAGCCGAGCAGTCCGACCCACCTCATTTCGCATTTACCATAGACAGCGCCGTCCCCTGTGGACAGCGGCTCCATTTCATCATCTCGGTGGATTCCGATCAGGGCATCTCGACCGATATCTTCGAAATGTTGGTGAGTGAGGCCCAGACGGTCTTCTTTGACGACGCGGAAAACGATTTGGGTTGGTCCCTCGGGGCACCCGGTGATGATGCGTCCCCTGGGGATTGGAGATGGCTGAATCCGAGGGGAAGCTTCCAGGACAGTTTCCTGGTCCAGACGGAGCTCGATCATACACCTGGTATCTCGACTAGGGCCTTCGTGACTCAGAACGCGAACCGCGCCTTTGCTCCCGATCTCAACGATGTGGATGGCGGCAAGACCACGTTGACATCGCCTCTCCTAGACCTATCCGATTATGCCTCTGCCTTGCTCCGTTATTGGAGATGGTATACCAACGATACGGGCGAATACGTCGATGACACCTGGCAGGTGGATGTGTCACAGGATGCCGGCGTTTCCTGGGTGAATCTGGAAACCGAATCGGCGAGTGCTAGAGCCTGGGAGCCCGTGGAGTACGATCTCGGACAGCATATCCTGCTGACCGATGAGGTCTTGGTGCGATTCATTGCCAGTGATTATGGGGATGACTCCACCGTCGAGGCGGCGGTCGATGATTTCGAGATAACGGGTTGCCCGGCCTCGGTCGATGTGATACCGGCGTCCATCCAGGTGCTTGCTCCCAATGGCGGGGAATTGATCAATGAAGGCTCCGAGTATGAGATTACCTGGATTGCTCTGGATGATTACGGTATCAGGCATCTCACGATACTGGCATCTTATGACGGTGGTACGACCTTCGACGACACTGTGGGTGTGGTAGGCGGCTTCGACACCTCCGTAATGTGGGATGTGCCGACGGGCGATAATGCGGCCTGCAAGATAGGAGTCGAGGCCACAGACAGAGGGTACAACACGACGTTCGACGAAAGCGATGCCCCGTTTTCTATTGTGCGGGATGTCTCGGGTGTGGAGGAGCAACCCCTTGAGGCCCCCGGTGATGTCATGCTCGTGGGCAGTGAGCGCAATCCCTTCACGGGTTCGACGCACATCTTCTTCGGCGTACCCCGGAGGATGGACGTAAGCGTGCGCGTATTTGATGCCCAGGGAAGGCTGAGCAGAGAGCTGGTCCAAATGACCGCGGGGGCAGGTTATCACTCCGTGCTGTGGGATGGGAAGTCCGGCTCGGGAAGCCGCGCCGCACCCGGCGTCTATTTTGTTAGGCTTGATACCGAGGCCGGCGGCCGTACATCCAAGGTGGTGTTGGCCAGATAGATGTTCGGGTCCCTATAGTGTCTGCTCTTTGTGGCCGACCCTGGTCGGCATAGACGGCCGGCCGAGGCGCGCCGAAAGCGATTGAGTACAGCCCCTGCGGCTGTTATGCTTACCCGGTATCTCAAAGTCAACGATCCCTGTCGAGGGAGGAGGGTAGCATGCCACAGTACGCCTACTTCAAAGGAGCGATCGTCCCCATCGAGGAAGCCAAGGTCAGCATCATGACCCACGCACTCAACTATGGTACAGGCGCATTCGAGGGCATACGGGCATACTGGAACGACAAGGAGAAACGGCTCTTCGTCTTCAGAATGCCCGAGCATTATGACAGGATGCACAAGTCATGCTCGATACTGAAGATCAAGCTTCCCCACACCACCAAGCAATTGTGCGACATAACATGCGAGCTTCTGAGGAAGGAAGGTTGCACGGAAGATACCTATATCAGGCCCCTGGCCTACAAGGCCTCGGAAGGAATCGGTGTCAGGCTGCACGGCCTGGAAGACGGTTTCTGCATCTTCGCCGTCCCCTTCGGCAGGTACATCGAAAAGGAGGAGGGGGCCCGTGTCGCAGTATCCTCATGGCGGCGGATCGATGACAATGCCGCCCCGGCAAGGGCGAAGGTGACCGGCATATATATTAACTCGGCCCTTTCCAAGACCGAGGTCATGGAGCGGGGTTTCGATGAGGCCATAGTGCTTAATCATGACGGCCATGTCTCGGAAGGGAGTGCGGAGAACATCTTTCTGGTGCGGGAAGGGAAACTCGTGACTCCATCGCCGGCCGACAATATCCTTGAGGGGATCACGCGCGCGACCGTAATGCAAGTAGCCGGGGATGATCTGGGCATAGGGACGACTGAGCGGCAGATAGACAGGAGTGAGCTCTACATAGCCGATGAAGTGTTCTTCTGTGGTACCGGTGTTCAGGTCGCCGCCGTGATAGAAGTGGATGGAAGACCGGTGGGTGACGGCAAGATAGGTCCGGTGACCGAAAAGATCAGGGACCTCTATTTCGACATCGTCAAAGGCAAGGTGGCCAAGTACAAGAATTGGTGCACTCCCGTATAGCAACGGCTTCGCTCCGTCCCCGTGTAGCGTCGGGTCTCCGTGCCCGACGTGGTCTGCCTCGCGGGTGCTGAAGCTATGGGAGTTCTCCAAGGAGTCGGCGGAGGATTGCAGCCTGGGTCTCGGGGCCCGTGTCGTCCGTGACTAGTCTCGCGTCACAGGTGCTGAAGGTGTCGGCGAGTGACCGGTAGCATGTGACCAGTACGGATACTCGTGATGCTTCTATCATCCGGCGGATGGCCTCCATGGAGTGCTCTAGCCTGAGCGGTTCC
Source organism: uncultured bacterium (assembly GCA_964598025.1). Taxonomy (GTDB): domain Bacteria; phylum Arandabacterota; class Arandabacteria; order Arandabacterales; family Arandabacteraceae; genus JALGWN01. The sequence continues at coordinate 46,406 of CAZRAU010000006.1, forward strand.
ATAAGCCAGAGGATGAGCAACTTGCCCGCTGCTTCCTCCTCGGTGCCGATCTCCTTTATGTGCTTCGGGTGCCGTCGGGTCTGCTCAAGCAAGCCCGGATCGGTTGTGACACATGTCAACTCGCCATCCCTGAGCGGAAGCATGCCACAAGGATCCTCCACATGGACGGATGCAGTCATCACCCGTTCTCGCAATTCAAGGTAGTGTCCACGGGAGATGCCTTCCATGGGCCGCCGGCCGGATGAGATTCTCTCAAGCAAAGCCTGTCGCCTCGAGACAGATTCCATGAGCCGGGCCCGGTCAAGCCTTCCGGATACGGCATCGGCCGTCATTGCCTCAAACGCTTCTTCGAATCTAATCGAGTTCTCGGTGTATAACAGGCTATCCACTCCGGCATCCAATGCCGCCCTTGAACTCTCGGCTGGACTGCTGTTCCGGGTCACGGCATCCATGTCGAGCGAGTCGGTAATGACCAAGCCGTCAAAGCCGAGAGCGCCCCTCAAGAGGTTTCTGATAACCTGCCCCGAGAGCGACGCCGGGAGGCGCCTAGCCTCAAGGGCATCATAGTGGCAGTGGCTTATCATGATGCCGTCCACCCCGGCCCGGACGGCCGACACGAAGGGAGGGACATGGATGGATTCCAGGATCTCTCGCGACGTACTCACCACAGGCATATCAAGGTGGGAGTCAACCGTGGTCATGCCGTGCCCGGGGAAGTGCTTGGCAACGCATCCGGTATACTGCCTCGATGCCTCTATGAACGCCTTGCCATAATGCTCGACGGCGTCCCGCTCGCTTCCGAATGCGCGGCACCCGATGATTGGATTCACAGGCTCGGTGTTGACATCCATGCAGGGAGCAAGGTTGATGTCGATACCGAGGTCGGCCAGGGCTTCCGACATATGCCGGTAAAACGTCCGGGCCTCAGGCGGTTCCAGATGTCTTGATACCGCGGCGGCGCTCGGAGCCGACGGGAAGAAGCCCGAGATCTGGGTGACTCTTCCTCCCTCCTCATCCATCATTAGGATCGGTTGGACGCGATGTTGTCTTATTTTGCTCTTGGCGTCTTTGATCTGCTGTATTGAATCCTCAAACGACGCCTTCAAGGCATCCTTGAAGACGATATAGTTGCCGACAGGAAAGCGGTCGAGGTCGAGATCACCCAAGTCCCGCGGCAGTCTCATGGTGAAGATCCGGCCGAGGAGAAGCCTGGCGTCTTTTTCGTTAAGTCCCACCGTTATCTCCTAGGCCCCGGGGACCTCGGGGCCTCTTTTCTTGAGCAGCCGCAGGGCGTTGGCTATGACAATGAGCGAAGCGCCCATATCGGCGAATACCGCCATCCACATAGTGGCTCTCCCCATCACGGCCAGTGCCAGAAAGACGGCCTTTATGCCTATGGCGAAGGTGATGTTCTCTATGGTTATACGCTTGACCGCCTTCGATATCCCGAACAGGGGAACCAGCTTTTCGATGTCGTCCGACATCAGCGCCACACTTGCAGTATCAATTGCGGTATCAGACCCTGCCGCTCCCATGGCAACCCCGATGTCTGACGCCGCCAGCGCCGGCGCGTCGTTCACCCCGTCCCCCACCATCGCCACTGTAGCGAATTCGCGTTTCAGGCGCTTGATAACCTCTACTTTCCGGTCCGGCAGAAGGTTGGCATGGTAGGCGTCCACACCTATCTGCGCAGCCACATCCCGCGCGGCGTCTTCCCGGTCGCCGGTTAGCATCACCATCCTCTCGATGCCCATTCTTCTCAAGGCCGCGAGGGTCGCTGCGGTTCCGGGCCTCACCTCGTCTGAGAATTCTATGATACCGAGCATGTCCGTATCCGAACCCACGGCCAGGGCGGTTTTCCCCGTGAAGAGACTTGGATCCAAGTCTCTCTTCCCCAGTCGCTCGGCCAGGAACTCAGGCTTGGCCACGGTGTAGGCTTTGCCGTCAACCTTGCCTGCAATGCCGCTTCCCGGTATGGCGGTCACATCCTGGGGCGTCTCCCAGTGCAGCTGCCGCCGCCTCGCCTCAGCCATTACCGCCCCTGCCAGGGGGTGGGTGGAGCCGGATTCGATTGCCGCGGCCAGTCTTATGAGATAGTCCTCGGCAACACCCCTCAGCGCCCTAATGGCTGACACAGTCGGCCGCCCCAGCGTTACGGTTCCCGTCTTGTCCAGGGCCAGAGCTCTGGTACTCGCGGCTTGTTCGAGATACATGCCGCCCTTTATGAGTATCCCCTGCCTCGCAGCCGATGTGAGCCCCGAGACTATGGCCACGGGGGTGGCAATCACCAGCGCGCACGGGCAGGCTATGATGAGTATCACGATCGACCGGTAGATCCAGGCCTCTTCCATCCCCGCGAGATAGGGTACGATCCCCATGACGAGGGCTGCGGCAACCACCGCTGGTGTGTAGATGCGTGCGAAACGGTCCACGAAGCGTTCCACCGGGGCCTTCGACTCCTCAACATGTTCTATGAGGTGTATTATTCGTGCGAGAGTGCTTTCTTCCTTGGGCTTGGTGACCCTCACCTCGATCAACCCGTCTTCATTGAGCGTGCCCGCGAAGACCCGTGCCCCGGGAGCCTTGGCTGCAGGCATGGGCTCCCCTGTTATGGCGGATTCGTCAACCGAGGTTATTCCCGAGACGACCTCCCCCTCGAGCGGTATCCGCTCCCCCGGTTTGACGACTACGATCTCGCCCGGCTCCACGGTAGATGCGTCCGCCGGCACTTCCTCGCCGCCGCGCCTTACCAAAGCGGTGTCGGGAGAAAGTTCCATTAGAGACTCGATCGCTCTTCTGGTTCTCGCCATCGCAAGGGCTTCGAGCACTATGGCGATCGAGAAAAGAAAGGCAACGACAGCCGCCTCTTCCCACCGGCCTATCGCCGCTGCGGCGATGATCGCGATGCTCATGAGCACATTCATGTCGATCGAGCGACTTCTGAGGGAGTTCAGAGCTCTTACCAGAGTCAGGGGAAGGCCTACGGCAGTCGCGGCGATAAGCAGCATGCGCACAAGACCGGGTGGGAGCCTCAGAAGGTATGACACAAGGGCCGTCATGAGCAAAGCCCCGCCGATCGAGGTGAGGAGCAGCCTCCTGCCGGACACCGCGCCGCCAAGGGTGCCCAGATGTGCCGCCGTCTCCGCCCCCGCCGTGTAGACTTCGTAGCCCTTCCGTCTGAGGCGTCTCAATACTGCTTTCCTGTCTCTTTCATCCCGGAGAGTTATATCGAGGGTAGAAAGCGTGAAGCTCACCCTGGCATCCTCAACCCCGTCGATCGACCTGGCCACGTGCTCCAGTGCCCGGGCGCAATCGATGCAATCGAGGTCCCTCACCCTGAGCCTCATGCTTGCCTGCTTTTTCGAATTTGCCAAGTGCTCCACCTCGGTTATACTACATACGAAGGTAGATGGTTGCTCGGCGTTTCCATCTGTTTCGGGCAAGAGCTTAAATGGGGTTTTGGCCGGTGTCCAATGAAAAACCTCTTGTTTCAGTAGTGATACCCAATCTCAACGGCAGAGAGATTCTGGCGGCCTGTCTCCGCTCGCTCGAGCGCCAGACCTTCAAGGATTTCGAGGTGATCATCGTCGATAACGGGAGCACCGACGGTTCGGTCGAACTGGTGAGGTCGGAGTTCCCATGGCTGGGGACCATAATCGAAAACACGGCGAATTTGGGGTTCGCCAAAGCCTGTAATCAGGGGATCGAAGCGGGAAGCGGAGAGTTGATCGCGCTTCTTAATAACGATACCGATGCGCACCCCGCTTGGCTAGCCGGGCTGGTCAGGGCCGCAGGGGAGAATCCCGGCGCCGGCATGTTTGCCACTAAGACCCTGCTCTTTGACAGGAGGGATACGATAGACACTACCGGGCACCTTATCTATCGCGACGGCCTTAACCGCGGCAGGGGAAGGCTCGAGATCGACCGGGGCCAGTATGACGACAAGACCGACATCTTCTTCCCGAGCGGCTGCGCTGCCCTTTACAGGAGGAAGATGTTCGACGAGATAGGCCTCTTCGACGAGCATCACTTCGCATACGGGGACGATACCGACATCGGCATACGGGGAAGGCTTGCAGGGTGGGCGTGCGTGTTTGTGCCCGGTGCCATCGTCTACCACATGTACTCAGCCACAACCGGCAAGTACTCTCCCATGAAGATCTATCTTGTTGAGCGCAACCGGCTGTGGATTGTGCTTAAGTACTTCCCGATGAAATACGTGCTGCTCAATCTCTTCTATACCAAGATCAGGTACATCTATCACTTCTATGGTGTGGTCCGCGGCAAAGGATCTTCAGGCAGATCGGTCTCGGAGCACTCCTTCTGGGAGCTCGCCCGGAGTGTCTACAGGGCCTATTGGGATGCATTCAAAGGTTTCCCGCGCGTTTGGCGGGAGCGCAAGCGCATGATGAGACTGAAGAAAGTATCCGGCCGGGAGATAGACCGCTGGTTCCGCGACTATGGGATATCGGCCAGGGAGATCGCCCTCCGCGAATAACCCCAGGCAGGTGAAAACCGACCGCCTGCTTTGTTATGCTCGCCCCTCGTCACCGCGAAGTGGCCTCATTACACCTCGCTCCTGCGGCCTACGCAAGCTTTGAAAAAAGCTTGACTTACTGCACAAATGTGCAGTACGCTCAAAGCATGGGGAAAAAAGACCGCATATACGAGTACATCCGGCAGGAGGTAGCCAAGAGGGGCATCCCGCCTACCATCAGGGAGATAGGCGAGCGCTTCGAGATCTCCTCCACAAACGGGGTGAGATACTTCCTCGACAAACTGGAAAAAGACGGCCTTATCAAGCGCCAGTCCAGGACCGCCAGGGGTATTGAGATAGTGGGAAGGGGTATGGCAGGTGAAGGCAGAACCGTGCCAATCCTGGGAAGAGTGCCTGCAGGAGAGCCCACCTTCTCGGAGGAATACAATGAGGGCATGCTGCTCCTTGATGACAACATCGCAAAGGGGGAAGGTATTTTTGCAGTCAGGGTCAAAGGGGACAGCATGATAGGTGCAGGCATAAACGACGGCGATCTTGCGATTGTAAAAAAGAACCCAACCCCTCAATCAGGAGAGATTGTTGTGGCCCTTATTGAGGATGAAGTGACCCTTAAGAGATTCATTCGCAGGGGAGGCAAGGTGATTCTAAGACCTGAAAACGAAGCCTATACCGATATCGATTTAACCAGTCTAGGCCACGACAGGATAAGCATAATAGGAACGGTTCAAGCTTTGGTAAGAAGGTACTAGGAATGGACAGGGTTATCTTCCATATCGATATGGACGCCTTTTTTTCATCGATTGAGCAGCTGTCCAACCCCAACCTCAGGGGTAAGCCGGTCATTGTGTGTGGCGATCCCAACAGCAGGAGTGTTGTAGCCACAGCATCCTATGAGGCAAGGCTGTTCGGACTCAGATCGGGTATGCCGATAGGCAGGGCGCGCCGGCTTTGTCCCCACGGCATTTACATCCCCGGTAATCCGAAGAAGTATGTTTACACCTCCGTTCAGATCTTGGGAATCCTCAGGCAATTTACTTCCAGGGTCGAACCCTTCAGTGTCGATGAAGCGTTCCTTGAGTTCGAGGATCTCGGATATTTAGACGCGCCCAGGGTGGCAAGGAAGATCATGCAGAGGATCCATAAGGAATTCGGTCTGACATGCTCGATAGGGATCGGTCCCAATAAGATCGTTGCCAAGATGGCATCGGAACTCAATAAACCCGACGGGCTGACGCTTATTGAAGATGGAAAGTTCCTTGATTTCTTTGGCGAAAAGGATGTCACTGCACTGTGGGGCATAGGTGAAAAGACAACCGTAAAGCTCAATAACCTGGGTATTAGAAAAGTAAGAGACCTGGCGCTATTCCCAGAGCCCACGCTGCGGAAGCTCTTCGGGGAATACGGCACATATCTCAAGATGACCGCCAACGGCATTGATGACTCGCCGGTCATTCCCTACTACAAGGGCATCGAGCCTAAATCAATAGGGCACGAACGCACACTCCCCTTTGACACCGATGATCCCGATCACATCATGTCCACGCTTCTCAGGCTATGCGAGCAAGTTGCAAGGCGTATGCGAAAAAGCGGTTATGTAGGTGATACCGTAACGGTGAAAATTAGGTATGGAAATTTCAATACATTCACCAGGCAAAAGAAACTGGATAAGTGCTTCGAGAGGGATGATGTCCTTTATGAAACGGCGAAGAAACTGTTCCTGAGCAACTTCAATGGAGATGAAATACGGCTTCTAGGGGTCAGTGCTTCGGGGTTGGTAAAAAAGGAGGAGATGCTCTCCGATCCTTTGTTTCCGGTGGATATAGTGCATCGTAATTGTCTTGAAGTAGTGGATTCGATCAGGGATAGATTCGGAGAAGATTCTATCAAGCGCGGAGGCTCTATAGGGACCGGAGGCTTATAGGGAGAGCGCGCCTCACAAGGAGTTGTAGGGAATAGACCTTCCTGAGGTCTTCCTTGGAGCATAATCGGGCAATGGAGAAAACCACTCGTATATCCGATTTCCTCACCTATGTTCAGACGTCCGACGGCTATCGCGGGCAGATCACACATATCCAACACCTCCCATCCAGGGAGCCTGTCTATAGAGATCCCGTGACACCCATCTCCCCGACAATCAGAAGGGCCCTGGAGTCTATGGGTATCACCTCACTCTATTCTCACCAGGCGGAAGCCATCGATCTCATCTCCGGGGGGAGGAACACCGCCATAGTCACATCCACCGCCAGCGGCAAGACCATCTGTTACAACATACCGGTGCTGGAAGCCCTGCTCGATGATCCCGAGGCTACGGCCCTTTTCCTGTTTCCGACCAAAGCCCTTGCCCAGGACCAGCTTCGCGTCCTGGGCAACTTCTGTTCGGCGGACCCCGCCCTCATGGATCTTGTGCGTGCCGGCACCTACGACGGCGATACACCGAGGGAAACCAGGCGAAAGCTCAGAAACCACGCCAACGTGATCCTGACCAATCCTGATATGCTGCATCAGGGCATACTTCCTTATCACTCGCGGTGGAGCCGTTTCTTCGCGAGGCTTCGCTACGTTGTCATCGACGAGATGCACACCTACAGAGGTATATTCGGGTCCAACGTGGCCAATGTTCTGCGACGGCTCGGGCGGATCCTCAACCACTATGGAAACGACCCCACCCTGGTTTTGTGCTCAGCCACGATAGCGAATCCCGGGGAGCTGGCCGAGGCGCTTGTCGGGGAAACCTGTGCGGTGGTCTCCGATGATGGCTCACCTCGGGGGCCTAAGATGTTTGTACTCTGGAATCCCAACTTCATCGACTCTCACCGGATGGAGCGGAAGAGCTCCAATGTGGAAGCCCATGATCTGATGGTTGGATTGATAGAGGCCGGCATTCAGACTATCACCTTCACCAAGGCGAGGGTGGTGGCGGAGCTCATTCTCCGCTACGTGAGGGATGCGCTTTCGCGCAGGAACCCGCAACTTGTTAAGAAGGTGAGCGCCTACCGAGCCTGGTATCTTCCGGAGGAGAGGCGGCAAATCGAAAAAGCGCTCTTCTCGGGTGAGCTTCTGGGAGTGGCCAGCACCAATGCTCTCGAGCTCGGGATAGATGTGGGGAGTCTCGACGCCTCGATCATAGTCGGTTTTCCGGGCACAATAGCTTCTACCTGGCAGCAGGCCGGGCGTGCCGGCAGAAAGACCGATGAGGCTCTTGTCGTCTTCATAGCCTACAACGATCCCATAGACCAGTACCTCATGAGATACCCCGACTACTTCTTCGGCCAGAGTCCGGAGAATGCCGTAATCGATCCGGCCAACCCTTACATATTGGCCGGGCATCTCAGCTGCGCGGCCTTCGAGCTTCCCATCTCCGAGGAAGATGAGACCATATTCGGCAGTCTCACGAAGCCTGTGTTGACGGTGCTGGAGGATGTGAAGCGCGTAAAGACCATAGACGACCGAACCTACTGGGCTACGACCGAATTCCCCGCTGCCGGTGTCGGCCTCAGGACTATCTCGGACGATACCTTTACCATCGTGGACGCCACGGCCGCCGAAAAAGTGATAGGCAATGTTGATGCCATAAGCGCTCCGGAATTGGTTTACCCGCAGGGGATCTACATCCACGGCGGGCTTACCTATCAGGTGAGAGACCTGGACCTGGAGGGGAAGGTCGCCTTTGTCGAACGGAAGGAGGTAGACTACTATACCCAGCCCATTCTCGAATCCTCCATCAGGGTGAAGGACGAGAAGAAGGAGACCGCCCGCGGGGATCTCCTTGTGTTTTTCGGGGACGCCACCGTCAGCTGGAAGACCACCTCTTTTAAGAAGATCAAGTTCTACAGTCTCGATTCCATCGGTTACGGGTCCGTCGACATCCCGACACAACATCTTGAGACCGTTGCCCTATGGATGTATCCTGACGCGGAGATCGTCTCGCTCATAAGGAAGAAGGGAATGAATCCAGTCGAGGGCCTGGTAGGGTTCAAGAATGTGCTGATAAACATCCTGCCGCTTTTCGTGATGTGCGATCGGCAGGATATAGGCGGGCTGGTCGAGTCCAGCAACGTGGGAAAACCGGCCATCTTCCTTTATGACCGGTACAAGGGGGGCCTGGGCTTCTGCGAGAAAGCGTATGATCTCCTGCCGCGGATTATGGAGGGTGTGCTCCAGGTAATAGAGGATTGCCCTTGTGAGACCGGATGCCCGTCGTGTGTGGGGCTCCCGGTTCTCAGGCCCCCTCAGCACCAGGACCCCGATCCCGGCCACGGCTATCCCATCCCCGACAAGGAAACGGCCAAGCTTCTGGTACGGAGAATCCTCGAACGTGCTTGAGGAAGACATAAGACGGCGCATAGCGAACCTCCGGCTCATGCTGCTCGAGAACCTCACGCAGCCGGGCCTCGAGCGTCCGGAGGCGAGGCATCTGGCGATAGATGACATCGAGGGTGTAACCGAAGCGGAGAACCGGTTCGGAACCTATGTGGTCATCGAAAAGCCTGCTGAGGACTATGTCCGGACCTGCGACCTCGAGGAAGCGGCCCGGATCCACCTGGGCGAGGGGCGGAGCGCACCTTCGTTCGTCTTCATGGACCTCGAGACCACCGGGTTTTCATCCACTCCCCTATTTCTCGGCGGGACGGCTTTCATTCGTGATGGGGCCGTAAGATGCACCCAGATGCTTGCCCGCGACTACTCCGAAGAGAGGGCGGTAATAAGGGCCCTGGATGAGATCCTTGCCCGTCATGAATTCTGCGTCACGTTTAACGGTAAGTCCTTTGACGTACCTTACCTTAGAGAGCGGGCCAAGTACCACAAGGTTGAGCTTGTCTCCGCGCCGCAGCAGTTCGATCTTCTGCATGCGGCCAGGCGCAAGTGGAAGCACAGCCTTCCTAATTGCAGACTCGTAACCCTGGAAAGGCATATCCTGGGCAGAAGAAGGATTGGAGACATTCCGGGTTGGGAAGTTCCTTGCATTTACCATGAGTTTGTGCATACTAAGGATGCGAGAAGAATAAGAGGCGTGTTGAGGCATAATCTTGTGGATGTTCTGTCCATGGCAGAACTCTTTGTCAGCCTGGCGGAGGCGACCATATGCTGATGTTCTTGGTACGGCATGCCGAGTCGACTTGGAATCGCATGAAGAAGATCCAGGGGCAGCGCGACCCCCAGCTCAGCAAGTATGGGAGAAAGGAAGCGGGACTGCTGGCCAAGAGGTTCAAAGGGCTTTCCTTTGATGGTGTCTACGCGAGCCCCCTTAAGCGTGCATATCAGACGGCCGAAATCGTTGTGGGCAAGAAGACCCCGGTGATACGTAAGGCAGGGCTCAATGAGATCTCGCTGGGCGAGTGGGAAGGCAAGACCCTCCGGGGCATAAGGAAGGAATATGGGGAGATGTTCGACCGTTGGGCGGTGAGGCCCACGCGGATGCCGGTTCCCGGCGGGGAGGATTTCAAGATGTTCGTAAAACGGGTCGGACGGACCCTCCGGACGATCGAAGCCTCACACAAAGTGGGCAATGTGCTTGTCGTCTGCCACGGAGGAGTGATCTCGACGTACGCCACCTTGGTGCTCAACCTTCCACCGGATGATGTATGGTGTCTAACAGTGAAGAATGCCTCGCTGACAATCGTGGAGGTGGCTGCTAATCTCCATAAGCTGATTACTTTCAATGACATAAGCCATCTCATGGGCCTCAAGGAGCTAAGGGCCACCGACATCACACATGTTGACTAGGTATACATCACCATATGTGCATATCTGTATGCGATTGTCACTACTTGCCTGTGGTGGCCTTCTGGCTGTGTGCTTGGGGTGCGAGACCGGTGGCCGGGGGCCGGCCGAATCCTACGAAGACGCGCGGAAGCAGATGGTGAAAAGCCAGATCGAAGCGCGCGGCATAGAGGACGGGCGGGTGATAGCCGCGATGCTTGCAGTCCCTCGCCATGAGTTCGTCCCGGAGCAGTACCGGCATTATGCCTACCGTGATTCGCCTGTGCCCATAGGCCACGGCCAGACCATTAGCCAGCCTTACATGGTCGCTCTCATGACCGAAGAGCTGAGCCTGAGCACGGCAGACCGCGTGCTCGAAGTGGGAACGGGTTCGGGCTACCAGTCTGCGGTGCTTGCGGAGATCGTACAGGAGGTCTATACAATCGAGATCGTTGAGGCTCTGGCCAGAGAGGCCGAAGGGCGCCTCAAGCACCTGGGATATGATAACGTGGAGATCAAGGTCGGGGACGGTTATGAGGGTTGGGAGGAGCATGCCCCCTACGATCGCGTGATAGTCACCTGCGCGCCAACCGAGATTCCCCAGCCTCTGATCGACCAGATGAAAGAAGGCGGGATCATGGTTATCCCGGTGGGGAGCGCCGGCTTTCAATATCTCTACCGGGTCAAGAAATATATGGGACAAGCCCAGACCGAGGAGGTAATACCGGTCAGTTTCGTACCGCTTACCGGTCCACATGCTGAGTGAGGGGGCGTATGAGCGACAGGATCAAAGGTGAAGCCCTGGCCTTCGATGATGTGATGTTGCTGCCTCTGGCCTCGGAAGTATTGCCGTCCCAGGTAGACGTTCGAAGCCGAATCACCAGGAAAGTAAGCCTTAACATCCCGATAGTAAGCGCGGCAATGGATACCGTCACAGAATCGGGGTTGGCCATCGCTCTGGCAAGGGAGGGTGGTATCGGCATCGTTCATAAGAACATGTCCGTCGACGAGCAGGCTATGGAAGTAGACCGGGTCAAGCGATCCGAAAGCGGTATGATTTCAAACCCGTTTACGCTCGGTCCCGAGGCGAGCGTGGCGGATGCCCTGGAGCTGATGACCAAGTTCAAGATCTCGGGCGTGCCGATTACCGACAAGGCCGGAAAGCTCGTCGGTATTCTTACCAATCGCGACCTGCGTTTCATAGAGCGCACCGACATCCCCGTCAAGGAAGTCATGACGACCGAGAACCTCATCACCGTACCCGTGGGGACCACGCTTGAAGATGCTAAGCGGGTGCTCCACAGGAACCGGATTGAGAAGTTGCCGGTGGTTGGGGATGACTTCAAACTGATGGGACTCATAACCGTCAAGGACATCCAGAAAAAGATGGAGTATCCCAACGCCTGTACCGACGGCACGGGCCGCCTGAGGGTTGGTGCTGCGGTCGGGGTTGCGACGGATACCCGTGACCGCGTGCTCGCCCTGATCGATGCCCATGTGGATGTGATAGTGGTGGACAGCGCCCACGGTCACGCGAAGGCCGTCCTCAAGACAGTTGAAGCCGTGAAGTCAGGACATGCCGATACCGACGTTGTGGGCGGCAATGTCGTGACCGCAGAGGGCGCAAGGGATCTCATCAAGGCGGGTGCGGATGGAATCAAGGTTGGTGTCGGGCCGGGTTCGATATGCACCACGCGTGTCGTGGCCGGTGTAGGTGTACCTCAGGTTACGGCGATCATGAATTGCAGAGAGGTCTGTGACCGGAGCGGGGTGCCTATAATTGCCGACGGGGGAATCAAGTATTCCGGGGATATAGCCAAGGCAATCGCGTCCGGGGCCCATAGCATCATGGTGGGGAGCCTCTTCGCCGGTACCGAAGAGAGTCCGGGCGAACATGTGCTCTACGAAGGAAGGAGCTACAAAGTCTACCGGGCGATGGGCTCCATAGGGGCCATGAAGAAGGGAAGCGGTGACAGGTACTTCCAGGAAGGTACCGAACACTGTAAGCTCGTGCCTGAAGGCATAGAAGGCCGCGTGCCGTTCCGCGGCTCTCTCGCTGCCACGGTTTTCCAGTTGGTGGGTGGCCTGAGGGCGGGCATGGGCTATTCCGGAGCCAGGACTATAGAGGAAATGAGGAGCAGAGCCCAGTTTGTGCGTATAACTCATGCGGGCTTGCTTGAAAGCCATCCCCACGACGTCAGCATCACCAAAGAAGCGCCCAACTACCGGCCGCCGGGCATAAGGTGAACAAGCCGGCGATTGCCGTGGAGTCTTGTCCATGACCCCCGAAGCAACCAGGGAAACCCTCGAACATATCGCGCGCACGGGCGGGGCCGTACTCTTCGGTGTGGCCCACCTCCCGGAGGTTGAGGACGTGCCGGGTGAGGTGCGGTTCACGGGCCTCAGGACCGGCATAAGCTTCGGGTACAAGCTGAGCGACGTTGTGCTCGACGGCATCATCGATCACCCGACGCGAACCTATCAGTATCACTATCGTCAGGTCAATATCCTGCTCGATCAGATAGGGCTCCGTATTTCGGGCTGTATTCAGGAGGCCGGGGGCCGGGTGTTTCCTGTGCCCTCATCCCAGGTGGTTGATTGGGACAGGTTCACCGGTCACATCTCCCATAAGGCGATTGCAAGACTCGCCGGTCTGGGCTGGATAGGCCGAAACAATCTCCTCGTCAATCCCGATTTTGGTTCGAGGGTCCGGTATGCCAGTGTGCTGACCGACTTGGTGCTGCCCCATGACCACCCGGTCGAAGCGAGTTGTGGGACCTGCAGGCGCTGTGTCCAGACCTGCCCCGGCGGCGCGATCGGGGAGTCCCCGTCCGACTATGACCTTCAGAAGTGCGTCGAGACCATGGACCGTATCAAGAAACCCGCCAACATCGGGTCTCGTATCTGCGGGATCTGCGTCAAGGCTTGTTTCGGCAAGAAACAAGCCTGAGGGCCCGGTCTGCGTAGCATCGGGTCTCCATGCCCCATGTTGGCAGCGTCTCCGCGGACGGTATTCGGCAGCCTCAATCCCCTTTTATTATGGGCACCAGCCTCTCCCTCGCGAGAATCACATTGAAGCCGAGCATTGCCATCGCAGGCAAAGCCACCCAGATCCGCGAGACGTCCAACACCCAGGCGAGGGTCTCGGGTTCGCCGCCGAGGCGGAGAAGGGGGATCACGGCATAATATATGGGATCGAGGACGAGACTCACGTAAGAGGCCATGCAGAGAAAATGCAGGACCTTCGAGGGTATGCGATTGCCCTGGTAGCTTATGAGCACCAACAAGAGGTACCCGGCGAGCAAGGCGCAAGCCGGGCCTGCCAAGATGAGGGCGGCGAGCCGTGGCGGTGCCATCTCCCAGGCATTTGAGAAGACATCAAAGCCAGGGAGCACCTTGTAGATGATGACGGGTTTTGCCGGCAGCCCCATGATGATTGCCGCCAGCGCGCGTCCCAGACCTCTCAAGACGTAGAATACGTAGATTGCACCCAGGATCGAGAGGATTGTCAGAGGGTTTCTTCGCATCTCCCGACTTCCAAGCGAACGTAGAACGACAAAGGCGCCGGCGGCCGTGAACCCGTCCATGCCCTCACTCCTGTCACTCCCGGCCGGCCACCGAAGAGAAACATCGGGTCTCTTTGAACGGTAGGCCTCCACGGCCATGATGTCAACCCATTCATCGGCGATTCCAGGGAACGCAAAGGTCCACGGTCAGGATCGGCCGGTCAGGACCCGCCCCGGGAAGAGGATACCGGTGCAGTTGGGAATGTCACCTGTCCTCATGCCGGCAGCCCCTGGTTCCACCCGACCGGACGGCTTGACTTCATGCCGGGCCCGTTATATCCTCTCTTCGACCTTTGCCGGAGGGTAGGAGGTAGGTCATGGCGCATAGACCTTGTTATGAAGACGGTCATCTCATTGTCGCGGCGGTGAGGGTACTTTCCCATAAGGCCGACAAACCACCCACGCCGGAGGATGTCGCCGAACTGTTGGGGTTGGCCCCGGATTTCGTAAGGAACCTGATCATCGGGCTTGGCGACGAGGGCATACTGAAGGTAGTCGAGAATCCATTTGAGATAAGGACGGAAGTCAAGAACCACATCAAACTCGAGGAGCTCCCGAAAGAGGCTCAGGGGCCGTCGATCCAGGACGAATTGGATGAGTTTGTGAAGAAGAAAAAGAAGGAGGTTGAAGATACCGAAAAGATGTTCACGATGGATGAGATTGAGAAACAGAAGCAGGAGAAGATTTCGAAGTTGGACGAAGAGATGAAAAGAATGAAGGGGAAAGGCCGCTCACCGTTCGCATAGCCCGCCCCGCCAATGCCCGGCTGGGGCGACCTCATCTGATGTCGGACCGATTTTTGCCTTCGAGCCTCCGCCAGTCGCCACAATACTCAGGTCACGGTTCCCGCTTCCTCGCGAGCACCAGGCAGATCACAATGCCGCCATAGAGTATGACGCCCGTCACTATACCCATGGCAACAGCCGATGCAGGGAGTCTCGCCAGTATGCCTGTAAGCAACTTAGGCTGTCCTCCTTCCCTTGGATCTCATCAGAAGGAACGCGACTATGGGCAGAGCTATCACTATAGCCCAGCCGGCAGCGAATTCGGCCCATCTTGGATAGCCCTCGTAAGAGGCGAATATGCGGGCCTTGATCTCCAGTGCGACCGAAACGCCAAGGACGGCCGGGGTCACAAACATGATCATCGCGTCCCACCACCGCCCGATGGAGAACTCAGACTTGGAATTGACATAGTCGCGTAATGACCGGGCTCCATAGAAGTATCCAATCACAATGCACTCGAGCAACCCCACTATGGCCAAGCCGAAACTATTCATGAAATGGTCCACGATGTCCAGCCAGTAATATCCCGCCCGGGTGGCGAAGATAAGTGCCAGAATGAAACCCACTATGCCGACGCTCAGGTTCACCTTGAGCCGCTTGGCGTTGTACTTGTCCATGAAACCCGCCGCAACGGCTTCGACAAGTGAGAAAGCCGAATCGATGGCCAGGGTCAAGAGCATGATGAAGAAGAGAATCCCGAAGAAGACCGCGGCCTTGCCGAGCGTGCTGATGATGCTGGGATATGCGATGAAGGCCAGGCCGAAACCTACCGCCTGGGACGAGCCCAGCACTTCCTTGACATCAACCCCTGTCCGGCCTGCGTAATAACCAAGCGCACCGAAGACTGCGAAGCCGCCAAGAAAGGAAGTGCCACAATTGGCAAGCGATACGATGAACGCGTTATTGACAATGTCCGAGCGCTTCGGCAGGAAACTGGCATAGGCGATCATCACACCGAAGCCGATGGACAGGGAGAAAAACACCTGGGTGTAGGCTGCCAGCCAGACCGCGCTGTCCTTGAGGGCCTCGAAGTTCGGCGTGAGATAGTATGCTA
This sequence comes from uncultured bacterium, assembly GCA_964598025.1. Taxonomy (GTDB): domain Bacteria; phylum Arandabacterota; class Arandabacteria; order Arandabacterales; family Arandabacteraceae; genus JALGWN01. The sequence goes on from CAZRAU010000006.1 coordinate 62,009, forward strand.
TGCCGGCCTCCGCACCCGGCAGTGAGACACCGCGGATAACGAAGACCACCAGGCAGATCCAGGGCAGGGGAACAGTGAGATATACCACCCTCCCAACGGTCTTTGCCCCTTTCCATATGCAGAGGACTATGAGCGTCCATGAGACAGCCAACCCCAACAGGATCCTAGGGCTTATCGAAAAGATGTCCTTGAAGTTCGTAGTCCTGTTGAGGAACTCGTTGTGGAAGAAGCTCTGGGCGTCGGCTCCCCAGGAGAGGTTGAATGAGAACCCCAGGTAATTCACGCACCAGGACATTATGACGCCGTAGTAGGTGACAATTATGAATCCCACGCCTACGGCCAGCCATCCCAACCATTCCTTCCGTCGGCCCGTTCCCGCAAATGCCGCCGGCGCCGAGGCTCCCATCTTGTGGCCGATACCCATCTCAAGGATCATGAGAGGTATCCCTGCGGTGAATAGAGCAACCAGGTAAGGAATCAGGAATGCGCCGCCTCCGTATTTGAAACAGATATACGGAAAGCGCCAGACGTTTCCCAAACCGATCGCTGAACCAATCGCGGCGAAGACGAAGGATATCCTTGAAGGCCAATACTCCTTTTCCAATCCGGCTGGACCTCCCTTCGAACCTGGAGTTGTCTGAGTAGTATTCGGTTACCACGACATATGATGTGCTGTCAATCGAAAAGGGGTGGAAAGGGGCCAAGTCTGCGTTTCTTGTGGCAGCATCTTGAAACTTGAATCCTCGCAGAGATTCAGTTTGCAGGATCCGGCCCCAAGGGTGTCTGCGCGGAGTCGACCGTTTGTTTCTTAATCCCGGCAGAAGGCGTAATGAATAGCTCCGCCGGCGCTGCCTCCGCCGCCGGCGATGCTCCGAGCGGCGCTCTCTATGAGGTGTACTATGGTCTTGAGGTCGAACGGCTTGGAGATCTTGGTAACGGCTCCGCAGCTGATGGCCTCGTCCATCATCCTGTCCTCGGAATAACCACTCATCATGACCACCTTCACGGCGGGGTCAAGATTGAGAATGGTCCTGCACGCGTCGAGGCCGTTCATGTGAGGCATGCGCATGTCGAGGAACACTATGTCGTAGTGATGTCCGCGGCACTTCTCCACTGCGACATCGCCGTCTTCGGCGGTCTCGACATTGCCCCCAAGAGATCGGGCAACGTCCAAAAAGAAGTCGCGGACTATCTTCTCATCGTCAACAACCAGTATGTTCCCGCTCATGGCACGGCTGTCTCCTCTACGTCACAACATTCGGAAAGAGGGGTCAGGGATTTACGCTTGTATACGCTACAGTTCCGGCAATTGGGCGGCAGTGGATCACCTGTCCTTCGATGTCTCTTGGCGATCTCCTCCCAACATGAGTGGCCCTTCTGGTTCTTGTAGGCGGGGCAGTCCTCCTTCTCGAATCCACAGGTAATGAGGCAATCGACCAGCTCCCAGCAAGTTGGAGTCCTGACGACGGGAAAACATATCCTGAATACCGTTCCGCGGTCCTTGACGCTATGGACCTCGATCCGGCCCCCGTGGTCCTCGATTATTCCAAGGCTGATGGAAAGCCCCAGGCCCGTGCCCTTGCCGACATCCTTGGTTGTGAAGAATGGGTTGAAGATGTCGCTGACGGTGGAGCTGTCCATCCCCGTACCGTTGTCGATGACCAGAATCTCGACGAAATCCGCCTTTTCGGCCTGTCTCGATATGATTGTTATGTTGCCGCTGCCCTTGGGGTCTATGGCGTCTTTGGCATTCGAGATGAGGTTGAGGAACACCTGCTCCAGCTGGTTGGCATCGGCGAGCACCCTCGGCAGGTCGGAGGTCAGCTCACGTTTGACCTTGATGTTGTGGGACCTGAGCTGCTCACCCAGAAGCATCAGAGCGTCATCTATGGGCTGGTTAACGTCGGTCTCAGCATATTCAAACTTGGACTGGCGCGCGAACGTCCTGAGGTTGCTGACTATCTTGGTCATGCGCACGCATTGGTCCTCGATCTTCTTGGCGTATCTCCATTCGGATGTCTCTTTTCCCATTTTAAGCAGAAGAAGGTCGGTATAGCCGCTTATGCCGGCCAGCGGCTGGTTGAGCTCGTGGGCGACTCCGGCTCCGAACTGCCCCATGGCCGCCATTTTGCTTGCCTGTATCAGCTGTGCCTGGGTTTCTCTCAGCGTTTTGTTGGCTTCTTCGAGGTCGACAGTTCGCTCGCGGACTTTCTCCTCGAGCGTCCGGCTGTAATTCTCGACCTCCTCGTGATATCTTCTAAGATCCACGACCATGTGGTTGAATGACCTCGCCAGTTCCGCGACCTCATCTCTACCCTTTGCCTCTACCATATGGCTGAGATCCCCGGAGGCTATCTTCTCTGTCGCGCGTACCAATCGCTTTATGGGGATAACAACGGCCCGGGACATGCCGTAGACGGCGATGACCGACGCACATCCGATACCCATCGCCAGAATGGCGACTATCACCTTGACCCTGGCCATCGTCTGCTCTATTCCAAGAAGCGACACTCCAACAACGGCTCTCCCGATCTCCTCCACCTTGGCGTCTTTCCTGCTGGAGTATGGGTTGGATATGTTCGCGACGTCGTCGTCGGGCAGCAATAGCTCTTCCCGGGATAGATCCTGCTTTATAGTCTCGACGGATGTCACGAAATGAACAAGGTCCTCGTTTGGGCCTCGGCCGGATGCGCTCCAATCGGAATCTACCACGAAGCCGGTCAAGTCGGGGGGGATCGTCACCTTCTGGTCAACCCGGGAGGATAGGCTGTGTCCCAGGATGGTGCCGTCCTTGTCAACGACCATTGCATAAACTATGTCTTCCTCCATGGCTACGCCGGAAGCCAGCTCGCTCAGCCCCCGCGTGTCCCGCGCCAACACTCCTAGCTTGCTGTTGTAGGCGAGGTTGGCCCCCAGGCTCCGGGCCCTCTTGAAGAGAGCCTCTTTGATGATGGTCCGTTCATGATGGATGAAGAACCAGGAGAAGCCCAGCACTGCCGCGACGATAACCGCGGTGACAAGGATCTGGAACTTGCCTTGGATCCCCAGACCGGATTTGGCCAGAAGGGAAAGGCAAAAAGACAGCCGGCTGTCGGTTGTTGTTTTGTCCGAGGTTTTAGCCATGGTAAGCCAGCCCAAGGAGCATGGATTTCGCCAGAGCACACTCCTATTCCTATGTCTTGTATCGGCAGGCTGATTGGGCTTCTTGAGCCGCTGTGACGGGGTTGTTGAAAAAGTCGACCATGTCAGGCTGGTCAAAAACACCCAGATGTGGGGGCCTGTGAAGCCTCCCGGGGCGTGAAGAAAAAAGGCCACGCCTGCTCTTGAGGCCAAAAACAGGTGTGGCCCCTTTTCTGCGCGGGGGCGCTCCGGCTACAGGTAGAAGTAGAACCTAACGCGTGTTGTGGTCAGCACATGGGTCGGATCGGTACCAAAACTGAAGTTCAGCTCGGCGCTCAAGCCGATTCTCTTCATGATTATGTATTCGACGCCACTTGCTGCTTCGACGGTACCGGATGTTTCAGCCTGGCCGTCACCGATCATGGAGAGTATGAAGCGGCCGCCGACATATGGCGTTATCTGGTTGGCCGGCGCGAAGTCGTATATGAAACCGGCACCGACGTCGAGTTGCGTTACATCGCAGTCGCCCTCGCCGTGTTCGCAATCCTTGGAGATGTGTTCCATCCCGAAAATGACTTCGGCTCCGAGGTTTTGGGTCACACCGAGGCGGCCCAACCAATGATGGGGACCATCCAGTTCTCCGCCCACCCCGTACCACTTGATTTGCTCATCGTCTTGGGCCGGGGCTGCCTGTGCCACGGCCAGTACCAATAAGAACATGATCACAGGGGTTCTGGCCGCCGATAATGACCTCATCTATTCAACCTCCTCTTCAGGGGCCGGTTTTCACTTCTCTTCGCCAGGCCTCGATAGCGGACACCGATAGCGACAGACCATAGACTGTCTCGCTGAGATCGCTCGTGCCCTCGGCTTCCCGCCGACCGAATTCAAGTGCGAGTGAAACGGCCGCCCGATCCTTGGCTATTGGTATAGACGTGCCGACCGAGAAGATCCGTTCGACGATTTCTCCGGTCTCGGGACTCTGCCAGTCCAGAGGCTGTCTGTAGTAACCGGCACAAAGGGGGTATTTCTCGGCGTCCCAGGGGATGTGTCCCCTGTATTCTAACCCAGCAGACCAGCGGTAAACATCGTCGTCGGCAATCGGCCGGCCATCAAGCCGCATCCCGGACCATGGGCTGGTTTCGTAGTCCACCTCGACCGCGAAGTAACTGTGAGGTTTCACACGCAGCCCGAGCTTGTAGGATTCTCCTGATGTCAGACTCACGTCTTTGGAGTCCCAGACATCGGCATACCGGCTCTCCCTGTCCAGTGCCCCGTCTAGATCGATCTTGCTCCTGAACAAGGCGGCCACACGCACTATGTCAAGATCGAGCATAAAACCAGCTGCTAAGGCACGTCCGCTGGCCGAGATGTCGGACGCATCCACAGCGTCGGTCCTGTTGTCGGAGGCGAAGTCCACCGTGTGTGTCTCCCTCGTATCAAAGGCGGAGAAAAGGATGCCCGCCGAAACCAAGAGTCGCCTGTGGATACTTGACGATACGAAGAGAGGGACGGTGTGAATAGAGGTCTCCCGTCTGTACTCCAGGTCATAAGCCTCGTCACCATAGGCACTATCGGTGAGAGCAAGCGTGAGCCTTCCTTCCTTCTCCAAATAGAGTCCCGTCATGAAGGCGACTCCCTTATAGGGTATGATCGCAGTCACTGACGGGAAGAGTGTGGTAAGAGTGCGTTTCTTTTCCCCGAGGTTATCGCTTCGTGTGTTCATATGAGCAAAGCCGACCGTTATGGTGACTCTATCGACCAGGGCCGATGCAAAGGGACTCATGACGGCGCAGTCAAGGGGATCACGGCTTGCTGCGACCGCTCCCCCCATGGCCCGGCTGACCCCGGCTACGGGGATGACGTCTTTGCCTGTACCACGCACGTCGAATATGGAGTCACCATGTACGGTCGATACCAGAAGCAGGGTGACAATGGCGATCCGGATAAGCCACCTCATGGCTGGCGAACCTCCGAATAGGGGAGTTCCGGCGGGATGACATAATCCACCACCAGCCTCGGTCTGAGCGCGGAGTCGGGCTGCGAGTGCGACCAGAATCTCATGAAATCCAGGTCGAAAGCCTCGTTGGATGCTTTTACGGCGAAACCCGAGTTCGCCTCCTCCCTTGCAACCAGGGGTTGCACCAAGGCCGTGATGTCCATCTCGAGAATACCGCCGCATATGGTCATGGAATCGGCTTTGACGGTGATGGTCGTTATTCCGCTGGCCCCGATCGAGGTGTCGAAGCCCTCCCACGGTTCCTCCAAGACTGCATGGCACGTAACGCCCATCGAGTCAAAGGAGGATGTCAAGGTGTCCATGGCAAGGCTCATTATAGACTTGGTGACAGTGCACCCTTCGGGTATACCGTCCAAATCGAACTTGACCAGGGCCCTTGAAGGAAAGCCGCTTCCGCAGAGAAGATGCCAGCTGTCATCGGGGAAAGGCGTCAGGAGCGTGTCCGCAAACACGTCAACAGCGGCAATGGATACCGCACTCTGGTCCTCGCCTGCGGTGTCCACATAAGCAATTCTGAGGGCAGGTCTGAAATCCAGCGAGGTTGAGTCGTCTATCGTCTTCTTGGATACCTCGCGCGTGGCGAATTCGACCAGGAATTCCGGTCCTGACTCATCGCGGGCTTTCAACGCAAAACCGAAATTACTCTCTGCCTGCTTAATCCATGACGTCACGGCCTCGGTGACATCGACAAACACCGAATCGCGGATCGTATCCGGAACTGCGAAACTCGCTACCGGCTCTTCGCTAATCCCGGGCATTTCACCCCAGTAGAGTTCGGACTGGATCAGCGTATCGACCAGAGTGTGAACATCCAGGATGGTCCCGGCCCAATCCCCGTCGCCCCTGGTGAGCCAAAGGTAGAGCAGCACACGGTCAACAGTGACGTCTGTGTCCGGGAAAGCCGTGAATCTCAGGAAACACCTGGAGTTGTAGCCTTGCCAATTAGAGACCACCATCCTGGTGGAACTCCAACCGGGTCCGGCACTCTCGCCCCGGTTGAACCAGGCCGAGGCCTCGGCGACCAGCGTGTCGGATCGAAAACGTTCGCCCGCATTGAGGCCGTAGAGAGGCTCGAATGAAGCCTCCTTGCTGCAGCTTTGGCATAAGAGAAGCGTCGACAGGACGAACACCCCTGTCGCACTCCATCTACCGACTGTGCGCATCGAACCTCTCCATGTGATGTGAAGTACCCCGAACTTACGACACAACCATGCCGGTGTCAAGCGCATTGGGGGCGGTTTCATACCTCTTGACAGAGCAGAAACACTCAAGTACTATTTTACAAAAGGCTAGGGTGTCGACTGGCAAGGATGCACTTTTCCGCCTTTTGCTGGCGGTGTAGCTCAGTTGGTCAGAGCAGGAGAATCATAATCTCTGTGTCCGGGGTTCGAATCCCTGCACCGCCACCAGGAATCTCATCTGAGAGGTAGTCCGGCCTGAATGAGCAGTGTCTTGCGGGAGTGACTCACCAACATCTGTGGCTATCCTTGGGCAAGACCATGATCCCTGGGAGTGCTCGGGTTTCGCGTATCTGGAGGTAATCGGACCGTGTTACCGCGTAAGGTCAGAGGGACCATTGAGAAGTACGGGATGCTACGGAAGGGGGACACCGTCGTCGTGGCCGTCTCAGGCGGGCCGGACTCGGTTGCCCTGCTTCATGTGCTTAATTCTCTCAAGAGCATCTACGGGCTGCTTCTTCATGTGGCCCACTTGGAACACGGGATTAGGGGAGAGGAATCGCGTAGCGACATGAAGTTCGTGGAGGACCTTTGCCGGAGCCTTTCTATTCCCTTTACTGCGCGGTCTGAAGATGTGCCGGAGCTTGCTCGTTCCAGAGGGCTCTCGCTGGAAGCGGCCGCCCGAAAGGTACGGTACGCCTTTTTGGAAGAACTGTCGGACCATCTCAAAGCGGGTAAGATCGCGACGGGCCATAACGCAAACGATCAGGCGGAAACGCTGTTGCTGAACCTCCTGCGAGGAGCCGGCATGGCCGGGCTCAGCGGGATCAGACCTGCCATGAAGGGGAAGATAATAAGACCGCTCATTGAGGCCTCAAGGGAAGAGATCGAGGAGTATGTTGCCGAGAAACATCTGGATTTCAGATTGGACTGCTCCAACCTTGATGAGCGCCTGGAGCGGAACAAGGTGAGGAAGGTCCTTATCCCTATGATCGAAAAGGAATTCAATCCGGGCATAGTTGCCGCGCTGGCTCGCTCTGCGACTATCTTCTCGGTTATGAACGGGTACCTTAGCGACCGGGTGGAAGACGTCCTCAAGGCATGTGCGCGCTCCGAGGACGGCAGGACCACCATAAACCTCGAAGCTTTCGACGAGGTCCCCCACGCGGTCAAGATATTCGCACTATACACGGTCTTGAGATCCTTGGAAGAGGATGAGCAGGTCGTGTCTTTCGACATACTCAGTGCGGTTCTCAACCTGGCCGAGCGGTCCAAGTCGGGTTCGCGGGTTGATATCGGGTCGGGGATCATGGCGATGAAGGAGTTCGGCAACCTGGTGATCGGGCGGGATCTGGCGCTCGTCAGCCGGTATGATGTGAGACTCGAAGTGCCCGGGACGACGCAGGCGGAGGCCGCGGGCTGCACATTTGAGGCCGAGATACTCAGTGAGAGGCCCGAGACGGGGGAGATCTACAGAAGCGGGGATACGGCATACTTCGATTTCGGCGGGATCGACCTCCCGTTGACCGCGAGGAGTTGGCGCGAGGGGGATAAGTTCGTCCCCTTCGGGCTTTCCGGGACCAAGAAGGTACATGATGTATTCATCGATGAGAAGGTTGCCGCAAGCCTGAGAGCCATGATTCCGATAGTCTGTGATGGCGAAGGCATAATCTGGGTGGCCGGTGTGCGGCGCGCGGACAGGGCCAGGATAAACGATGATACGCGGACCATTCTCAAGATCACCTATCGGAAAGGCAGGTGATGTATTGGAGGCTCCAGTAGGCGAGATTCTGATCCCGGAGGAGAAGATACGGAAGAGGGTGGCCCAGCTTGGGAAGGACATAAGCCGGGACTATGAAGGCAAGGTTCCAATCCTGGTCAATATCCTGAAAGGCGGTATAATCTTCCTTTCCGATCTTGTCCGAGAACTGGAGATTCTTCACGAGATCGATTTCATGTCGGTGTCAAGTTACAACAGCCAAACGGAGAGTACCGGCGTGGTCCGGATACTTGCCGATCTCAGCATAAACATAGAGGGTAGAGACGTCATAATAGTCGAGGACATCGTTGATAGCGGCCTTACCCTTGACTATATCAGGCACATCCTACAGGCCAGACACCCCGAGAGCCTGAGGATATGCACGCTTCTGGACAAACGGGCCAGAAGAGAGGTGGAGGTACCTCTGGATTACGTCGGTTTTGAGATCCCGGACGAATTTGTTATCGGCTACGGGTTGGATTACGTACAGAAATACAGAAATCTACCGTACATTGCGGTATTGAAGATGAATGACTAATGTATGCTATGGTGAACTGAATGGACGAAGACAAAAGCAGGAAACAGACGGGCAAGGACAAACTCAGACTTCACGGGGGCGGCGGTAAGCGTCCCTACGGCGTCGATCCCACGAAGACCCCGCCTCGGCGCGGCTTGAGGGGCGGCTTTATCTGGGTGGTCCTCTTCCTCATAACCCTGCTGGCGATTTCAGTTCTCTGGAACCGGGATTCAGGCGAGGTGGAGATCCTCTATTATGAATTCATGAAACAGGTGCGCTTGGCGAACCTGGACAGGGTCACCATAGACAAGCGGGAAGTCCACGGCGAGTTCAAGGAGGAGGTTACCGTCCTCGTCGGCGAGCACGCGCAGCAGGTCAAGAAGTTCAAATCCTGGCTGCCGGCTGAGGACCCCGGTCTGCCGGGTGAGATCTGGGCTATCGATAAGGAGGCAAAGATAGGCTCAGAGGGCGAGAAGAGCCAGTGGAGCGGGATCCTGATCTCGACCATAGTGCCGATTCTCTTTCTCGTGGGCATAATGGTTTTGCTGATGCGCCAGATGGAGGCCGGAGGCAATCGCGCTTTCTCCTTCGGAAGGAGCAAGGCCAAGTTGATTATGGGGGACCGGCCCAAGGTGACCTTCGAAGACGTCGCAGGTGCCGATGAGGCGAAAGAGGAACTACAGGAAGTCATCGAGTTTCTCAGCGAACCCAGACGGTTTCAGAGGCTCGGGGGGCGAATACCCAAAGGCGCACTGCTTCTCGGCGCTCCGGGGACCGGTAAGACGCTGCTTGCCAGAGCTGTGGCCGGTGAGGCCGGCGTGCCGTTTTTCAGCATAAGCGGCTCGGATTTTGTGGAGATGTTTGTTGGGGTTGGAGCGTCCAGAGTCCGGGACCTCTTCGAACAAGGTAAGAAGCATGCCCCGTGCATTATCTTCATAGACGAAATCGATGCGGTGGGCAGGCATCGAGGGGCGGGCCTCGGTGGTGGGCATGACGAGCGCGAACAGACCCTAAACCAGCTTCTGGTCGAGATGGACGGATTTGAATCCAACGAGGGGGTCATCCTCCTGGCCGCCACCAACCGGCCGGATGTGCTGGACCCCGCACTTCTGAGACCGGGCAGATTCGATCGTCAGATCGTCGTCGATATGCCGGACCTCAAGGGACGCGAGGGCATCCTGAAGGTTCATTCGAAGAAGATCCCGCTCAATGAAGATGTCAATCTGACTACCGTCGCCAGGGGGACACCGGGTCTTTCCGGTGCGGACCTTGCCAATATCATGAACGAGGCGGCGCTGCTTGCGGCCAGGAAGAACC
>CAZRAU010000007.1:0-27948 GCA_964598025.1 uncultured bacterium
TGCACCATGAACCGGCTATCAGAATCATCCGGCATCTTGATGGAGCTTGAACGGACGTGTGGATTCAAAGAGCAAGGGTACGCGACTGCGCAATGGGCCATCGCCGATTTTCGAAAAGACGCCGCCGTCGAACTTCCGAGTGTATCCATGAGGCTTGCTCCGGATGAACCGACCGAATTCGTGAAATCCGCGGGCTTCGTCCTCCAGAAGGTCGTTATCTTGAATCAGTACTACCAACTCATGGTCTTACAGTTATTGCCGCATGCCGGACAGGAAGCGAAGTGAGCAAAGCCGATCCACGCCGCGGCATCTAGCATTCATCTCATGTAACGATGGTCAGCAGCCCTCATCAATTCACGTATGCGTTCTCACCGTGGAGAGACACGTCCAGCGTCGTCTCCTCATCCTGAGTCGTCTTAACCGTGACGACTCTGTTTATTATCCTGAGCATGCCGTATGTGAATATGAAGGCGTATGCCGATGACATCAGGATGCCGACCAGCTCCTTAACAAAGAAACCGGCGCCGCCGAAGACGAGACCATCGGCACCGGCCGCATTGACGGCCGTACTGCCCAGCAGTCCAAGCATTATGATTCCAAGCGCGCCTCCGACACCGTGGACCCCCCATACGTCGAGCGCGTCGTCCCAGTGAAGTCTGTTCTTCAGACTCACAGCGGTGTAGCAGACAAGACCCGCGCTGACCCCGATCAATGCCGCGGCCCAGGTCGGAACGTACGCGGCGGCGGGAGTGATCGTCGCAAGGCCGGCGACGGCGCCTGTCAGCAGGCCGACGAACTTGGGCTTCTTCTTGAGCGTCCACTCGAGCAACAACCAGGAAATACCGGCAAATGACGCGGCCACGTCCGTATTCACAAATGCCAGTACGGTGGCGGAATCGACCTGCAATTCACTGCCCGCATTGAAGCCGTACCAGCCGAACCAGAGCAGGCCGGCGCCAAGGGCGACAAGCGGGATGCTGTGGGGGCCCTGTTCGGCCACTCGCCGCCTGCCGACAAAAAGCACCGAGGCAAGGGCCGCCATTCCGGCGATATTGTGGACCACTATTCCGCCAGCGAAGTCGAGGACTCCCCACTTCGCCAACAATCCGCCACCCCAAACCATATGCACAAACGGGAAATAGACCAGCAGGAGCCATGCTACAAGGAATATCAGATAGGCAGGGAAGCGCACGCGATTTGAGAATGCCCCGGTGATAAGAGCCGGAGTTATTATCGCAAACATCATCTGGTAGGCGAAGAAGACATACATAGGTATCCGGCCGTCTCCGAAAGGTGTCATGGGATCGATGCCCTTCAGAAACGCCATATCGAGATTTCCGATTATGCCGCCTTCACCACCGCTGAAACAGAGCGAGAACCCCACGGCGTACCAGAGAATGGTAGTCACGCCCATCGACACAAAACTCTGAATCATGATCGAAAGGACATTCTTGCGCCCGACCAGGCCGCCGTAGAAAAACGCCAGGCCCGGTGTCATCAGCATGACAAGGCTTGTCGCCAAAAGCATGAAAGCGATATTCGCTGTGTTAAACATGTCGTCCCTCCTATCTGGGGATGATTCGGGACTATATGCCCATGGACGAAAGGAGTAAACAGGAACTTTCGTGATTCCCTGTTATGAAGCGCCCTGATGGTTATGCTCAGGCAGTAGTCGAGGACTCCCGGACCCGCCTCCGGTCGAGCCAAGCAAGCCCCCAACGAACGCTGTATCCGGTCACTCCCGGAGTGCCTGCCCGACCTCAGGCGGGCCGTCCATGCAGCTATATGTCAGGTATGTCACTTCAGCTGGTCGGCAACCGCCTTATTCAGCGATTTCTGGGCCTCTATGAGCATCTTGTATTTGGATTCGATCTTCTTCAGATTTCCGGACAAGACGGCCTTGAGCAGATCCCCCTCGGTTTCGGCAACCGCGATTCGCTCATAGTAATCCATGGTCTCTTTGAGGTGGGCCAGGACGATCATGCCTGTCAGTATCGGATGGTTGTTGGTCACATTCGCATCCTCAAACCTTGTCCCATGTTCGAGCTCCACTTCCAGGCCCGCCCGGAAAGCTTCAAGGGGAATATCCATGCTCTGGACATTCACAATCTTGAGGATGGTGGATGCTTCTTCCGCCGAGACAGCCGGATCCTTGATTCCCGACCAGTCCCGCACCCCGATTTCCTTGCACACCCGTCTCACTTCATCAACGGTCACATACTCCGGCAGTTTCATGGTGCTCTCCTTTCATGAGTGATTTGACGGCTCCTAAGTCCGACCCGTGCACCTGCGCTTTGCATAGATCCCGACCAGCATAGCACTGAATGACACTTATGAGCCCATGCTCTCTAACTACCTTAATCCAGAGCAACTGTCAACGTTCATGTACCTGCCCCATCCTCATCACCATAGCGGTAATGCCGCGTCCGACATCTTCCTGCTTCAGAAGCCAAGTCTCTTGTGGTATAATGCTGCGCGCGGGTTAGCGACGAGTGCTATTACAGAAGGAGGTGGGAGAGCATGAAACCGGTAAGAGCAGTCGTGGTGTTCTTCATTCTGGTCACAGTGTTGTTGTCGGCTTGCTTCGGATCGGCACCCACGGTCCAGTGGCGGCTGCCGGTAGGTGGACAGGGGGCGGACAACGGCTGGTGGGTGGAGGTCACTTCAGACGGGAACTACACTGCCTGTGGAAGCACCAACTCGTTCGGCGCAGGTGGGACCGATGTGTACCTGGTCAGGGTGGACGTCTGGGGGGATACGCTCTGGACCAGAACCCTGGGCGGGCCGGATCATGACGCCGGGCTATCGGTGGCTGAGATGCCCGGAGGTGGATATCTGGTAGCGGGGTATACGGCCTCATTCGGGTCGGGAGGAAACGATGCCTACCTGGTCAGAACCGATGCGGCCGGAGACAGTCTGTGGATGGCTTGCTATGGCGGTGGTTCGGATGACATCTTCTATTGCGCCCGGCCGACTTCCCGGGGGAGCATCGTGGCCTGTGGGTTCACCTATTCGGTTGCCCCCTATGACACTGCCGATGCGTATGTGGTAATGACGACTGATGACGGTTATGTCAAGTGGGAGCGGGTCTATGGCGGATGGGGCGATGACCGGGCGGCTGAGATAATCGAGACCAGCGACGGGGGCTTTGCCATGGTGGGCTACTCACGCCTTGTCCCCCCGACCGACGCAGCTCAGGTCTATTTAATCAGGATCGATGCCGGTGGCGATACTGTGTGGACCAGGCGCTATGGCGGACCCGGCGAGGAGTACGGAAGTGGCATCCGCGAGACCCCCGACGGCGGGTTCATGCTGGTCGGGGCCACCTATTCCTATGGGGCGGGTGGCAGCGATGTCTATCTCATAAGAACGAACGCCCACGGCGATACCCTCTGGACAAAGACCTATGGGGGGGCAGGTGACGAGTATGGGTTCGATTTGATTCAGACCCCGGACATGGGTTATGCCATCGCCGCCAGGACCACGTCCTTTGGTGCCGGGCTGCAAGACTTCTATGTCATCAAGATCCAGGCCAACGGCGATACGCTCTGGACCACGACCCATGGGGGGGCTGCAAACGACCTCGGTCTTTCCATTCGGGAGACCGACGATCACGGCTTCATCATGTGCGGCTACACCGCATCTTTCGGAGCAGGCCAGGACGATCTCTATCTTGTGAAGTTCAAACCGGATGCTGCGGGCGTGAGGGAGCGACCCATGCTTGAGGATCTTTGCCTGGAGCTTGCCGGAGCCAGTCCCTTCAGCCGTGAAGTGAAGGTGTCATTCGCGTGTGCAGCTTCCGATATGGCGTGCCTAAGCATCTACAGCGTATCGGGCAGGGAAGTGGCCAGGTTGTTTGAGGGTCCGGCCGGGGAGAAGGGACGGACAGCCATATGGGACGGCTGTGACACAGCCGGCCGCGAGGTCTCCCCGGGTGTATACTTCGTGCGGTTCGCAGCCCGGTCCGGGTCGGTCTCGAAAAAGATGGTTCTGATGAGGTAGGCGGGTGTGGAGGCCCGGCCGCTGTCGGGGTTGGCCCCGGAAGCTACACAGACCATCCGTTGCTACGGGGAGTGGCAACGCTACGGATGATGTTGTTGGCTCTTCTTATGAGCAGGAGGGTAGGACCATGCCGCGCGCATCCATCTGGTCTCTCACAATTCTCTTTGTCATGGTGACAGGCCTCTTCCCGGGGTGTGGCGACAAGACCACTCAGCCTCAGGAAAAGGGACCTACGATGCTTCTTAGCGTAGATCCCGATACAGTCGATCCGACAGGCATTTCACATGTTGTCTGCCTGGCCGTCGATCCGGAAGGCGGGGATCTCACGTATGAGTGGAATCCTCAGGCCGGCGACATCGCAGGTGGGCCGACTGAGGTCGCCTGGACGTTGCCCGCAACTCCCGGGACATACTCCATTGAGGCTACCGTGACGGACGACAGGGGTGCCGCCTCTGCCGATACGGCGTATGTCACCGTGAGAGGAGGCACGCTGCTGGTCCGGAGCCAGGATGGGCTCACGGCGGTCGATATGGAGGGCAACTCCTGGGTGTTTTTCGATCAAACAGGTGAAGTTGAAGTCCTGGGCACACGCATATTCACAGGACGCTCGAATCTGACTGAGCTTGATCACAACGGCGATATCATCGGGGGGTTCAGCGCACCTCCGGAGATACCGTGGACGACCACGTTCACTGTATTGCCTGGCGCGGGATTCGCCTTTATCCAGAATGCGAACGACAGCATTTACTTTGCGGATGCCGCCGGGAACTTCCTCCACGCGATGCCAACCCCTCACCAGAGTCCCGGCGGGCTGCAGGCCACCAAAGGCACAACAGTGGCCAACTCGCTCGTGATGGTGGATACACGATCCGACTACATTTTCGAGATAGATCTCGACACTTACCTTGTAGACACGCTTACAGCGGTGGTCCCGGGCGGAGACGATCTCAGGGATGTCTTCTATAGCGAGGGCGTCTACTATGCATGCCGGTCCGAGGGCGTCTATCGCTACCAGGAAGGCGAGGGCGTGAGTGAGATGTGTTCCATCTCAGGCGGGAACCACTGTGCCATCTGTGTCGTAGGTACCCATGCCTATGTCTGCGGTCCTGGCTGTGAGGATCTCTACCGGATTGATATCACTACCGGCGCGTATGATGTTCTCACCGCCGGACTGAGCGATCCGGAGGACATAGAATATATCCCGGTCGCTCTGACGCCCCCCGGCAGTCGGTGACAAAGCCCGACAGCCCGTCACGGCGTGAAGCCGGTGTGAAGCTTGAAATCGCGCGGGGGCTGTGGTAAACTAGCCATAATAGAGTGAGAGTTTGGCCGAGAACAAGTACATGACCCAAGTGGTTCGGGGTGCGAGAGGTACCGGGTGACCGGTTGATGCCACCGGGGCCCTGATCACAGGCCGGTTCGCTATAGGGCCGAAAGCCGGAGGTCCTTGGTGGTATAAGGAGGCTTTCCGATGCTGAGGTTGCACATGATCTCGGGGAGCGCGGGCTTCGCGAGATTTGCTTTTTCGCTTGTTGCGGTTCTTGCCGCGACGCTCATCTTGTGTCCGCTTGTTTCAGCCGATCCCTGCCCGGAAGAGAGTCCGCTTCAAAACTATACGGGTGGTGGAAGTGTGGTCTGCCCCTGCTTTGTGGCGGGGGAGGAGGCCGGGGCGGTGCTCCAGGCGCCCACCGAACATTACCCCATCGAGATCCTGCGCGTGGGCATAGGCTGGGGTTCCATGTATGGAGGTACGTTCGAGTCATTGGAGCAGGCAATCCATGTCTACGACGGCGGTCTTCCCAATCCGGGCAGTCCCATCTTCACGCTCGAAGGTCCGGTCCTAAACGACGGTTATGTCAATGAATTCAACCTGGAGCCCGTGCCCGGTGAAATCACGATCGATTCGGGCCCCTTTACGGTCACGCTTGAGTTTCTAAACGACAATGCCGGCGATCCCTATGCCCCGAGCATGGTACATGACGGCAACGGTTGTCAGGCGGGAAAGAACGTGGTCTACGCGATCCCGGGTGGCTGGTATAGCGCCTGCGCGCTCGGTGTAACAGGTGACTGGGTCGTCTATGCCGTTTACCGGCAGGTCAACTGCGGTGCGGGTGTGGATGAGAAGATCATAGTCTCCGGCGGATCGGCGGTTCTCCTGAGGCCCGAACCCAACCCCTTCTCCAGTGAGACCCGGTTTGAATTCGTGCTGGGGCGCACCGAGCAGGTGAGGCTCTCTGTCTATGATATCGAGGGCAAGCGGGTAGCCACCCTGGTGGAGGGCGAGTTCGGCCCGGGCACGCACACGGCGACCTGGTCGGGTCGTAGCGCCGAAGGTGCACCCTTGGCTTCCGGGATATATTTCGCGGAGGTACGAACAGGCTCCGCCCGCTCGGTCCAACGCGTAGTCCTTAGCCGGTAGGAGCGATCAGGCCTGTTCCTTGCCGCGCGAGCGGCACGACCGCCAAAGACCGATGGCAGCCACTCTCCGCGAAGGCGGCAGGCCTCCATCTCCGAACGATCACCTTCCTGGCCGAGGTCAGGCGACCCTCACTTACGACAATGAAGCACACGCCGGGGGTGACCCGGGTGCCCTCCTGGCTGTTTCCATCCCAGATAAGAGAAACCATTGGATGATGTCGTGGAAGGAACCCCGACGCTACACAGACATTCATTGCCACTGGAGTGGCAACGCTACAGAGCCTGGATGAGGATTTCGGTTATGTCCATGACGGGGGTTTCCACCTTCATGGACTTGGCCGTCTCTTCTATCATCTGAAGGCAGTAAGGGCAGGCCACGGCTATTACATCGGCGCCCGTACCGACAAGCTGGTTCAGCCTGACCTCAGCTATCCGTTCGGTCTTGTCCCATTCCATCCAGAGCCCGCCGCTTCCGGCTCCACAGCATAGGCTGAGGTTCCGGCAGAAGTCCTCGACCTCGAGGAGCTCCAGCCCCGGGATGTTGTCTAGAACCCGGCGCGGCTCTTCGTATACGTCATTCTGACGCCCGAGCACGCACGGATCGTGATATACGACCTTCTTGTCGAAGGATTTCACGGGCTTTAGACGCCCCTCCTCGATCCACGCGGCCAGAAGCTGGCTCACATGGATGACCTCGAGCTCGGACCCAAAGCCGGGATAATCGCGCTTGAACGCGCTATAGCAGTGGGGGGAGCTTACGACGACCTTGGTGACACCCGCCTCGGCAAATGCCTCCGTATTGGCCTGTCTTACCTCCTCGAAGACAGCCTCGGCGCCTATCCTTCGGATGGCCTCGCCGCAGCAGTTCTCCCTGGCCCCCAGTATGCCGAATGCGGCCCCACCGGCCCTAAGCAGTCCGGCCGTGGCCTGGGCCACACTCTTGAGCCTGGGGTCGTATGAAGGCAGGCAGCATGGGAAGTAGAGGTATTCCATCCCGGCTTCGAAGGGTGGCACATCGAGGTCTGCGGCCCACTCCGGGCGCTTTTCACGCGGCTCCCCCAAGGGGTTACCGACGTTGCGGATCTTCTGGACGATGCCCTTCAAGACGTCCGGGTACGAGCCGAAATCCACCAGGAGCCGCCTGCCTGCCCTGAAGATGGCAGGTATGTTCACCCCGTGAGGGCACTGGTCCATGCAAGCCTCGCAGCCCACGCATCTATAGATCTTGTCCACTTCCCGCGCGAGCTCGTCCTTGTCCTCGGTCGCCGCGATCATGCCGAGAGCGGCCTCGAGCGCCAGACGGAATATCGGGAATTCGTAGGTCCCCACCTGGAACCACGGACAGGCGCTTGCACACTTGCCGCACTGGTAGCACTTGTAGATATCTTCCGCCCCCATCTCGAGGAGGACCTCGCGTATCTCAGGATTTATCCGGTCGCTCAGGTCTTTCTTATTCGTCAAAGATCACCTCTACCATCCTGGAGATCTGCTTGTCCGCCAGGTTCTTCTGCTGGGTGGCGCCCGCCGCACAGGCCACCACGCAGGAGCCGCAGCCCTGGCAGAGAGCCTCATTCACGAGCACCACTTTTTTCTCCTCGTCGAACTCCCTGGCATCGTAGGGACAAGCATTGATACACGTCTTACATGCCACGCACAGGTCGGTATCTACGTAGGCAACAAATGGCTCCGTCACGAGCTCTTTCTTGGAGAACATCTCCAGCACCTTGGCGGCGGCCGCGGATCCCTGGGCTACACACTCCGGAATGTCCTTGGGGGCCTGGCTGCACCCGGCCATATAGAAGCCTCTCACCAGGCTTTCAACCGGCCTGAGTTTGGGATGGACCTCACTGAAGAAGCCGTGGGCATTGGTGGGGATTCTGAGCTTCTTCGCGATACCAATGGCATCGTCAGAGGGGACCATGGCCATCGAGAGGACGACCATGTCGCAGTCCAGCCTAAGATGCTTCCCGTTCAGGGTGTTGACCGCCCAGATCTCGAGCTTGTTGTCTCGTTCTATTATCCTCGAAGGCTTGCCTCTTATATAGATGACACCGGCTTCGTCCTTGGCCCGCGTGAAAAACTCCTCATAGTCCTTGCTGGAGGTCCTCACGTCGATTGAGAATACGATGGCCTCGCCGTCGGGTACATGGTTCTTGTAAAGGAGCGCATGTTTGGCCATGTACATGCAGCAGATCTTCGAGCAGTAGGACATATGATGTTCCGGATCGCGCGATCCTACGCATGAGATGAAGGCCACCCGCTTTGGGATTGCGCCGTCGGACGGCCGCCGGATCTCACCCTGGGTAGGGCCCGATGCCGAGAGCAGGCGCTCGAACTGGAGGCCGTTGACGAGGTCCTCATACCTTCCCCCGCCGTATTCAGGAATCTTCCGGATAGGATAGAGCTCATAACCCGTTGCGACTATTACGGCTCCGACCTCTTCTTCGATAATCTCCTCTACCTGGTCATAGTCGATGGCCCCGGTCTCACAGACCTGCTTGCATACCCCGCACTTGCCGTTCTTGAAGTAGATGCAATTGTCCCTGTCTATGACGGGCTTGTTAGGCACGGCCTGGGGGAACGGCACATAGATGGCCTTGCGTTCGACCAGGCCGCAGTCGAACTGGCTCGGCACCTTGCTCGGGCATTTCTCGAAACAGTCCCCACAACCGGTGCACTTCGTAACATCAACCGACCGCGGTTTCTTCCTTATCTTGACCTTGAAATCGCCGGCGGAGCCGCCTATCTCATCGACCTCCGAATAAGTGTACAGGTCGATATTCTCGTGCCGGCCGACCTCCACCATTCTAGGCGTCAGAATGCACTGCGAGCAATCCAGGGTGGGAAAGGTCTCGGAGAGTTGTGCCATGTGCCCCCCGATCGAAGGGCTCTTCTCGACCAGGACGACCTCATAGCCCGAGTTGGCTATGTCCAGGGCGGCCTGGATCCCGGCGATGCCGGCACCTATGACCATGGCTCTGGGGACAACAGGAATCGTCGGTGGGTCGAGCGTGTCATTGAGCAGCGTCTTCTCTATTATGGTCTTGATAAGGGTGATGGCTTTGCGGGTGGCCTCGGCCTTGTCCGCATGGACCCAGCTGCATTGCTCCCTGATGTTCGCAATCTCAAGCAGATACCGGTTGAGCCCCGTGTTCTCAGCCGCCCGGCGAAAGGTCTCCTCATGGAGGGAGGGGGAGCAGCAGGCCACCACCACGCGCGCCAGTCCCTTTTCCTTTATTCGCTCGCGAATGAGGCTCTGACCCGGCTCGGAGCACATGTACTTGTGGTCCTCACAATGCTCGACGCCGGGATATTCACCGATCCGCTTGACGACTTCGGGGATATCTACGGTTCCACCGATGTTGTGGCCGCAATGGCAGACAAAGACTCCTACTTTTTTCATCTATCCCTTTATTTCCATTATCTTCGCTTTGAGCGCGGGCAAGATCTTGAACATGTCCGCCACGATGCCATAGTCGGCTGCATTGAAGATCGGTGCGTTCGCATCCTTGTTGACGGCGATTATGGTGTCCGCTCCCTTGAGCCCGGCCAGGTGCTGGAAGGCACCGGATATGCCCAGCGCTATGTAGAGTTTCGGCTTGATGGTCTTACCCGACGAGCCCACCTGCCTGGCCTTGGGCAGCCACTCGGCGTCCACCACCGGCCTGGTACAACCGACTACTCCACCAATTGCAGCAGCGAACTCTTCGACCATGGCGATGTTCTCCGGCTCCTTGACCCCTCTCCCCACACCCACCACGATATCGCTCTTGGTTATGTCAACCTCACCGATCTCGGGCTCGATGTAGTCAATGAACGTCCGGTATTCGGGCTCGGCTGCCACCGGTGAGGCCATCTGCGTGACCTCGGCGGCGAGGCCGGCCTCCTCTGCGGGGTAACCGCCGGACCTTACGGTCAGGAAATAGGATGCTGCGTCCCGGATCTTCACGCGCGCGTCGAGTTTCCCGTCAAACATCTGCCGGACGGCCTTTACGCCGCCGTCGGCCAGCTCGATTCGCAGACAGTCCGTCGTGAAGGGGCTTTCCAGCTCCGTGGCGAGGGAGGCGCACAGGTCCATGCCGAAAGCCGTGTGTCCCATGAGCGTTATGAAGGGCTTTTCCTGCTTGACGATCTCGGAGAGTGCAAGCTGGTAGGATGCCGAGTTGAAATCCCTGAAAACGGGAGCGTCAACCACGAGAAGTCTGTGGGCCTGGGACTTTAGAGGCGCAATGAGTTCCTCGGTGTCGGCCCCCAGGACCACCGCGGTCAACTTGCCGCCGGTCTTTTCCGCGAGGCTCCTGCCGCAGGCCATAAGCTCATAGGTGATATCCCTGATCGCTCCCTGACGGTGCTCAACGAGTGCAAAGATGTCAGCCATCATAACCTCCGTCAGATTAGGCCCTTTTCCTTGATCACAGACGCCAGTTTCTCAGAGACCTCTTCGGGATCCCCTTCGAAGATCTCCGCCCGTTTTGTGACAGGGGGTACGAAGAGCTCCTCGATCGCCACATTCTGCATGAGGCTGCTGCCGGCGATCTTGTCGCTTCCAATGGTCTCAATCTCCTTCGCCGCGGCCCTGCGTATGGCTATCAACGAAGCATAGCGGGGCACGTTTATGCCGGTCTGGATCCCCAGGAGCGCAGGCAGATCGATTTTGATATGCTCCAGCAGACCGCCCTCCAACTCACGGCAAACATCGGCAGCCCCCTCGGACGCCTCTATCCTGGTCACGAGCGTGGCATGCGGAATCCCAAGCAATTGGGCGAGTGTCACTCCGACGTGGCAGTTGGCGTCGTCGGTGGCCATGGCCCCGCAGAATATGATGTCATGAGGCATGTCCTTTATGACCGCGGCCAGAAGCTGCGCGGTCTTGAATCCGTCCAGATCACCGAAGTCCTCGGCCTCGATTCTCACCGCGTTGTCGGCACCCTTGGCCAGGGCAATCCTCAGGACATCCTGGGCCTGGGGTGGACCCACGGAAATCGCGGTCACGGTACCGGTGAATTGTTCTTTGAACAGTACCGCTTCTTCCAGGCCATAGGCATCATACTCGTTCATGTCGAAGGTGAGGCGTTCCTCCTCGATCCCCTTGCCCGAGGCATCGACCTTCACCTCGGCGTCGGCCGTCTGAGGGACCCTCTTGACACAGACAATGATATTCAAAGCCGCCCTCCTGGTTCGTGTGCATGCTATAACCAGTATAGTCTATGGTTTTGCATGCTCGGAGTCAACGATTTAAGGGGTGCCAAGCCGGTCAAGACCACCCATCTGACTTGTCAGGCTCGTCATCCCTCATTGTGGCGTACTATACATAGCGTCGCGTCCCCGTGCCCGACGGCCTATGTCGTGGGTGGGACCCCAAGAAGTTCTCTATCTCAGCAGATTGGCGGCAATCACGAGTCTCTGGACCTCGGAGGTCCCCTCGTAGATCTCAGTCAGCTTGGAATCGCGGAAGTACCTCTCCACGTCATACTCTTTCATGTAGCCGTATCCACCGTGGACCTGAACGGCATTGATGGCGGCGCGTACGGCCGCCTCCGATGCAAAGAGCTTCGCCTGGGCAGCCTCCATGGTGAAGCGCTCTCCCTTTTCCTTCAGGTGGGCGCTTTTGTATGTCAGCAATCTGGCAGCTTCTATGTCGGTGGCCATATTCGCGAGAATCCATTGGATGGCTTGAAACTGGCAGATGGTGCGTCCGAACTGCTCCCGCTGTTTCGAATAGGCTATGGCCGCCTCAAGGCAGGCCTGGCCTATGCCCACCGCCTGAGCGGCTATCCCTATCCGCCCGCCGTCCAGTGTCGCCAAGGCAATCTTGAAACCCATCCCCTCCTTGCCCAGCAAGTTCTCCTTCGGCACCCGGCAATCCTCGAAGACGAGCTCGGAGGTATCGGATGCGCGCATGCCCATCTTGTCCTCTTTCTTGCCTGTCTTGAAACCGGGCAAGCCCTTTTCAACGATGAAGCCGCTTATCCCTTTGGTCTTGGCTTCCTTGTCAGTGGCTGCAAACAGCACGATGATGTCGGCCTTGCCGCCGTTGGTGACGAAAATCTTGGTCCCGTTTATTACATAGTGATCGCCGTCAAGCACCGCGGTGGTCTGGACATTGCCCGCGTCCGAGCCCGCTTCAGGCTCGGTCAACGAGTATGCCCCGAGCTTCTTGCCTTGAGCAAGATCCGGCAGGTATCTCTTCTTCTGCTCCTCGTTGCCATAGTCCAGAATCGGTTGGCACGCCAGGGAATTGGTGACCGACATCGTCACCCCCGTGGAGGCATCGGCGCGGGAGATCTCTTCCACCGCTATGGCATAGCTCACGCAGTCCATGGCGGCTCCGCCGTATTCCTCCGGCACCATCATTCCCATGAAGCCGAGCTCACCAAGTTTTCTGACTATCCCGCTGGGGAAGGAGGCACTCTCGTCGAATTCGCCGGCTACAGGCTTGATTTCCTTTTCCGCGAACTCCCGGGCCATTTTCCTTATCATTTGTTGCTGCTCATCAAGGTCGAAATCCATCTCCGTCCTCCTTCAAACGAACCCCACCAGCGGTAAGGGATAAAGAGAAAACAGTATGACAGTAAGGATAATCAATGGCGCATGTTAGCATGCCCCATCGAGTTGCGTCAAGCGGAAATCCCCGTCGCCGGCTGTGGCTTGGGAGTTGAAACGTGAGGCGAGCATGACGCAGCGGACCGGCATTCTGAAGCGGTCTGGGGGTTACTCCGCCTCAGCAGGTGTGGACGCCGCCTCTTCCATCTCCTCCTGCTCCGCCTCCTCGAGACTCTGCGGTAGCACGCCGACGACTTCGGCGAAGATGGAGGTGAGCACGGGATCGAGCTCCTTCCCGGCTTTTTCCGCGATGATGCCGAGGGCTTCGGAGCTGGAGAATGGCTTCATTCTGTAGGAGCGGGCAGTGGTCAGGGCGTCATAGATGTCCGCGATCCTGACTATCCGGCTCATTGCGTCCGGTCTGATCGATCTATGGGTCTCGGGATAACCGGACCGGTCCATGTTGAGGTGGTGGCAGAAGGCGACAATCATGCTTCTCAGGATTGTGCTATCCAGTCTCTTAAGATAGGTGAGAACCTTGACTCCGGACAGCGTGTGATCCTGGATGACTTTCCAGTCTTCATCCGAGAGGTCCTGCATCTTGTTGAGTATATTGTGGGGCACATCGGTCTTGCCGACATCGTGGAAGAGAGCCGCTATGCCTATGTCGCAGAGCGCCTGTCTGGGCAGGCCAAGTCTGTTCCCAAGGGCGATCGAGTAGATGCAGACGTTGAAGCAGTGGTGGTATGTATACTCGTCATAGTCCTTTATGGCCGTCAGGGCGAACATAGATTCCTCATCCGATACTATGCTGTCCACCACGGACTCTACTACTCGCTTGACCTTGCGCGGGTTGACTTTCCCCCGCGATATGCCGTCCTTGACAGCCTCCTTCACTATGTGGAGGGCTGAGAAAAAGGACCTCTTGGCCTCTTCCCTTGTGGGGCCCGCGAGATCGCTG
This sequence comes from uncultured bacterium, assembly GCA_964598025.1. Lineage (GTDB taxonomy): Bacteria > Arandabacterota > Arandabacteria > Arandabacterales > Arandabacteraceae > JALGWN01. Next base: position 13,925 of record CAZRAU010000007.1, read on the forward strand.
TCATAGTCACCTTCTTGACCGGGTTTCCTGATGCGCTGGATGTTGATCCCGGCAATACCCTCGAGATTCATTAGGCGGACAAGCTCCCTGAAGGGATCGGGGTGAGCGAGGTCCATGCGGGCGAATATCATGCCGAAGCTCAGGAAGTCGTCGACCTCGGCCAGGTCCTCGATACTGAGCGATCGTATGTCCCTGGCAGTCATCTCGTCCACGAAGTACTTGAGCGTGTTAAAGCCGGACACATTCGCCCGGAGTCTGGTGCGATTGAAGAAGACGCAGTCATTCTGAATGTCGAACCTGACGTCGTCCGACTCGTTCAAGAGGTCATTGGAAATCGCGAAGAGCGCTTCGGCGCTGTCGGATACGGCGGAGTTGTAGCGATCGTAAGTCCTTGCCAGGCGGGCCAGCACGTAGAACCTGCCCATGAACTCCTTGGCCATCTGGAACTGTCTGAGGTTCTCGGTACTGATATTGGCCGGTTCGATGCTATCGGCTTGAGTGTCTTGCGGTTCTTCGTTCATAGCTGAGCCGTGGTTATGGTGGTTATCGCCTCGAGGGCGGCACGGTGGACTGCGCCTTCCTCCTCTTCTATGATCTCCTTGAGGAACTCCGTGGTTTCTCCGTCGTTCATGATGGCTATTCCATAGACAGCCGCGGCCCGGGTCTCCTCATCCATGTAGTCATACCTTCTGGTAATGACCGCCTCCAGGAAGCCGAAGCCCGGCTTACCCATGTTGCCGTATGTCCTCATGAACTCCCGCTTCTCGTCGATGGACTTCTTTGTGAAGTTCTTGTCCATGATGATGGCCTCGAGGAATTCTCTTGCATCTTTTGCGTCAATCTCCCTCATGGCTGACAGGCTTGCGAACCGAACCATCTTGTTGTCATCGTTGACGAGGGTTGTGAGAAGTTCGAGCCCCTCGCTGCTCCGTACCTTGCCAATGGATCGGGCGACCTCTCGTCTTACCCGATCTTCTTTGTGGTTCATGGTCTGCCGGAGAAGCGGTATGCTGTCGGGGTTTCCCATCATGCCGAGAATCATGACGGTATTCCTGACGAAGTACCACCTTTCATCCGACATGAAGTGGCGCAATCTGGCGGGTTCGTTCTTGGCTATGACCGAGATCGCCCTGCACAGCATATACCGGACCCTACGGACCTCGCATTCCGCCAGGATCTCGCAGAGCGGCCCCACGGCGGCAGGAGACAACATGGTGAGATACGCGAAAATCTCTTCAGTCCGCTGTTCGGTCAGGTTACTCAGGTACTCGCCGATCCGGGAGATCTGCCGCTTCTCTCCGAGCTTGTCTATGCTGTCATCGATACTGGCCTTCCTGGCCTCGGCCAGACTGCCGCTGTCCCTGAGAGTTCTGAGGTCCGAGAGGATGGTGCAGGCGGTAAGGAAGTCCCCGGAACTCACCGACCAGTCGCATATCCTCATGAGGAAATTGGTGACCCGATCGAATGTGTCGTCACGGGGAGCGAGACTGAGTATCTCAAGACAAATGTCGGTGCACCTGCGGAGCAGATTACGGTCGTCCTCTTCGAGTATCTCGTGGCTTATCCGCCGGATGTCGGTCTCACGAACCCTGCGGGGGCGCCGGCGGCTGGCCGTGGTTTTGTGCTCGACCGAAAGGCCCAGTTCCTTGATGAAAAACTCGGATCCCGGGACCATATCGCCTGCGGGCGTCACGCCGGGCAGGCTTTCGTCCTTCTCGGCCATGTGATCGATGGTCTTTTTCTCGTCGTCCTCCAGATACGCATCAACGGCGCGGTAGCTTATGTTGGTGAGATCCTTTTCCCAGAGAATCGTCACCAAATCGGCCTGGTAGGGGTCCGCCTCACGGGCCTCATGGATGGCACCCATGAACTGCTGGAGTTCTCCCATGGATATGCCGTCGCGTATGCTTACCAGCCTGATACCATCCCGGTACAGAGCGAAGGCGAGGCTTTCCATGCGATCATCTGAGGAGTAGACCATGTTGCTGCCGTAGAAAAGCTCGTTCTCCCTCACAAGCAATGTCAGCGACCCGGTTTCACTCAGGAAGGACGTCAGCCTGCGGGACAGCGAGTCGAATGACTTCTGGAGAACCGGGTTATTAGGTTGGTAGGTTCTCATGTTTTTGAGAACCATGGCCATCTGTTTGAGCATGGCCGCAACCTCGGTTTCCCTTCCGGTTTCAGGTGCAGCTGTGGCCGAACTAAGATTCGTTTCCATACTAACCTTGTTTGGCTGGTCTTAGGATTAACCCTCTTGGCTTGATATCGGCGAAACGGCGCGTGGAAATTAGCGGAAACATCCCCGGATGCGGGGGTCGAAGCGGCACCATGACCTGTGTCCACGGAATCCGGTATGGTGTTGCCGTAATCCGAATATCTCAAGACGCGGGAGGGGAGGTAGGGATCAGAGCGGTATCAGAAAGAGGACGACCGTGAGTATGACACCCACGAGATAGACATAGGGCAAGGTGCTCACCTGTTTGAGCAGATCTCGACTGGGGTCTCTGCGGAAGACGGAGCCTCGGTAGAAGACGGTGGCGGCGGCGAAATAGAGCACGATGGCGAGCGATCTGTTGTCCGTCATGTCGTTTCCCACGGGGAAGCCCGTCCATGGCGTCCCGTATGTCTGGTAGGCCACTATCATGCCAAGGGGGAAGCTGGATATGAAGAAGACCACGGCCCCCAGAAAACCGAGACGCGGGATCTGGAGTCTGATTCTGCGGTCCCTTATCGCCCTGACCGCCAGGTAGCCGCAGATTATGAAGATAAAAAGGGCGGCGAACATGAGCACTATGTACGCGATGAGAAGCGGCCGGTTAGGGGTTCCCTTGTAGTAGAAGGTGAAACCCTTGGCCTTATCCTCGCCCGGGACCCTGACCTTGAGAATGTCGCCGGCCCGGGCTTGTATGTAATACTCCACACGCGTACCTCTGTCCATCGACGGTATCGCGCCGAAGTAGACACCGGGTTCGAGCATGGTCATCTGTATGGGAGGGCAGGTCACGGACTCGGTTTCACAGTGGATGAATAGATCGACATGGGGAACATCTTTGGAGACCTCGACCTCTGCCTGGACCCGGACTGGCACACCGGCCTTGGCTTCCTCGATCGGCTTGTGGGCGAGCTTGATCCAGGTGGCCTTGTACTCCTCCACCTCTTTTCTCGCTCCGCATCCCGAAAGGGCAAGGGCGAGGAAAAGGAGCGAGATGGTGACGCCTGCACGGACCTTCATTTTTCCTCCGCAAGCTCTATGAGGACGTCGCATACCGCTTTGGGGCTCACGAACGCGATGCGGTCCCCGAATGCTCCATCACGGGGCTTCCGGTCGATCAAATCCGCTCCCTGCCCGCTCAGGAAGGCGAGCCACCCCTCTATGTCATCAACCTTGAAACAAATATGGTGCAGGGCATTGCCGCCTTTGGATACAAACCTGTATACCGGGCTCTCCTCATCGGTGGGCGCGATCAACTCCAGGGTCGTCCCGCCGCAATCGAAGACTGCGACTTCTATTCTATTGGCTTCCACACGTTTCCTGCTGCTGCACTCAAGACCCAGAAGCCTCTCGAATTTCTCGATGCACGCGTCGAGATCCTTGACGGCTATCCCGATGTGCTCGACACCTTCGATTTTCATGATACACCTGCCTCTTCAAAAGTACCATAGACCCGTCTCAGCACATCGCACATCTCCCCGATGGTCGCCATGTCACGGGCCGCTTCGATCATCAAAGGCAGCAAGTTGTCCCCACCTACGGCGGCCGCCTCAAGGGCCGCGAGCCGCTTGCCGACGGCGACAGTTGACCTGGCCTGCTTCAAGGCCGCCAGGCGCCGTTTCTGGTCAGCCTCTATCGCCGGGTCGATCCTCAGGATCGGGATCTTCCTTTCCTCGCCGGTGAAGCGGTTGACCCCTACCACGGTCCGCTCGCCGCGCTCGACCTCCTGCTGGTGCCTGTAGGCGCTCTTCTCGATCTCGCCCTTGATGAATCCTCTTTCGATGGCTTCTATCACACCGCCCATGGAGGCTATGCTCTCCAGGTATTCCCGGGCCCGCCGCTCGATCTCGTCGGTCAGGTACTCGAGATAATAAGACCCCCCAAGGGGATCGACGGTCCGGGTAACACCGCTTTCATGGGCCACGATCTGCTGGGTCCTCAGGGCGACCCTTACGGCTTCTTCGGTGGGAAGCGAAAGAGCCTCGTCGAAGCTGTTGGTATGAAGTGATTGGGTCCCGCCCAGTACGGCCGCCAGGGCCTGAAGCGTTACCCTTACAATGTTGTTCAGGGGCTGCTGGGCCGTCAAGGTGGAGCCGGCGGTCTGGGTGTGGAAGCGGAGCATCCAGGACTTTTCATTCTCGGCCCCGAAGCGGTTTTTGATAAGGTCCGCCCACAGCCTGCGTGCGGCCCGGTACTTCGCGATCTCCTCCAGGAGATCACTGTGCGCATTGAAGAAGAAAGACATCCTGGGAGCGAAATCATCGACTCGAAGGCCGGCTTTGACGGCTTCCTCCACATAGGTGATGCCGTTGGCCAAGGTGAATGCGACTTCCTGAACGGCGGTGGAGCCCGCCTCCCGTATATGGTAGCCGCTTACCGAGATGGTGTTCCATCTGGGCATTTCACGGCTGCAGAAAGAGAAGATGTCGGTGGCGAGCTTAAGCGACGGCCCGGGCGGGAAGATATAGGTGCCCCGGGCAACATACTCCTTGAGAACGTCGTTCTGGACCGTGCCCGCGAGTATCTTCCTCGGCACGCCCCGCGCCTCCGCCACCACGATGAACATCGCCAGCAGGATGGGAGCCGTGGAGTTTATGGTCATGGAGGTGCTGACCTTATCGAGCGGTAAGCCCTCGAAGAGCCTCTCGAGGTCTTCCGCTGAGTCGATGGCGACGCCCGCTCTCCCGACCTCGCCCTCGCATATGGGGTGGTCCGAATCGTATCCCATCTGGGTGGGCAGGTCGAATGCCACGGAGAGACCTGTCTGTCCTTTGTCCAGAAGGTAACGGAAGCGCTCGTTGGTTTGCTCGCAGGAGCCGAAACCGGCATACTGCCTGAAGGTCCAGAGCCGTCCGCGGTACATGTCGGGGTAGACACCCCTTGTGAACGGAAACTCGCCCGGGAAGCCTATGTTTTCAAGGTATGCCTGCTCCTGAGCCGCCTGCGGGACATAGAGTGTATCGACAGGCAGGCCTGAAGTCGTATAGTGCTCCCCGGTTTCGGGATGCTGCTTGAGATGGCTTGATAGCGTTTCGGATTCCCAACGGGACCTGGCCTCAGGGAGTCCGGGGTTTCGGTGCTTGTCTTTCATATGGCGCTCGGATCAAGTGCGGTCTACGACGAGAAGGGTCTGCTGGGATTCGACCACGTCGCCCGCCTTGACCAGTATCTTCTTCACCACGCCGCCACCCAGCGTTGAGATCTCGTTCTGCATCTTCATGGCTTCGACTATTACGACGGGGCTCCCCGGGGGGATCTCCTGGCCGGTCTCCACCTCAAGAGCGACCACCACGCCCGGCATCGGGGCCTTCACCTCTTCGATGCCTGTCTCCGCGGCCCGAGCCGCCTGGCCCACACCCCGGTGCTGGAGCTCGTCGGCGATCTCGATCTCGAACTCTTCGCCGCCGGTGGAGATGATCATTTTCCTGCCGGTGTTTGTGATCACGACCTCATAGCATTTCTTGTCCACTATGAGCGACATGACGCTGGGTCCGTCGACGAGCCTCGCGTCGGCCACGAATACCTTGCCCTCTATGTCGCAGAAATAGGTGGACCCCTCTTTCCGGATCTCAACCCGCTTCTCGCCGTCTTTTAGCTTCGCGTAGTATATCATAGTCCCTGTAGCGTCGGGGTTCCACGCCCGACGTTGGCTGCCTCGCGGGTCCTCGCGCTGCGGACCACGGCATTCGTCCTCACGGCAGTGAGGACGCTACCATGTCCGGGCGGCGGGAGGACCTCCCTCCGCGCCACCCGCTCGGCTTCTCTGTTCCGGGTGGCGTTTGCCATCATCCGCCTATGCCTTCTTTGCGGCTCACGCTTCTCCACCGGCTCGCCTGCTCCCCCTGAGGCCGTGCCCTGGGTGTTCTGTTCTCCAGCGCGCTTATCGAGGCAGCGATCACGGCAACGTGGGGAGGCACCCTTCGGTGGGCTCTAGTTGCACCGCCCATGTAGTGTCTGTCGATGTAAGACGTATCGAAATCGCCCGAGCCGAAGTGCGGGTCTCTCATTACCCACATGTGAAAGGGAATGGTCGTTTCTATGCCCTCGATTATGTATTCGCCGAGAGCCCTGCTCATCCGCGCTATTGCCGCATCGCGGTCGGCTCCCCAGGTTATGACCTTGGCGATGAGGGGATCGTAATACACCGGGACGTCATACCCTCGGTAAACATAGTTTTCGACACGCACCCATGGCCCTTCCGGGTTCTTGAGCCGGGTGATCCTGCCCAGTGAAGGGAGGAAGTTGTTCTTAGGGTCTTCGGCATAGATCCTGCACTCGATCGCCGCACCCTGCGGCCTTATGTCCTCCTGCGAATACTCCAGCGGAAAGCCCGAAGCGATCTTTATCTGCTGTTTGACAAGGTCGATCCCGGTCACAGACTCGGTCACCGGATGCTCCACCTGGAGCCGCGTGTTGACCTCCAGGAAATAGAAGGCCCCGGACCGGTCCAGGATGAATTCCACCGTACCGGCGTTACGGTAGCCCGCCGCCTCGGCGGCCCGGACGGCGGTCTCGCCTATGCGGACGCGCGCGACGTCGTCGATGGCGGGAGAGGGGGTTTCTTCGATGAGTTTCTGATAGCGTCGCTGTATCGAGCACTCCCGCTCGCCGAGATAAATGGTCTTGCCGAAGTTGTCGGCGAGGATCTGGACTTCTATGTGCCTGGGTTGTTCTATGTACTTCTCGAGGAAGATCTCAGGGTTCCCGAAGTATGACTTGGCCTCACCCGTCGCGGCCCGGAAGGCCTTGCGCATCTCGGTAGGATCGCCGACTATCCTCATCCCCTTGCCCCCGCCTCCAGCCGACGCCTTTATCATCACCGGATAGCCTATCTCCGATGCCACCTCCTCGGCATCGGCGGCACTGGTCACGGGCTCGGGCGGCCCGGGGATGACCGGCACGCCGGAGGCGGCCATGATCTTCTTGGCCTCGGTCTTAAAGCCCATGGTCTTTATCGAGGTGGAGGAGGGCCCGATGAATACGATGCCGGCCTCTTGGCAAGCGGACGCGAACTCGTAGCTTTCAGCCAGAAAACCGTAGCCGGGGTGTATCGCGTCGCAACCGGTCTGGCGCGCCACCTCCAATATTCTGGGGATATTGAGATAGCTCTCGGCCGCCGGGGGCGGTCCTATGAGGTGGGCTTCGTCGGCGTAACGTAAGTGCCAGGAAAGCCTGTCGGCCTCGCTGTAGACGGCCACGGATGCGATCCCCATTTCGCTCAAGGCCCGGAATATCCGGATGGCGATCTCGCCCCGGTTGGCGACCAGGACCTTCTTGAGGAGCTCAGGCGGGACTTCGCCCGCCTTCGGGCCTCGTCGGCCGGGTTTCATCTCAGCTTTGCCCTTGGGCTTCGGCAAGCCTCTGCCTCGAGGGCGGACCTTCGGCTTCGCGGAGGCGGATCGTCCGGCCCCGCCGCCGGCTTGTTTCTTCACACCTTGCTCCGGTTTCCCTTTCGTTGCCATTCGGCTTCCGGTTTCAACGCCTAATCACAGCGGGATGTTGCCGTGCTTCTTGGGCGGGAGCTTCTGCCGCTTCTCCAGAAGCATCTCCAGGGCTTTTATGAGACAAGGCCTCGTGGTCGCGGGCTCTATGACGTCGTCCAGATAGGCCAGCCCGGCAGCTATGTAGGGGTTTGCAAACTTGGCCTCGTAGTCCTCGATGAATTTCCTGCGCATCGCCTCGGGGTCTTCGGCCTGGCTTATCTCCTTACGATAGATGATGTTGACGGCGCCCTCGGGTCCCATGACCGCCAGCTCCGCCGTGGGCCAAGCCACATTGTAGTCGCCTCTTATATGCCTGGACGACATGACATCGTACGCCCCGCCGTAGGCCTTCCTCGTGATCACCGTGAGCTTGGGGACCGTCGCTTCACAGTATGCGTAGAGGAGCTTGGCCCCGTGTTTTATGATGCCGCCGTATTCCTGTTCCGTGCCCGGCAGGAAGCCGGGAACGTCCTCGAAAGTCACGAGCGGTATGTTGAAAGCATCGCAGAAGCGTACGAATCTTGCGCCCTTTATGGATGAGGCTATATCCAGGGTGCCGGCAAGTACCTTGGGTTGCTGTGCCACGATGCCGACCGGGATGCCCCCGAGGCGCGCGAACCCCACTATTATGTTGCGCGCGTACTGCTCGTGGACCTCGAAGAAATCGCCCTCGTCCACCACGAGCCTAATCACCTCAAGTATGTCATAGGGTTTGGTGGGCGAGTCCGGGATTATCTCGTTGAGTCTGTCCTCCATGCGGTCGGGCGGGTCCGTGGTATCTCGCCTGGGAGGATCGTCCAGGTTGTTCTGGGGCAGGAAACCCAGGAGCTTCTTGATGCGTGCGAAGCACTCGTACTCGTCCTCGCACATGAAATGCGCGACCCCGCTCTTGGATGCGTGCGTGAGGGCCCCCCCGAGCTCCTCGAAGGTAACGTCCTCACCGGTCACGGACTTGATCACGTTGGGGCCGGTTATGAACATGTGGCTGGTGTGCTGGACCATGAGTATGAAATCCGTGATGGCGGGCGAATAGACCGCGCCTCCTGCGCAAGGTCCCAGAATGGCCGATATCTGGGGTACCACCCCCGAGGCCAGCGTGTTCCTCAGGAAAACGTCCGCATAACCGCCGAGACTTGCCACACCTTCCTGGATGCGAGCCCCGCCCGAGTCGTTAAGGCCTATTATCGGGGCCCCGTTTTCCATGGCAAGATCCATCACGCGACAGATCTTGACCGCATTCATCTCACCCATCGTGCCGCCGAAAATCGTGAAGTCCTGGGCGAATATGAAGACCCGTCTTCCATCCACGGTTCCGTGGCCTGCCACCACCCCGTCGCCGACGACCTTCCGCTTGGGCATCCCGAAGTCCTGACACCTGTGGGTCACGAAGACGCCGATCTCCTGAAAGCTCCCGTCGTCCAGGAGCAGGTCGATCCTCTCGCGTGCCGTGAGTTTGCCGGCCTCGTGGAGTTTCTCGATGCGCTCCTTGCCGCCCCCCAGGACGACCTTATCCTTGCGCTTCTTAAGATCCTCGATTCGATCCCTGGTCTCTTTCGCCACGTCGATCACCTACCGTTATAGGCTTGTTCAGACAGAGACACGCCGCAATCCGGTGACTTCGCGTGCTCTCGCTATTTGCTGCAGAGCTTAGAAGGCATAATCGTCCCTATTTTAGAGGTGCGAAGGTCGGATCGTCAATTGCTTTCTGGCTCCCGGCCGCCGAAGGGTTTGACAACGTCCCCGCGGTATGTTAAAAAGACCTGAGCCCAACCGGGAAGGGAGAGTATGAGCACGGATTCCATATTCGATCTCATGGATGAGCACGGCCATGAGGAGCTGCTTCTGTGTTTTGACAGGACCACCGATCTCAAGGCCATAATAGCCATTCACGATACCACCCTGGGTCCCGCCATGGGCGGCACGCGGATGTGGGACTACGCGACCGAGGACGAGGCCGTGAAGGATGCCCTCAGGCTCTCCAGGAGCATGACCTATCAGGCTGCCGTGGCCGACTGCGATACCGGTGGGGGAAAAGCGGTACTCTGGGGCAATCCTCTCCGGCATAAGAGCGAGGCCTACTTCCGCGCCTTCGGACGCTTCGTGGAAGGTCTGATGGGCCGGTTTGTGACCTACGGCGACCTGGGCACGGATGAGAAGGACTTGAGATACATCCAGCGTGAGACCAAACAGGTGGCTCCCTTTGTGGCAAGCGCGGGAGGGTATACGGACGGGGCCAAAGTCACGGCCTATGGTGTCTTCTGGGGCATGAAAGCATGCTGCAAGGCTGTTTACGGCGTCTCTTCGCTTAAGGGCAGATGCGTGGTCATCCAGGGCACCGGCGAGGTGGGGACTCATCTGGCAAGATATCTTCACGGTGAGGGAGCGACGCTCATCATAAGCGACATTGTCTATGACGCCATGAAACGCGTCCAGGATGAGATCCCTGCGGCGGAAATAGTGCATCCCGACAAGGTGTTCGGTTGCCACTGCGACATCTTCTCCCCCTGCGCGCTCGGGGGTATCATAGACTACAAGACCCTGGACAAACTCCGGTGCAAGATCATTGCCGGTGGTGCGTACAACGTGCTCGAATCCGATGTGCTGGGAGACCTCCTTCACAAGAAGGGGATTCTCTATGCTCCGGATTTCGTCTTGAGCGCGGGCGAGCTCTTCCAGAGTGCCGACAGGATGCGGGCCGTATCCCAGGACGAAAGCCTCAAGCGTGCCGAGGGCATCTATGACATGCTGGTGAGGGTCTTCGAACGTGCGAGAAGGGAGAACATCCCGCCCTACCGGGCCGCGAGAAGGATCGCGATTGAGCGTATAGAGAAGGTGGGCAGAGTACGTACGATTCTCACACACCCAAAGGACATTGGGCTGTAGGCGGAGAAGCGATGAGTGCTAAGAAGCAAAGCGGAAGGCGACCGACGCCCACCGTGAGCACGCGGACCGAGGCCCGGAAGCCACGCACCGCAAAGCAAAAGGCCGCCCGAAAACACTTCAGGATCCTTGCCATCAACCCGGGATCGACATCCACCAAGATCGCCATCTACGATGATGAGCGACCGGTCCTGGCTGATACCATACGCCATTCGGAGCTGGACCTCTCGGAGTTCGACGAGGTCTGGGACCAGTATGAATTCCGGAAGCGCATGATCACCGAGACCCTCGGCGAGAAGGGGATAGCTCTCGCGTCGCTTTCGGCCGTCGTGGGCCGTGGCGGGCTCCTGAGGCCGGTTGTGAGCGGCACTTACAAGGTGAACGAACTCATGATCCAGGATGGGCGCGAGGGCTATCAGGGCCAGCATGCGGCGAATCTCGGCCCTGTTCTGGCTTTCGGTATCGCCTGGGATCTGAGGATTCCGGCCTTCATGGTCGATCCGCCGAGCGTGGATGAATTCGAGCCCCCGGCGCGGCTGTCGGGACACAAGGACATACCCCGGCGGAGCCTGGTGCACGCGCTAAACATAAAGGCGACTGCAAGGATGGCGGCCAGGGACCTGGGCAAACGGCTCGACCAGATCAACCTCATAGTGGCCCATCTGGGGGGCGGCATATCGGTCTGTCCTTTGAAGAGAGGCAAGATGGTGGATGCCAACGATGCCAATAGCGGAGGCCCTTTCTCACCCGAGCGTGCGGGAGGTCTGCCCACCATGGGGCTCATAGACTATATCTTCGACAACGGCCTGGAGCGTGAGGATGCCAAGCGGGCGCTCATCGGCCGGGCCGGTCTGGTGTCCTATCTCAACACGAATTCAGCCAAGGAAGTTGAGGAAATGGTGGAGGCGGGAGACCGCGAAGCCCGACTCGTCTATGAAGCGATGGCCTACCAGATCGCCAAGGAGATCGGCGCAATGGCCACCGTGCTCGAAGGCAAGGTCAACGCGATTATCCTTACCGGCGGGCTCGCTGCGAGCAAGATGATTACCGCGTGGATAAGGGCGCGCGTCAAGCACATAGCCCGGGTGCGGGTCTATCCAGGCCAGGATGAAATGAAGGCCCTCGTGCTCGGTACGCTCCGGGTGCTTAAGGGTGCGGAGAAGGCCAAGACATATCCGGAATCGGTTGAGACTTTGCTATTATAGGACCACGGAGGTGAAGCATGGCATATGAGAACCTGCTTGTGGAGAAGAAGGAAGCCATAGGCTACATCACTATAAACAGACCCAAGGTCTTGAACGCGCTCAGCATGAAGACGGTGAGAGAGCTCACGGATGCTTTTGAGAAGATGGGCAAGGACAAGCATGTGGCTGTGGTGATCCTCACAGGTAGCGGGGACAAGTCCTTCGTCGCGGGTGCCGACATCCCGGAGTTTATGAAACTCAGGCCCGACGGTGCACGCGACTACGCTGTCCGGGGCCAGAAGCTCCTCAATCTCATAGAGCGCCTCGGCAAACCTGTAATCGCCGCGGTCAATGGATACGCGCTCGGGGGAGGCTGCGAAATCGCCATGGCCTGTACGATGCGTATTGCCTCCGACAATGCCAAGCTCGGCCAGCCCGAAGTCAATCTCGGCCTCATCCCCGGCTACGGCGGGACCCAGCGCCTTCCCAGGCTTGTCGGGAAAGGCAGGGCCTACGAGATGATACTTACCGCCAACCCCATCGATGCGGCGACCGCCGAGAAGATAGGGCTCGTAAACCGGGTCGTCCCGCAGGCGGAGCTCATGGCCGAATGCGAAAAGACGGCCAAGGCTATTGCGAAGCGTGGCCCTCTGGCAGTAAAGTATTGTCTTGAAGCCGTTGATCGCGGCCTCAACATGAGTCTGGATGACGGGCTCGCGCTCGAGGCCGATCTCTTCGGGCTTGTATTCGGATCTCGGGATGTGAGGGAAGGTGTGAAGGCCTTCACGGAGAAACGCAAGCCCGACTTCAGGGGCAAGTAGGAAGCACCTTTAATAGAGACTGGTGTCCCCGTCGTCTAGCCCGGTTCAGGACACTGCCCTTTCACGGCGGCGACACGGGTTCAAATCCCGTCGGGGACACCACCTGTCTTTTGTAGCGTCGGGTCTCTGCGCCCGACGTTGTTCGTTGCCACGGGAGTGGCAACGCTACGGTTTTCGTCGGGGGTGGAACCCCGCCGCTACACCACAACATCGTCCGCGTAGCGTCGTCACTCCTGTGACGACGAACATCAGTAATTCGTCCGCACCGGAGTGAGGACGCCGCTTGACTCATCACTTGACCTACCACTTGACGTATGGTATGCTGTCATTGGCGAGGAGGTGCAGAGCTATGAAGACATCATGCTTACTTCTTGTCGCAGTGCTGCTGCTCATTCCCTGCGGTATCTGGGCAAGGACCTGGTATATCGACCCCGGGGGTAGCGGGGATGCTATGAGAATCGGAGACGGCCTGACTCTTGCATCTTCAGGTGATACCCTTCTCCTGGCAGACGCTACTTACTCCGGTCCCGGCAACCTGGGTCTGTGGATCATTGGCAAGAGCGTTGCTATCGTCTCTGAAAGCGGCGATCCCAATGCTTGTATGGTTGATTGCGGTGGCTCGAACCCCTTCGTCACCTTTGGTGCGCAGGACCAGACCGGAGGAGGAAGCCTTGCCGGTATCAAGGTGAAGAGGTCTACGGCTGCAGTTACTGTCCAGGTCTACGGCTACGCCACGCTAAACGACTGCACTTTCGAAGATAACGGCGGATGTGTTCGCGTTCACGGTCTCCCTGGTGAAGATTTCGGGAGCGTTGGGATCAACAGATGTGAATTCATTTCCAATTCAGGCTTCGCCATCATATCAGGTTACAAATGCACCTGTTCCATCGCCGACTGTCTTTTCTACGATGGCGGAGCTTTGATATATGGTGATTTTCTCAGCTGGAACACGGTGCGAAGGTGCACCATCGTAGGGAACACACCGGATGATGGGGAACTGATCCAGGCCGACTATGGAGGTTTTCTTATACAAAGAACAATCATAGCCTTGAATGATGGTATTGTCCAGGTCTACGACTACAATGATCCTCCCACTATTGTATGCTGCGATGTCTGGGGCAATACCGGCGGGGACTATGTGGGACATCTTTCAGGGCGTAACGGAGTAGGTGGCAATATATCGGCAGACCCCAGGTTCTGTAACATTCCTGGAGGTGACTTCCATGTCGAGGATTGCTCACCGTGCCTGCCGGGCAACCACCCCGACGGCTATGACTGCGGCGGAGGCATCGGCCTCTATGACTCTGGGTGTGATTGTGGAACGGCGACGACATCCACGACTTGGGGGGCAGTCAAGGGGTTGTACAAGTAGCTATCCGCAGCACATCCATCTCTCTCAGCCACTCCCTGACGCGGTTCCAACTCAGCATACGGAGGGACACCA
>CAZRAU010000007.1:28048-35577 GCA_964598025.1 uncultured bacterium
GGTTCTTGAACAGCCTGGCGATCCGCGCTATACTGAGGTAGGAGGGATGCGAGATATGAGAGTCGCGCTGTTGATCCTGCTTGTTCTTCTGCTCCTATGGTTCTCTACCGCCTTAGCTCGCACTTGGCGCATATCACCTGACGGAACTGGTGAAGCCCCGACTATCCAGGCCGGTATCGATTCGGCGGCGATGGCAGACACGGTTCTGCTCGTAGACGGCACATATACGGGGGAAGGGAACCGGAACATAACCTTCCGCGGCAAGGCGATTACAGTGCTATCCGAGAGCGGTGACCCGGGATTCTGTATTATCGATTGTGAATATGAGGCACGGGGCTTCCTATTCGACTCCGGGGAGACCTCCGAGTCAGTTCTTGATGGGTTAACAATAACACACGGTATTTACATTTGTGAGACAGTTGCGGACAGTGGTGGGGGAGGTATCTGGTGCATTGCTTCTTCCCCGACGATTCGAAACGCAGTCGTGAGCAACTGCTCGGCCGAACCTAGCGGCGGTGGCATGTGGTGTGGTGCGGGTTCACGACCGAGCCTGGTCGAAGTCGTGTTCGAAGATAACAATCCCGGTGGCATATACTCCGTAGGGTCATCCCCAGATCTTACCGACGTCACAATCCAGCGCAATAGCGGCGGCGGCATGTCTTGCGGAGGTGGCGCTCCCGTCCTCACAGATGTGGTCTTCCATGACAACTTCGGTCAGGGGCTTTCTCTCGTCTGCGGATCTGACGCAATCCTCACCGGGGTGGTCTTTTCAGAGAACAGATCCCTTTACGGTGCTGGAGGTCTCTACTGCTATGAATCGTCTCCTTCCGTCAGCAATTGCACATTCTGTTTCAACTGGTGCGGGATGTGGGGAGGAGGTATGAGGATCCAGGGTCACGTGTCAGCTCCGGTTGTGGAGAATTGCACGTTCTACGGAAATCGTGCGGATGATGCTGGGAGCGCCATTCATGGCGAGGGGTCACCGGTTTTCGAGAGGCTCATCATTGCCTGGAACGATGGGCCAGAGCCATTCTGGTGGTTCGGTGACTGTCCGTCTCTTATGTGCTGTGATGTCTACGGCAATGCGGGAGGAGACTGGGTTGGATGTATATCTGACCAGAATGGAGTGAATGGCAATTTCTCGGCCTGCCCCTCGTTCTGCAATGTCGGTGAGGGTGACTTCCGGCTCTGTGATGAGTCTCCTTGCCTGTCGGGTAACCATCCCGACGGGCATGACTGCGGTCTGATCGGGGCGTGGGATGAGGGCTGCTCATGTGGCCCCTCGATAACTGAGCCGACAACCTGGGGCGCTATGAAGTCAATGTATCGGTAACGTCGCCTCATCCGGGGCGACGAATGTGAGATTTCGTCCTCACGGGAGTGAGGACGCTACGGGACACGGGTTACCTGTTCGCTGGCCTTCCGCAGCAGATCCATCCCTTTGAGCCACTCCGTTATGCGGTTCAAACTCAACATACGGAGGGACACCAAGCAATCCAAGCAATTGGCGGGGTCCGGCTACCGCGCAGCGCGTGCCTGACCCCGCCTTTGTTTGTAGCGTTGGGTTCCCACGCCCGACTCAGTCTCGTCGGGGATGGAACCCCGACGCTACACGGCCCATCTTACTTCGTAGCCTCGCCTCTCCCGAGGCGACGGACTCCCGGATTTCGTCCTCATGGGAGTGAGGAGCCTGCGCCTTTGAACACGCGCGGTGCAGAGCGGTGATATTCACCGCTGTGACACCGTATCCGGAGCGAGTGTTTCTGGTTGCAATGGCAGGCATGGCTTGGCATGATAGCCTTGAAAAGCGGTCAGCACGGAGCTGGTGTTTCCCAATGCCCATGATAGGTGGAACAAGGGGGGTAGACATGTTCCGGTCTATGAAAGCGTTGTTCGTCACAGCTATGGCGGTTCTGGTTCTGGTCGGCGCCGTGACCGCCGAAGTACCTTCAAAGATCAACTACCAGGGGAGGCTCACCGATGCCGAGACGGGTGGGGCCATAGTCGGGTTTCACAGCATGATCTTCCGGTTGTTCGACGTCCCCGAGGGCGGTACCGAGATCTGGTCGGAGTCAGCGACCGTATCGGTTGATTCGGCGGGTGTCTTTTCGGTGATCCTCGGCAGCACGGATCCCACGGATGAGGCTTTCGGCGGACCCGTGTGGCTGGAAGTGGAGGTGGAAGGGGAGGTGCTCGTGCCCAGGCGGGAGATTGTAAGCGTCCCCTTTGCTTTTCATGCGCGGGATGCCGAAAAGGCTGCGGACTCGGACAGCCTGGGAGGACGGGCCGGCAGCGACTACCTCCTTCGGGACGAGATCGGATCTGTGACGGGGGGGATGATTACCGATGGGGAGATAACCGATAGCGATATAGCGCCGGATGCTGAGATCGATCCTGCGAAGATAGCCGGGACGGCCTGGACGTCTGCAAATGACGGTGCGGGTAGCGGTCTCAATGCGGACATGGTGGATGGCTTGAACGCCGACGCCTTCGCGGATACGGGCCACACCCATGACGGGCGGTACTGCCTTCGGGAGGAGTTGCGTGTTCCCGGTGTTGTGAATGAGCCCGAGAACCCCGTGGAGTGGACCAGGCTTAAAGGGGTGCCTGACGGTTTTGCCGACGGTACTGATGATATCGGTGGGACGGGGGATGGTCATTCGCTGGATGCCGCAGACGGCGATCCGGTGGATGTGGTATATGTGGACGAGGACGGCAATGTGGGTATAGGCCTAACGAATCCCACTCTGGGAAGGCTCGAAGTGCTTGGATCGGACGTCGCAGGCATCTACTCGGCGAGTGTCGACGGTTCTGGGGTGGTGGGTTTCAGCCAGAACGGGAATGGCGTGCTTGCCGTAAGCAATAACGGGAATGCCGGCTCCTTTGTGGGGGATGTGCATGTGAGCGGCGGCCTTGGCGTTGGGATTGATCCCCCGGCAGACGGCCTTGATGTGGCAGGTGACGTCAATACAGGTTCAGCCTACAAGATGGGTGGCGAGGTAGTCGTCACGAGGCCCGGATCGTCGTGTCTATGGTTCGGCGTCGGGGCCGGACAGCCCGGCCTTCCCGGCATCCGCAACACCTTCGTGGGGGATAGCGCAGGATACTACTCAGATAGCCATGGCTGCACTTGTGTGGGGTTCCGGGCCGGCCGTGGGTATGCGCCTACGCAGACTGCATACTACAACACCCTCGTCGGATACGGTGCCGGCGTGATGAATGACCATGGTGACTACGACACCTTTGTTGGAGTGGTCGCAGGCGGGCAGAATACCACAGGACAAGCCAATACTTTCGTGGGCAGTGCCGCCGGCTACGGCAACACCGGCGGGAATTGCAATCTGTGCGCGGGCGCGGATGCAGGCAAAGCCAATGGGAATGGCTTCGGCAACGTGTACCTCGGGTTTGGCGCCGGGACCTCAAACACCGGCGGTGACTTGAATGTTTGTGTAGGCGCCGCCTCAGGGCATGAGAATGAAACCGGGTCGGCTAATGTCTTCGTCGGTCAAGAAGCCGGGTACTATGAGACCGGATCCAACAAGCTCTACATAGCTAATGACAGGGACACGAGCGGTGTCTTGATCTACGGGGATTTCTCGACCGGCAATGTGGGCCTCGGCACGCTCGACCCGGAGCGGAGGCTCCACATCAAAGGCACGAACCCGAGGATACTAATCGAATCGACCTCCCTGGGCGCGGAGGTGAATTTCAAGCATACCGGTGACGCCTCCTCGAACGTCTGGGCGATCTATAAGGAAGACACCAACGATGATCTGCGTTTCTACCAGGGCGGCGACAAGATATGGATAGGCGGCGGCACGGGGAACGTGGGCATTGGGGGCAGCCCCGGGACCAACAAGCTCTATGTAAACGGGAGCGGCTGCTACACGGGCTCCTGGGGGGGCTGCTCCGACCTTAAGTTCAAGCGGGAGATTCAAGATGTGACCGATGCCGTGGGCAAGGTAAAAGGCCTGCGCGGCGTGTCCTTCTTCTGGCGGAGCGAGGAGTATGCGGAGAAGAACTTCGATTCGCGGCGGCACTACGGGGTCGTCGCCCAGGAGACAGAAGAGGTATTACCGGAGGTCGTAGTGGAGGGGGCGGAGGGGGAGAAGGCGGTGGCTTATACCGAGATCGTGCCGGTCTTGATAGAGGCCATCAAGGCCCAGCAACGCCAAATAGAGACTCTCGAGCAGAGACTGGCGGCGCTGGAAGCCCGATGAGGCGGCACGGATTGAGACGGCGTTCAACCACTGAAGGCCTGAGGCGACGTGCCGGTTTGTGCAGGAGCGAGTCTCTGTGCCCGACGCTTGCTTCGTCGGGGATGGAACCCCGACGCTACGCGGCCCATCTTACTTCGTAGCGTCGCTTCTCCTGAGGCGACGTGCTGGTTTGTGTTGCACCGGGTTCCCGTGCCCAACGTTCCGCATTCGTCCTCACGGGAGTGAGGACGCTACGGGTTGATTGGCTCCATGGCCATAGGGACGTACTCGATGTCTTCCGGGTAGTTCAGTCCATCCAGAAAGACGTCGGAGCTGCCTGAGTTGATGTTGACTTTGTAGATGGTTCCTGAGCCGTACGCGGTCACGTAGGCATAGTCCCCGACGACGGTTATCGCAAACAAGGTGCCGGCGAGCGTACTCAGCGGGGACAAGGGTCCGTCCTCAGTGAAGGTGCTCACGTCGTTATCCGAGTCGCAGAGGTAATACAAGCCGCGGCTGTAGTCGATTCCGCTCAGGTAGTTCGCCAAGCCGGCAAAGTCGCGGAGTACCGATCCCTCATAGGATTCGAGATCGACCTCTACGATCTGGTTGTCGCCATTCTCCGATATCACAAGTTTGTCTCCGACAATAAGGCCGTCCACGACCTGGAGCTCAGTGCTGTGCACGCCGGGTATGGCGATCGATTGGACCGGATTCCCCTGGGGGTCGGCGAAATAGATGCTGTCAGCCTTGTTATCAAGGACGGCGAAGCCGGCATCGGGAAGCACGGCGGGGATAGTGTAGTTCGACGAGCCCGACGGTAGCGTCATGCTCTGTATGGTTGCTCCGTGACTGTCTATCTCCATGATCTCATGTGTGTTCCATGTACTCATCACGAAGACACGATCTCCAAGCACCTCTATCGGGCCTCGAATATCCGGATACAGGAAATAGGTCCCATCCATGCTGACGGCGGCAAGGCCTTCCAAGGTCTGGACAAGCAGCGTGCCCTCGGGCACCTCGACCGAGACTTCGGCCGTATCGGCCCCGCCGTGGCCGTCCGAGACGGTCACGGTGACAAGGCACGTATCGAAGACGCTCGGGGCAGTCCAGGTAACCGAGGCCCCCGTTCCTGAAAAGGACCCGGCCTCGGCGGTCCACTCATAAGTGAGAGCATTGCCGTCGGGATCGTTCGCGCTGCATGAGAGCGCGGCTGATTCCAGCGGCTCGACTATGCCCGGGGATGCCGCAAGGCCTGTGATTACGGGAGCTCTGTTCACCGGCCCATTGGATTCGTCACCGCAGCCCGCCAAGATCGCGGCCAAGGCGGCCAGGGTGAGAACCCCAAGAAGTATGCTGCCTGTCGATTTCACTCTCATCAAGTTCACTTGCTGCCTCCTTCCGATGCGCTGTGTCGATGTCATACAGGGTTTGTGGCTTCGGCCCAGCCTGTACGAACGTTCCTATCTAAGTCTTTTGGGAGCCTTTGTCAAGGCGATGTGGATATCGAGTGGTGCAGGTGGCTGCGGATGTATGACATGATATAGGTTAAGGATACACCCGGAGTGAAGGCGCCATACAAGTAGCGTCGGGTCCTTATGTGTGCCGCGCCGGACCCCTTGAGGGTGCCGGCGCGGTGCTACACAACACATGCCGCTTCAGCCTCCTCCCGTGCGAGTCCAATGAGTTTCTCCTGCAAGGCGAGCCTCGTGCGGTGAAGCCGTGACTTCACAGCGGGAATCGAGATGTTGAGGATGTCCCTGGTCTCCTCGGTGGAAAGGCCCTCGATGTGTCTGAGTACGAACACGGCCCTATTGGTCGGCGACAGGTCGGAGATGGCCTTATCCAGTTTCTCTCTGATCTCCGCCACGACAAGGGCCTCAAGCGGATCGATGCCCGCGTCTCTGATGTCCCGATTGATCTCACCGTCTTTCGTGATGGTGGGTTCGTCCAGGGACTCGATGCCATACCTGTGGGCCCTGCGTCTCATCGCTGCAAGATTCACCGTTATTCGATAGAGCCATGTCGAGAACTTGGACGCGCCCCTGAAACCCCCGATTGCCCTGAAGGCCCTTATGAATGACTCCTGAAGGACGTCTTCGGCATCCTCATGATTATCGGTCAGCCGTATGGCCAAGCGGTATATCCTGTTCTGGTATCGATTGACCAGCTCGCCAAATGCCTTGGAGCCGCCTTGCTGGGCAAGACCTACCAGCTCGGGATCGGTAAGGGTCTGAAGATGCAGTGCCGTCAAGCACTTCGCCTCTAGCATAACGTGCCTCCGATTCATTCAGAAGAACAGATTGAGTCCGGGGGCCGACCGTCACATGGCCTGATGGCCCAGGCATAGACCTTGAGCACCTTCGCCGCCCCTTGATTCATACCGGCCCCCGGACCTCGTCCAACTTCGCCATAAGATCAGAAAGCAGCAAGGGTTTTGTGAGAAAAGACCTTACCACACCCGAACTTTTGAACTGCTCCAGATGCTTTTCACTGTAGTATCCGGTCACAATGATAATGGGGACATCGCAGGTTGCAGGATTCTCTGAGAGCTCTCCGGCAATCTCGAAGCCGTCCTTTTTATCCATCTGGAGATCCAGCAGCACAGCATCAGGCTTGGTCTGCTCGACCACCCCGACCGCTCGAAGGGGATCGGACACTGCCTCCACGTCGTATCCGCTCCCACGAAGCAATTCCTCCAGCTCCTCCAGGAAATCCGCGTCATCGTCAACGATCACAACTTTCAGTGCTCCCACGTAGACTCCTCTCGTGGGCGTTCCAGCTGCATCAGGAAGAAGAGCAGTGAGGTTCCACCTTCACTCTGCAAAAGGGATCCTGCAGCCTTTATGTGCGGACCAGTGTCCCACTTGGGGAATGGTTCACGCAATTGGGCGAATCCCCTTTTGCCTGACCTATTTCCACCCTGGGATCGGGCGGTCGGGCAGGGCGACAGCAGGGGGGCGCGCACGCTTGTTTGGTTGTTATTGGGTCCATCAGCGCGGGAGCCCGAGTATTCCTACTAGCCGGGCTTGGTCACCGGCAGGGTCACGGTGACGGAGGTTCCCGAGCCGGGCTCGCTCTCTATGGTGACCATTCCTCGGTGTAGACCGACAATCTCCTTGCAGATGGTAAGCCCCAGCCCGGTGCCTCTGGATTTTTCGGTGAAGAAGGGTTCGAATACCCGGTCGAGATCCCGACGCTTCATGCCTGGACCGTTGTCCTTGATGCGTATGCACAAGCCACCGGGTTCGACACGCCCCGCAACTTCGATACGGCCGCCGGCATCTGCTACCGCCTGATAAGCGTTGTTGAGGATATTGTCGAACACCT
>CAZRAU010000007.1:35587-36683 GCA_964598025.1 uncultured bacterium
CGCATTAGCAGGGCATAGAAGCCCTCATCGCATTCCTTGATCGGTTCGATATCGGTATCGACGGTGACCTTGCATTCCGGGAACCTGTCTGCCGCCAAGTCCAGGCTTTCGGTGATTATGTCGAAAAGCCTCGCGCAATCGAACCGGGGCGGCCTTATCTTGGAATACCTCAGAAGGTTGTCTATGATCAGATTGCTCTCGGAGATCTTCTTTTCGATATTGGCCAGATGCCGGTCGAGTGCCGCCTCCTTGCTCTTGCGCCGTATATTGAGAATGGCAGTCTGAATAACCCCGAGGGGATTGCGCAACTCATGGGCGACGGTGGCCGCAAGCATCCCAATGCTCGAGAGCCGTTTCGCGTCCGCCAGTTTCCTGTAAGCCTCCAGGAGCTCCTCACTGCGCCGCGTGACAAGCCGTTCCAGTGTCTCCTTGTCCCTCCGGGTGATGGCCTCGGCCTCTTTGAGCCCGGTGATGTCACCGGCCACGGCCAGCACCGTACTGACACCGCCCCGGGCCTCGATCTCCGGAACAACGGTCAAGCCATAGAACTTCCGCCGGCCTGTCGCCGTAAGGTCGATCTCGACTTTCCGAACCTCTGCGACATCACACACCAGCCGGACGGTGTTGCTCAAGACTCTGGAGAATGGTCCCGGCAGTCCGGTCTCTTCCGGTGTTCTGCCCTCCAGCTCCTCAATGGAGAGGTCGGTCAGCATTCGCATCGTAGGGTTCACATAGAGGAACCTGCTGCCGCAGTCCAGGCGGGCAATCATGTCGGGGTGGTTCTCCGCGAGCGCCCTGAACTTCAATTCGCTTTGCTTGATCTCGCGGAACAGCAAGTCGAACGGTTGCCTCAAGCCTGTCTCGATCAGTGCCTTGTAAATCAGATAGAAAGACACGATCTTAAAGAAGTGCCCGACCAGATTGGCAAAGCCGTATGCATTCACGTAGGATGTAAACGCGAGCTCCGATGCGATCGTGACGACTATTGAAGCTATCAGCAGCCGCAGCACACCGGGATGAAAGCTCCGGCGGCGCCTTGCGAGCGTTCAACGCCGAAGCGCTGCCCAAGCTCAAGGCCAAGCTCAAGCAGCTCCAG
>CAZRAU010000007.1:36693-69489 GCA_964598025.1 uncultured bacterium
TAAGAGAATGCCGGAAATCACATACTCGCTGGCCTTCTTGAAGGTCGTCAGGCCCTGTCCCTCCACGAAGCACACGGGGAAATCGTCCCAGTAGAAGATGGCCATGAAGAGCAGCACCACTGCGGCTGCGTAACAGGCAAGGACCAGATTCACCTTCAGCTTGCGCCCCAGGAAGAGCGGCGCCAGAAGGATCGACAGGCTTTCGGTATAGCGTGCGGCTATCCAGAGTTCGGTAGGCAGGTTGGTGCCGCCCCCGGGAAACACGCCCATGCCGGCGTATGCAAGTGTGTGTATGAGATCGATGGCGCCAACGAAGAGATAGGCTATTCCGAGGAAAAGGACATAACCATTCTCAATCAGCTGCCGGGAGTTCCAGGCGATGATGAAGATGGAAAACGCGATGACGATGCTGAACACCTCGGCAAGACTGTGAAAGAGGAGATAGTTGCCGAGGCTTACGACATAGAGAAGCGTCAAAACCCCGGCGCCGACGAGGACTGTTACCAAACCGGTCTTCTTGATCATCGGACGGCCTCTATGCACGCGCCTTTCTCCAAAGCTGTTGCCTCATCAGGACGGCGAGGGGCGGCTGCGTTTGTGTTTTGGTTCACGCCGTCTCTCTCGATGACCTGTGGGTGTGCAACCTCTTATCCTCTTGAAGAGTCTGGCGAAAGATTCGGCGTTCTCGTAGCCCACCCGGTATGAGATCTCGTCCACGCTGTAGTCGGTTGTGTCCAGGAGCTCCGCCGCCTTGCCCATTCTGACCCTCAGCCGGTACTCGTCAAAACCCTCACCGGTCTTCTCCTTGAAGACCCGGCTGAGGTACTTGGGGCTGAGTCCGACACGTTCCGCAGCGTCCTTGAGGGAGACCCGTTTGTCGAAGTTGCGATCGAGGAAGTGGGCGACTCGCTCTATCTTGTCATCAAGGCCCCCGGGGAGTGCCTCACCCGGCTCCTGCTTCTGCCTCAGCAGGCGCTCGATTATGTCCTTGGCTTTGGGTATGTCAACGGGCTTTTCCATATAGTCGTCCGCCCGGCCCTTCAGCGCCTCTATGACGGTTGCCTTGGACCCGTGACCGGTTAGGATGATTACACCGAGGTCCGGACACATGGCCTTTATGCGTTTCAATACCTCCGTACCCTTGAGTCCGGGCATGATGACGTCGAGGATGACGACATCGATCTCGTTCGGACGACTCAAGGCGGCCAGGGCTTCTTCTCCATTGGAGGCCTCGACCACCTTGTAGTCGTAAAGGAAATCACGCAACTCTTCCCTGAGTTCCTTATCGTCGTCCACAACCAGTATGTTATATGCCATGGTTTTTCAACGAGGCGTCGGCGGACGATTCCGCGGCAAGCTCTCTCCGGCCAAGTGTACAATTATTGCCTTTGCTGTTCCAGAATTTTGCGCAGGACGGTCCCCGACCGGTGGGGGGCGGTCTATAGCGCCTGCACCCCGAGCGCCTGCCGGTCGGGACCGGCTCGGCCGGGGTGAATCCCCCTCTGTTTCCCGGGACTCACCGCCGAGATCGCGGTGCTCCCTTCTTGCGGAAGGCCCGGGTATTTGGTACTATAACGCGATTTGAATCACTCGGGACTGAGGATGTGCCCGCCTCCAGGTGGGAATCTTCGGCTGCAAGCGTGGTTCCGGGCTCGGGACACCGCTTGCCGGGAGGTAGTCGCGCATGCCCAGGATGAAAATAGAGGGACGGGAGTTTGATGTTGACGGGGACGGCTTCCTTCAGGAACCGGAGATCTGGAGCGAGGAGCTGGCCATGATCTTCGCTTCCTCCGATGGTACCGGTGATCTTACCGAGAAGCACTGGGCGGTCATCAACTATATCAGAGAATACTGGCTGGAAAACGATATGGCTCCCATGGTCCGGAAGATCTGCCAGCACACCGGACTCAGGTTAAGGGAAATCTACCAGCTCTTCCCGATGGGTCCGGCCAAGGGTGCCTGCAGGATCGCGGGCCTTCCCAAGCCTGACGGCTGCGTATAGGAAGGTGAAGTGGTGGCTGCCGCACACTGGTTCCTGCTAGCTGGTCTCGCCATATTCATGGTGGTCTCGGTTGACCTGCTCCGGAAGGCGGCTGGGGCTTGGCGCGTGTGCGATCCGGCTGCGCCGAAAGGAAAGCCCGCCTCGGGGGCGCTTTACTCTCTGACCGGTGCGATGATGCCGTGGAAGAAAGAATCCGCGCGGCTCCATCCGGGAAGCTATATTCTCGGGGTTCTATATCACCTTGGTAGTTTCTGCGGGTTTGTCTGGGTGGCCGTTCTATTCTTCGGTATCGACCTTCCGCCGGCTGTGGTTTCGGGGTCCGTGCTTCTGCTTGGAATCACGGCCGCTAGCGGGTTTGGCCTGCTCATCAAGCGGGCAATCAGCCCCAATCTGCGCTACTTCTCAAGTCCTGACGATTACTTCAGCAATATGCTGGTGACAGCATGGCAGGCACTGGTCATGATGACGCTGTTGTATGAGAGCATGCTTCCGGGCCTGCTCGCCCTCACCGGTGTGCTTCTCCTTTATATACCTGCGGGCAAGCTCAGGCATGCCATCTTTTTTCTGCCGGCACGGGTCTATCTTGGGCTTTTCTATGGTCGGCGGGGTGTCTGGCCGGCAGGGAACAGGCGAGCATGAAGGACGAAACGACACTTGCACCCGATCGGAAGAAGGCCCTCGAGGCCTTACGGAAGAGGCTTGGCGGGCGGCTTCTGACCCATCTTAACAGCTGTGTCCACTGCGGGCTCTGCGGCAGCTCCTGCCACTACTATCTCAGATACCGAGACCCGCGCTTCATACCCGGCAACAAGGTGGACCAGATAGCAAGGCTCTATCGGCGTTACTTCTCCCAGCTGGGACGGATCCTGCCGGGATGGATCGGTGCCCGGGACCTAGACGATGAGGGGATCGAGGAGATGGTGGATGTGATCTTCGGCGGCTGCACGATGTGCGGCCGGTGTTCGGTTCACTGCTCCATAGGTGTGGATATCCCCTTCCTGGTGCGTACCGCACGCACCATGATGGTGGAAATGGGGCTGGTCCCAAAGGGACTTCAGTCTACGATCGACGCCGCAGTAGCTACCGGCAACAACATGGCCATACCCCGCGGGGAGCTCATAGACACACTCGAGTGGCTGGAAGAGGACCTCAGGATGGAGGTCAAGGACGATCGAGCGGCGATTCCGCGCGATGCGGTCGGGAAACGCATTCTCTATACCTTGAACCCCCGCGAACCCAAGTTCTTTCCTCTCTCCATAAGCGCCATGGCCAAGATCCTCTATGCCGCCGGTGAATCATGGACCATTTCCACGCATTGCTATGATGTTACCAACTACGCCTATTACTCCGGGGACGACGGGACCGCCCGCCGGCTGGTCGAACGCCTCTTTAACGAAGTGAAGAAGCTCAAGGCCGAGGCGTTGGTTCTGGCCGAATGCGGCCATGGATTCAGGGCGATCCGCTGGGAGGGGCCCGGTTGGCTCGAACAAGCCTACCCGTATCCCGTGCTTTCGGTCGTCGAGCTGGTTGCCGGGTACCTTCGCTCGGGACGTATCCGGCTTGACCGGTCCCTCAACGCGGAGCGCGTGACCCTCCACGATCCCTGCAACCTTGTCAGGGCCGGCGGAGTGATAGAAGAACAGAGGTACCTGCTGCGGGAAGCGGCGGCCGACTTCGTCGAGATGTTTCCCAATCGTGAGGACAACTACTGCTGTGGGGGCGGGGGAGGGCAGCTTTCGATGAGTGAATACCGCGATCGCCGCGTGGAGGCGGGGGAGACCAAGGCAAACCAGATCAGAGAGACCGGGGCACGCATAGTGGCCACCCCATGCCACAATTGCATCGATCAGCTCATGGAACTCAACAAGGTATACGAGCTCAATGTGGAAATAAAGACCGTCGCCGAAATCGTGGCTGACGCACTGGTGCTGGGACAGTAGGAATCCTAAAGGAGTTGTTATGCCGGACATGATCTACTTGGACAATGCAGCCACCTCGTTTCCGAAGCCCCAGGAAGTCTATGACTACATGTGTGAGTTCTACAAGACCCAGGGTGTCAATCCCGGGCGCTCAGGCTACGACGCTAGCCTGGAAACGGAAGAGATGGTTCTCGGTACCAGGAAGATGTTGATGGAGTTCTTCGGCGGCACCACGTGCAACCATCTTACCTTCAGCTACAACGCCAGTGATTCTCTGAACATGATCATCCAGGGCATGACCGAGAGCGGAGATCACGTCATAACCACCAACGTCGAACACAATTCCGTGCTGCGGCCCCTTTATCACCTTAAACATGAGGGGATCATCGACATAACATATGTACCATTCGACGGACGCGGTTATGTTGATCCCGATGACATAAAGAGGGCCGTCAAGCCGAACACCAAGATGGTCGTAGTGAACCACGGTTCCAACGTGATCGGCACTGTCCAGCCGATCGGTGAGATCGGCAGGGTCTGCCGTGAAGCCGGCGTCTACTTTGCGGTCGATGCCAGCCAGACAGCGGGTACTCAGAAGATCGATGTGGGGAAGATGAATATAGACCTGCTGGCCTTCACGGGCCACAAGTGCCTGCTTGGGCCCACGGGCATCGGCGGCTCGTACATTGGAGATGAGGTGCCGATCCGCGGGACCCGTTACGGCGGGACAGGCGTGCGCTCGGCCCATCCTTTCCATCTCGAAGAATTCCCGTACCGGATGGAGTGCGGAACGCTGAACATCGTCGGGGTTGCCGGCCTGCGCGCGGGGCTCGAGTGGCTCCTTCAGCAAGGTGTCGAGAACGTATTCGCCGAGGAGATGAGGCTCCACAAGAAGCTCCGAGACGGTTTGGCTGCGATCGATGGCGTCACGCTCTACTGTGCCGAGAGCACTGAGGATCATCTTGCGGTTCTGAGCTTCAACGTCGAGGGTTGGGAAGCGGGAGACGTTGGGACCATGCTCGATGTGGACTACAACATGGCATGCCGAACCGGATTGCAGTGCGCTCCCCTGGTCCATGTCCAGCTCGGTACGGACAAGATCCACGGCACAGTCAGGCTGAGCATCGGTCCCTTCAATAGCGAAGAGCACGTCGATCTCGCTATCGCGGCGGTCGGAGAGATAGCGGCCATCAAGCGGCTGGGCCAAAAGCGTTGACAAAATCCCCGCGACGGGTTATGATACGAAATACGAGGAGCGGGCTATGCAGGGAGGGGTTTCGTCGGTCTGCCTCCGGTATGCCGGAGCTTTTCGACCGGTTTTGTTTGTTCGATTCAGAGTGTCAGGAGGCACTTTTCGTAACCGGGTTGCTGCTATGATCAGGTAACTACTAATCGGCAGAATAAGACCAAGGAGGAGTACAAATGGACATTACAATTATGTTCGCGCTTGCTGGTGTAAGTGCTCCCCTCGAGTGGTCCGCCGGTTACGGAGGTCGACGAAGGCAAAAGTAAGCCACTCAGACCGAAGATCTAACCCGCCGGATCACCGGGATGGTCCGGCGGGTTTTTCTATTCGCCTGCGGAGAGGACCACGGGGTTGCCCATGGTCCAAGGAGCAGAAGGTGGTTTGACTGATGTCACTTGATGGGCACGGCCCGTTGCGAATGCGGGTGCCACGGGCCTGTCCGTGGAGTGTTGCATAGGAAGAGACATGGAAACGGTTTATTACGAAGACGACAAGCATGACGGCATGGGTTCTCGGCAGGCCTTGAAACGGTTGCTGCCGCTGCTCAAGCCGCACCGCAGGTGGCTGCTGGTTTGCCTCATGCTTCTGGCCGTATCGAAGGGGCTCTATGTAACCGGGCCCAATCTGGTCCGCCGCGCGATAGACATCGACATAGGCAACGGGAATTACAGGGGTCTTGTGGGTACGGTACTGCTCTACGTCCTCGTGCAGGGCCTCTTTCTGGCGGCTAACTACATCTTCAGGCTAAGAATGGAGATTATCGGCCAGAAGATAATGATGGTTCTGCGCAATCGGCTCTATAATCACATCCTGAGGATGTCGATCTCCTTTTTCGACCGAAACCCCGCGGGGCGGCTGATGGCCCGGGTTGAGTCCGACACCGAAGCGCTACGGATGATGTTCACGAACACCGTGGTCGCCATGGTGGGTTCGGTGCTGCTGATCGCGGGCATGTTCACCTGGATGCTCATAGTATCACCACGCCTCACGCTGGTCGTGGCGGTCATCATACCTATCGTCACGGTGGCCCTGTATGTCTATCACCGCCTTACTACGCCCAAGTGGCTGGAGATACGCAAGCGTATGGCGGATGTCACCGCCTCGCTCACCGAGTTCATCCAGGGTATGCAGATCATACAGATTTTCGATCGGGCCGGAACCGTGCGTAACCGCATGAACGAGATAAGCAGGAGGAAGTACAGACCGCAACTTACCGCCGAGCTTATCGTCGTCGGTATGTTCAACTTCATCTTCTTCCTGGAATCGGTGGTGATCGCGCTTGTGCTTTACTTCGGAGCGCGGTGGGTGGGGGTGGGGAACCTGACAATAGGTACGCTGGTCATGTTTATCACGTATGTGCGTATGTTCTTCGAACCCGTGCATCTTGCAGCCGAAGAAGTCGCGGCAATCCAGAAGGCTGTGGCCGGGGCGAAGCGGATCTTCGGCCTCCTGGAGACTGAGGAGTTCATACCCGAGCCTCCACGGCCTGTTGAGTGGCCCGGGCTGGAGTCCGGAATCACCTTTGAGGACGTCTGGTTCTCGTACACCGGTGATGACAATCATGCTCTCAAAGGGGCATCCTTCACCATTCCCCGGGGAAGCCGCTTCGCGCTTGCAGGTGTAACCGGAGGTGGGAAGTCGACGGTGATCAACCTTCTTCTGAGGTTCTACGATCCCCAGAAGGGACGCATCCTCGTTGACGGTATTGATATCCGGGACATCGCAACCGCCGATCTGAGGAGAAAGTTCGGCCTGGTCCTGCAGGACATCTTCATCTTTCCTGGCAATGTGGCGAGCAACGTGTCGCTGTCCGCGGGCGGTGAAGCGGGAGACAGGGTGGCGGCTGCCTGCCGTGCGGTGTCGGCCGACAGGTTCATCGAGTCTATGCAGGACAGGTACGAGACCGAGCTCGCCGAACGCGGGGCGAACCTCAGCCGCGGGGAACGTCAGCTCCTGTCTTTTGCAAGAGCGCTGGCATTCGATCCGGAGGTGCTCATCCTCGATGAGGCCACGAGCTCCGTCGACCCCGAAACCGAAAGGCTGATTCAGGGAGGATTGGAGACCTTGATGAAGGACAGAACTTCGATCGTCATAGCGCACCGCCTCTCCACCATACTGAATGTGGATCGTATCCTTGTGATACGGGAAGGCGAGATCATCGAGCGCGGTACCCACCGGGAGCTGGTTTCCCGGGGAGGGTACTACTCGAAGCTGTTCCAGCTTCAGTTCTCTGTCAACGGCACGGGAGTGAAGTGATCATGATAAGACACGCGAAGTGGTTTTGGAGGTATTACCGCCACCACAAGCGGACGCTTGCTATACTGCTTACGCTTTCCATTGCAGCGAGTGCGCTTACGGTGATCCAACCGGTCTTGCTCAAGAACATATTCGACATTCTGAAGTCGGGGGAAACGCGGCCGATACACCTGCCCTATGTGAGTGAATGGATCCGGGCCACGGCCGGCGGTAAGATCACGAACTACGTCCTGATGCTCATTGCCTTCGGGACGGCGGGTTTCATCACCCGTACGATTCTGGTCGGGCATCGTGCCTACATGAACATCAGGCTGGAGTGGGAGTTCCGGCAGGACGCCTTTAACGGCGTATCCGAAAAGGGACCCGACTTCTTCAATAAGTTCAATACGGGAGATCTTGTCACGAGGATGACAGATGATGTTTCAGAGCAGAAGATGGCCTGGTTCGCATGCAGCGGCATCTTCAGGGCCTACGAGTCGCTTACTCTGATCGTCTTCAGCCTCATCATGATGCTTTCGATAAACCCGATCCTGACGGCTTGGACTGCGGGGCCGCTTCCGGTGCTTGTGCTGGTCTACATGAAAAGCGCGTCCGTTCTCCACCGGCGATTCGATTTCCTCCAGAAGAAGATATCGATCGTGAACGACATCATGGAGGCGTGTTTCTCCGGAATACGAGTGATAAAGGCCTACGTGAGACAGGCAGACCAGAAGGGCCGTTTCGCCCGTGCCGCGGAGGAACGAAAACAGGCTGAGATCTCGGCGGTCAGGGCTCATACCATCATTGAGTCCCTCTGGATGTATATCTGGCAGTTCGGCATAGTGATAGTGCTCCTTGCAGGAGGCTACTACGTGATCCGGGGGCGGCTCACGATCGGAGAGTTCATAGCCTTCGATTCCTATGTGCTCTTCCTGATATATCCGATGTTCGACGTCGGCAACTTCCTGGTTCGGGGCCTAAGGGCTTCCGTTTCGATCGACAGGCTGAAAGAGCTCGAGAACTACAGCCCCATGGTCGATCCCGCGGCGGCCTCCGGGGGCGTGTCGCATGTACCGGAAGGAAGCGTTGAGTTCAAGAATGTCACGTTCGGTTTCTCGGACCGGGATGCCAACATCATTAAGGACATGTCATTCGATGTTCAGCCCGGCAGGAGGGTGTCGCTAGTGGGGAGGGTCGGGTCAGGCAAGAGCTGGGTAGTGAGATTGATACCCAGGCTGGTCGACCCGACCGAGGGTCAGGTGCTGGTCGATGGGGTCGATCTCCGTGATTATGATATCAGTTCCATCCGGCGCCACATCGGGTATGTGCCCCAGGAGCCGATTCTCTTCTCGGACACCATTGAAAACAACATAAGGTTCGGCCGCGACGATGTCGACGAGGCCACCCTCGCCTGGGCCGTGGAGGTGGCCCAACTGCGCAAGGAGCTCGACGGTTTCCCGAAAGGGATAAAGACGGAAATCGGTGTCCGAGGTATGTCTATCTCGGGAGGGCAGAAGCAGCGCGTGGCCCTGGCCAGGGCCCTTGTCGGCAGACCGCGGATTCTAATTCTGGATGATTGCACGTCGGCCCTGGATGCGAGTACGGAGGGTGCGCTGTGGGATCGCCTGCATGAGGTAATGCCGGATCTGACCTGTTTCATAATAACCCACCGGCCGGCCACGCTCGAGATCTCCGACGACATTGTCGTGTTGGAGGGTGGGCGGATTGTGGAAAGGGGTTCTCACCGGGACCTGATTCGACTTGATGGGCTTTACAGGAAGATCTATCACAGGATAGTGCTCGAACAGGCTGTGGAGTGCCGTGACCACTCGGAATTCCGGGGCGACCCCAAGGAGCCGCTTTGAGGGTAAAGACAGAGGCGCCACCTGTCGATATTCCATGTGGCACGAATGTTCTCTGAAGAAATCGACCGGGAACAACCTGAACAAGAAGGGAAGCTTCATCATGAAGGCCGAAGAGCAACAGGAAAGCCTGGTTGAACTCGACACGATAGAAGCGGTGCTTTCATACCTCACGCGTTTCGGATGTGCGCCGGGTTGTATGCCCTCCTATGGATTCAAGTGCTGCGCGCAGTTCGGCAGGCGCTGCTCCGAGGAGAGCGAGAGCGAACCGGAGGAGTGACACCGACCCGGTCCCGGCCGGACGCCCAAGCCGATCTGCGGTTAAGTCCCGCCGCGTGAATTCCCCATTTGCAAGACTCGGCCCGAGTCGGTAAGATCATAGGGTAGACCAAGCTGCAAGGAGGCGAGGCCGTCATGAAAGCTATGGTCCTGCCCGCGCTGGCGGATCTCGGGACAAACCCAACACCCCTGAAGTGCGCGGACCTGCCGCGTCCGGTGCCGGGGAAAACCGACGTCCTGGTCAAAGTCATCGCCTGCGGCGTCTGTCATACGGAGATCGACGAGATCGAGGGCCGGACACCTCCACCGCGGCTCCCGGTTGTGCCGGGCCACCAGGTGGTCGGCACGGTCGAGGAGATCGGTAGCGAGGTTACCGCCTATAGACCCGGGGACAGAGTCGGGATCGGCTGGATCTATTCGGCCTGTGGAAGATGCAAGTTCTGCCTGGAAGGCAGAGAGAATCTCTGTGCGGATTTCCTGGCGACCGGTAGGGATGCGGACGGAGGCTACGCGGAGTTCATGAAAGTCGATGAGAGATTCGCATTTCGCATACCCGACACCTTCACCGACCTGGAAGCCGCCCCGCTTCTGTGCGCGGGGGCGATCGGGTACCGATCCTTGAGACTGGCCGAGATCGCAAACGGTGAACCTCTGGGGCTGACCGGTTTCGGTGCCTCGGCGCACCTGGTGCTCAAGATGGCCCGGCACGAGTATCCGGACACGGAGGTCTATGTCTTTGCCCGCAGCCCGAAGGAGCGGGATTTCGCCAGGGAACTCGGGGCCGTCTGGGCCGGGGATACCGAAGATGAGCCCCCAAGGAAGCTGCGGTCGATCATAGACACGACGCCGGTCTGGAAACCGGTGGTCGAGGCCCTGAAGCACATCGAGTCGGGCGGAAGGCTCGTGATAAACGCGATCCGCAAGGAGGATGCGGACAAGGACTGCCTCCTCAATCTGGACTATCCGGTCCATCTCTGGTGTGAGAAGGAGATAAAGAGCGTTGCCAATGTAGCCCGGGCCGACATCGGCGATTTCCTTCGGCTGGCTGCTCAGATACCGTTGAGGCCGGAGGTGCAGCAATTTTCACTTGAAGATGCGAATACGGCGCTTCTGGAGCTTAAGGAGCGCAAGATACGTGGAGCCAAAGTGCTCCGCATCCAAGGCGGTGGGTCCGCCCCGCCAAAAAGGGGTTGAAATCCCCCGGTATTCAGGTGACAATGCTTGATTGGGTTCCCGGGGGTCGCTATATTAAAGGTGAGCGGCGAACTTACCTTTGGGGTGATGTGCGATGAAGCTGCCGACCAAGATCAGATACGCCGTGAGAGCGGTTGTCGAGCTTACGGACAAGGATGAGGGAACGCCGATCCCGGTCAAGGACATCTCAAAGGCTCAGGGGATGTCGGCGAAGTATGTCAAACAGCTGATGAACCGCTTGCAGAAGGCAGGGCTGGTCAGGGGACACCCCGGCATTCACGGCGGTTACACGCTTGCAAAGGAACCCGGAACCATAAGTCTGTACGATATCTATAAGGCACTGGATGTTTCACTCGTACTGGTGCCGTGTGTCGGTGCTCACCCGGACTGCGACCGCCTGGAAAAGTGCTGCGCGCGGAAGGTATGGAAGAGGCTCCACGATTCTCTGGAGAATACCCTCAAGGGTACTTCGGTCAAGGAGCTGGCCAAGTGTGAGCGCGATCTTCGGGACAGCAGGTGAGGTCATGATCTACCTCGACCACAGTGCCACCACACCCGTGGACCCTCGTGTGGCCGAGGCCATGAAGCCCTATCTGACAGAGAGTTTCGGCAACCCTTCCTCCATATACCGGGCCGGCCAGGACGTCAGAATGGCGGTAGAGCAGGCAAGGGAGACGATTGCCGCTCTGCTTGGGGCGAGACCGAAGGAGATCATCTTCACAAGCGGGGGGACCGAATCCGATAACACGGCGATAAAGGGGCTGGCCCTCAAACGGGGCAGCGGCCACATAGTCACAAGCGCGATAGAGCATCCTGCGGTGCTCAATGTGGTCAAGTGGCTGGAGAAGAACGGATTCACGGCCACTTACGTCCCGGTGGGCAGCGATGGGGTGGTCGATCCCGGGGAGGTCCGAAAGGCCTTAAAGCCCGATACCGTGATCATCTCGGTCATGCATGCCAACAATGAAGTCGGCACCATCCAACCTATCGAGGAAATCGCTTCCATAGCCAAGGAAGCCCGGATCCCGTTCCATACCGATGCGGTCCAGACGGCGGGGAAGTTGCCCCTGGATGTCGGCGGGATGGGCATAGATCTGCTTTCGCTCTCGGCACACAAGTTCTACGGGCCGAAGGGCATAGGCGTGCTCTATGCCGGACAGGGCATACGCTTCGAACCCTGTGTTCACGGCGGCCATCAGGAATGGGGCAAGCGCGGAGGCACTGAGAACGTGCCCGGCATAGTGGGACTGGGGAAGGCGGCGGAAATTGCGATGGGCGAGATGCAGGCGGATGAGCTTCGCGTCAGGGCCCTTCGGGACAAGCTTGAAGCCGGGCTTGCGGATAGAATAAGCGATATTGACTTCAACGGGCACCGGGAAAAGCGGCTGGGCGGTGTGGCCAACGTCTGTATCAGATATGTAGAGGGAGAAGCGATGCTGCTCAGGCTGGACTATCATGGGATAGCGGCATCCTCCGGCTCCGCGTGCACATCGGGGTCCCTGGAGCCTTCCCATGTGCTCCTCGCCATAGGAATACCGGCGGAGATCGCCCATAGCAGCCTGAGGTTCAGTCTGGGCAAGGGGAATTCGCAGGAGGACATCGACAAGGTGCTGGAAGTCCTGCCTCCCATCGTGGAGAAACTGCGATCCATGTCGGCTTTCCCCAGATAGGCATTTCCGGAGACTCATGATCCGAACGGGACTGCATGAGAAGGTGCTGGAGCTCAAGCGCAAGAAGAATGCGCTCGTGCTCGTTCACAACTATCAGATGAGTGAGATTCAAGTGATCGCCGACCACATAGGCGATTCGCTGGGGCTTGCCAGGATTGCGATGCAGGCCGAGAGGAACCTCATAGTGTTCTGTGGCGTGAGGTTCATGGCGGAGACAGCGAAGATCCTCAATCCCGATGCCAGGGTCTTGATCCCCAGGGAGGACGCCACGTGTCCCATGGCCGACATGATCGAACCGGCCGACATCAGACGTCTGAGGGAGGAGTACCCGGGCGTGCAGGTTTGCTCCTACGTCAATACCAATGCGGATGTCAAGGCTGACACCGATGTCTGCTGCACGTCGGCCAATGCGGTTGAGGTTGTGCAAGGGCTCAAGGCGGAAAGGGTCGTCTTCACGCCCGATCGGAATCTGGCGTCCTACGTGGGAAGGCATGTCAATACGGAGATCATTCCATTCGACGGTTATTGCTATGTTCACATGAAGTTCAGCGCGGAGGACATCAGGGATTCCAAGTCCGCCCATCCGAAGGCTGTTGTGCTTGTGCATCCGGAGTGCAGGCCCGAGGTGATCGATGAGGCCGATGAGGTGCTCTCCACCAGTGGTATGTTGAGGTATGCAAAGGAATCACCTGCCAAGGAGTTCATTATCGCGACCGAGGAGGGGCTGATAGAGAGATTGACCCGTGAGATGCCCGACAAGGCTTTTTACAGCGCAGGCAAGGCCCGGTTCTGCTTCAACATGAAGAAGATCCGCTTGAATGATGTCTACCGTTCTCTGGACGAAGAAATCTACGAAGTACACGTGCCTCCCGAGATCATGAAGAAGGCCCGGATATCGCTGGAGCGGATGGTTTCCGTCGGCAAGTAGGGGGAACCAGCGTCTTGGACAGATACGCCAGACAAACCATCCTTCCCTGGTTCGGGGCCGAAGGCGAGAAGAAGCTTCGGAAGAGCTCCGTTCTGGTAATAGGCTGCGGCGGCACAGGATGTGCCTGCAGTTCTTTCCTCGTGAGAGCAGGACTGGGCAAGATCCTGCTCGTCGACGGCGACATAGTAAGTCTTACCGATCTTCATCGTCAGGTTCTTTATCAGGAGGCCGATCTCGGTCGGCTCTCCATGAAAGTCCACAGCGCGAGGGACGCTCTTTCCAGGGCGAATCATGAGACTGAAATAGAAGCAATCCCCGCGGAATTCAGCCCGGAGAACGCCGGAGCATTGGCCGGGCGGGTGGACCTTGTTGTGGATTGCTCGGACAACTTCGAGACCCGGATGCTTATCAACGATGCCTGTCTGAGATACTCGACACCTTGGGTACACGGCGCGTGCACGGGGACCTCGGGGATAGTCATACCCTTCCCCGGGGGGAGCAAGGCCTGTTACAGGTGCGTTGTCGACCACATACCGGGCGGGGCCGCTTCGCAGGGCGCGGCTGCCGGCATACTCGGCCCGGTGGCCGGAATGACGGGGGCGCTCGAGGCCGCCGAAGCCATGAAGATGTTGGTCGCTCCATGGGAGGTCCACGCTCGAATCATCCATTTCGACTCGCTGTCCTGCACATATGAGACGATCAAGATCAGGCGCAGGGAGAAGTGCCCGGCATGTGTGGGCGGGAGGTACGATTTTCTCGAGGGCGGTCTTGACCGGCGGGCCTTCATGGACTCGGAAAGCGGGACCGCCCATATCCGTCTCTCCGGACCCCTCGATCTCGAAGCGATCCGGAACAGGCTTGCCGCGACGGCAACGGTTGAAGATCAGGGGCAGGCATTGCTGATCGTGACTCGTGAAGCCGAGTTCATGCTGCTTGCGGACGGCACTGCCGTCGTCAGGGGTGTGGGCGATCCGGAGCGGGCGAGATGCCTGCTCGACACGCTGCTCGAGGGTTGATGTCATATGGCAAGGGTCGCCGTGCTGATGAGCGGAGGTGTCGACTCGGCCGGTGCCGCATTGCTTCTGAAGATGCAGGGCCACAAGGTCGAGGGTATCAGCGCCCGGTTCTGGGAAGATGCGGGAACCGCCGCTGATGGTATTGCCGGTGCCCGCGAAACCTGTCGGGTGCTCGGAGTACCTCACACGGTTGTCGACCTGCGTTCTGAATTCCGGCGGGATGTGCTCGGGCGGTTCATCTCCGGTTACCTCGAGGGGAAGACTCCGAACCCCTGTGCATGCTGTAACCGTGAAATCAAGTTGGGCCGGCTTGCGGTTTGGGTCAAGGAGCAGGGCTTCGAGTTTGCCGCCACCGGCCATTACGCGCGAATCGGCGAAATCGCGGGCCGCACGACCCTATGTGAACCGGTCGACAAGCTTAAGTCACAGGTCTACTTCCTGTCTCTGGTCAAGCCTGAGATACTGGGATTCCTCATGCTGCCTCTCGGGGACTACCACAAGAAGGACGTGAGGCGGCTGCTCGAGGATGCCGGCGTACCGGCAGCGGCCAGGGATAGTCAGGACCTCTGCTTCGTCGCCGGGGGCAGGTATCATGATTTCCTGTGCCTGGAAGGGCATGTCCCCAGCCGGGGCGACGTCGTGGATAGCGATGGCAATATCGTCGGAACGCACAAAGGCCATGCGGCGTATACCCTGGGACAGAGGTTCGGCCTGCGAGGTAAGCGATACTACGTAGTCGACAAATGCCCCGAGACAAACACCATAGTGATCGGAGAGAGGGATAGGGCGCTCAGATCCGAGATCACTGCGGCCGGGATCAATCAGTTTCTCCCTCTCCCCACCCAGGGTTCGCGCACGCTCAGCGTCAGGTACCGTTACAACTCCCGCCCGGTGGGGGCCAGGATTACCGACGCCGGAGAGGACCGGATCACCGTGATAACCGATGAGCCTTGCTTTGCCCCGGCCCCGGGGCAGGTCCTGGCCGGCTACATACATGGCTGCCTGGTTTTCGGCGGGATCATCCAGTAGGGGGTCGGACCGAAACATTTCAAGTTCGGGGCGGCCGGTGACGATCATTTGACGAAGGCGAACCTGGAAAGGAGCACGTAGAAGTGCCCGAAATCAACAAAGTAGCTTTACGCTTCAAGGACGGCAGAGTGCTGAAGGGCAGTACACACGACTTCATGCCTGGAAAACCGCACTTCCACCTGGAAACCGATGAGGTGTCACACACGGCCGACGTCAGAATGGAGGACCTCAAGGCGGTATTCTTCGTGAAGAATTTCGAGGGACGTCCTGAGTATTCGGAAGTGAGGATTTTCCCGGAAAGGCTCCCTACCTCCAAGGGGCGTAAGATAGCGGTGCTTTTTACAGACGGCGAGCTATTGACCGGATTCACGCTGGCCTATGATCCAAAAAGGCCTGGTTTCTTCATGCTGCCGACCGACGAGATGTCCAACAACGAACGGATCTATGTTGTGGCATCGGCCGTTAAAGAGGTGGGTTTCGGCCAGCGGGCCGATCAGCTCATAAGTGAAGTGATGTCGGGCTAGCCCGGTCACTCACCGGCCGGAGGTTCATGAATTGCCCGGGCTGGAACTTCCGGCGGATTTCCCACGCATCCTCGGCCTCCGGTGGAGAAGAGCCAGCCCCAGCAGTGTCACCGGTATCACCAGCGCCGCCTGAAACACGGTGGCGACCGCCAGGCTCGAAGATCTATCCGCTCCATAGGCCGATAGAGTCACCAAGAAGGCCACCTGGAACACCCCGATATTGGCCGGAGTCAGAGGGAATACGGACATCGCGTTGACCGCGAAGACAGCCATCACCAAGCCTCCCAGAGGAAGCCTTACGCCGACCGCGCGAGCTGCCAGCATGGCGACCACGAACTGCACGATCCATGACAGGACCGAAAGCGCTGTACTATGAATGAAGGCGCAGCTTGTCAATGAGGCGTACCCCCTCGACAGCGGTTCCAACTTGTGAGCGATCCTGTGCTGAAGGTCGCTGGCGAATTTCTCCCTGGGTTGATCTCTCACACTTCTCCCAAGCCAGGCGACCAGCGGTATGGAAATCACCAGGGCAATCGATGTCAGTACGAATCCATAGGTGCTGCCGGATATGCCCGACGGAGGCCGGAAAACCCCGTTGGCCAGAAGGAGCAGCAGACCGAAGGAGATCGCATCGAAACTCTTGTCCAGCAATACCGTGGAAACCGATTCCCGCTTGCCTATCCGGCACTGGTCCGCCATCGAATAAGATCGGAATGCCTCACCCACCCTGAAGGGAATGACGGAGTTGATGGCAATGCCGACGGTCAGCAGATTGAAGGTATCCTTAAACGGTACACGCTTGAATACCGAAACCAGGACCTGCCATCTTCTGGCCCTCAAGGCGATGGTGGCGAAGTTCACGAGACACGCCAGTCCGAGATACACTGGGTCGGTAGCCCGAAGATGCGGCAGCACCTTTGTCGGTGGTACCGCCTCGAGCAGGCCGATTATCACTGCCGCCGATATAACGATCCCTATGATGGTCTTTATCTTCATGAGCCTGTGACTAATATATAGGGGCATCTCGAGGCAGTCAACGCGGTATCGGAAGCCCTTCGAAGAACGAGCAACCGGCTTCATCTGAACCGTCACTTAAGTCTTGTCTTATGATCGAGGAGCGGTAATACTGTGGATGACCGTCAAGGTGCCGGTGCGTCGTCACCTGCGCTACGGAACCGGTCGACCGGCAAGGAGATACAGATGGCCAAGAGAATCGCAGTGCTGACAGCGGGCGGTGACTGCCCCGGTATAAACGCGGTCATCAGGGCTGTTGTGAAGACAGCGGTAAACGATTACGGAATGGACGTAGTGGGGATCGAAGACGGCTTTCTGGGTCTCATCGAAAGACGGTGGCACGATCTTACGTACGATCACGTTTCCGGGATCCTCACTCTCGGCGGCACGATACTCGGCACGTCCAACAAGGCCAATCCTTTCAGGTTCCAGACCGGCGAGAAAGCCGGCACAACCGAGTTCTCAGATGTTTCCGATGAGGTCATTCGGAATTTCGACCGGACTTGCGCCGATACGCTGGTCGCAATAGGCGGGGACGGGACGCTCCACATATGCAAGGGGCTTTCCGAAAAGGGAGTCCCCGTGATCGGCATACCCAAGACCATTGACAATGATGTTGAATGCACCGACTTGACCTTTGGATTTGATTCCGGTGCGTCGACGGCGACGGAGGCGGTCGACAAGATCCATAGCACGGCCCAATCCCACCACAGGGTCATGCTGATTGAGG
The DNA here is from genome assembly GCA_964598025.1 of uncultured bacterium. GTDB lineage: Bacteria > Arandabacterota > Arandabacteria > Arandabacterales > Arandabacteraceae > JALGWN01. Next base: position 54,342 of record CAZRAU010000007.1, read on the forward strand.
TGATGGGAAGGTACGTAGGCTGGTTGGCCCTCTACTCGGGAATCGGTGGCGGAGGCGACATAATCCTGATCCCGGAGATCCCCTTCGACTTGGAGGTGATCTGCCGGAGGGTGGTCGAGCGGAGCAAGAAGGGGCGGCGGTTCAGCATAGTGGTTGTCGCCGAGGGGGCCAAGGAGGCCGGTGGCGAGGCGGTGGTGAAGAAGGTAGTGCGAGAGAGCACGGACCCCGTGAGGTTGGGAGGGATTGCCGATTTCATAGCGGGCAAGATAGAGGGACGCACCGGTCTGGAGACCAGGGTGACGGTGCTCGGCCACTTACAAAGGGGCGGGACACCCACTATGTTCGATAGGGTGCTGGCGACGCGTTTCGGGAGCAAAGCTGCGGAGCTGGCCGAACAGGGTGGACATGGGGTGATGGTCGCACTCAGATGCCAGGACATTGTCACCGTTCCGATTGCGGATGCGATTGCGAAGCTCAAGACTGTGCCCTCCGACCACGATCTTGTCAAATGTGCGTTGTCGGTCGGGACGAGTTTCGGGATTTGAAGCAGTCGGCCGCCGGGTCCGGTCATCCGGACGGGCGGACGCCGGACCACGGCCGATTTTGCTTTATTTGCCACAAGCCCGCAGTATATTCCCCGAACAAAAGAGAACCGCATATGCCTGATAACGCTTCCCGGAACGGCGAAAGGAGGTCCAATCATGCTTAGGATAGGATGTCTCGTGCTCGCGGCACTTCTGGCAGGCAGCGCCATCGCCTATGGTGAGGGGCCGGAGATAAGCGGTCTTATTCAGAGCCAGTATATCGACGAAGGCAATAAGGACTCCCGGTTTCTGGTAAAGGCAGCCAGGCTCAAGTGCCATGCGGAAATCACGGACCGGATAGCCGGGACGCTTCAGGTCGACTTCGCGCGTGAACCTCTGATCCTCGATGCCATGGTCGACATCGCAATCGTGCGATACGCCAACTTCACGTTCGGCCAGTTCCCGATTCCCTTCGGTTATGAATTCCAGCTGTCGCGGTTCGATCTGGAGGCAATCGACAGGTCGTTGATCATGAAGACCGCCTTCGGCAATGGGATCTCCAGCCCTTACGTCAGGGATGTCGGTGCTATGCTCAGCGGCCGGTACAAGCTGTTCAACTACCAGGTGGCCGCAGTAAACGGTACCGGATTCGACTACAATGACCAGAGTGGAGAGTATTCCGGCACATTCGCCAGCTGGAACAACGACAACAACAACAGCAAAGACATCGTCGGAAGAGTAGGAGTAGGCATACCCATGTTAGCCGGTCTCGGTTTCTCGATGTATGAAGGTTCATGGGCCTGCGACAGCGAGAAGTCCGCAATGAGCTTCTACTTCCATGTAGACACCGGCAAAGTGCTCTTCCAGTATGAGTGGCTCAGGGGCAAGGGCTACCTGGATGAGGCCACGCCGGTCGACACGCTGATTGCAACTTCTCCGAGTTTGGACTGGTTCGATCGTGAGTACGGGGGATATTACCTCGTGGTGGGTTACAGGGTGACTCCGATGATCCAGCCGACCTTCAAGATTGACAAGCTCGATCCCAACAGGGACGAGGATGGGGACACCAGGAGCGATCTCTACTATGGTGTGAATCTGAACGTCGAGAGACGGGCCAGGCTGCAGGTATTCTACCGCGACAGCAAAGAGGGCGGGGACTTCGTGGGCAAGGGATGGCGGGCCCAGGTTTCCGCGAGGTTCTAGACCCGCAGCGTTTGCGCAGGATCGCAGCCTGTATTTCCCACCAGCGCCACGTATTCGAGGCGGCGGTGGCCTATGCCATAGACCGTTCCGTCCCCGACGGGGTCATGAATGTGGACGTACTGCGGGTTGCCGGGTGTGCACCGCAGAATCTCTGCGAATTTCCCTCGAGTCCGGTCGAGGACTTCGATGATTACAACATAGATTGGAGCGAGGGTCTCCCGCAAGACGTGGATTGCACCTGCAAACCGGCCGAGCACGACTTGGAGAACTAGCCCGGCATGCTATCTCCGCATGCTCTGCCTGGCGTCCTCGATATTGTCCATAATGTTCTTGTCACCGGGGCTTATCGCCAGAGCTTTCGTCCAGATCGAGACAGCCTCCTGATATCGCCCCTTCTCGGCCAATATGGTTGCGTAGTTGTTAAGGGCGCCGAGGTGGCCCGGATCGATTTCCAGTAACCGTCGGTAGAGCGTCTCCGCTTTGTCCAGATCCTCCTCGAGGAGCCAGCTGTATGCTACAGCGTCAATCGCCTCCGTGTTTTCAGGTTCGGCCTCCAGAACCAGATCAAGCTCGGCACGGCCTTCCGGATACATCCGTCTCCCGATGAAGCTCAGCCCCCGAATGTGGTGGGCCTCCATGTTAAAGGGTTCCATGGGAAGCACCCTGCCCACGGTCTCTGCGGCGTCTTTGGCTTTTCCCATCGCGAGTTCGGCTTCCGCCTTGAGCAGGTAGGCCGGCACATAATAAGGGTTGAGCGTCGTAGCTCTCTCCAGCAAGGCTATGGCGGTCGCAGGATCTCGGGTGAGCTCGATCGAGGCGAGGTTGTAATATGTTCGGGGGCTGCCCGGCAGAAGCTCTACCGCCCGCCTTGCCGCAGCGATGGCCTCCTCGACCCGTCCGCCGGCGAGCAGGCTCTTGGAGAACATGACAAGATAGTCGGCCAGCCAGTGGGAGTATACACCGTTCAGCGGGCAAAGTGTCGGCGACTCGCTGAGCTGCGATACGGCCTCACGCAGTTTGCCCTCACGCAAAGAGGCCAGGGACCTGATGTAGTACTCGCGGGCTTTCCGGCACCTGTCGAGGCGATCTCTGAGGAGTTTGTACTCCGCCGATCTGCCGTCCAGTCCCGGGATCAGCACTATGGGGTTCTCCGCGACCGAGTCGAGTGCATCCAGATCGTCGGTCCTTACAAGTTGAAGGGTTCTCCTGGCCCATTCGTGAAGCAATCTGTTCGAGTCATCTGTCAGGAGGTCCGCCCCGCCGCAGAGATCGAGCAGATTGTCCCTTCTCATCATGAGACAGCTGAGAAGTCCCAGCGGATCGGTCATACCCAGCCTGTTCAGATCTTCCTTGACCTCGGGCACGGCCATTCTGTTCCGGACCGCCTCTTCGGGAAAACTGAACGACCGCGAGCTCCCCAGGAGGATTATATCATCACCCCCAACCGACCAGACGGTGACGTTGGGGAAATAGTATGCGAAAGTCTTGACAAGCGACCTGAAGGAATCCTTCCCAAGATCGAATGTGCTCACCATCTGGCACATTATCCCAGTCGGCGCGAGCTTCGATCTCGCCAGTGAGAAAAAATCCCCGGTCAAGCCTTCGGCGCTCGCGAAAGAATAGGGTGGAGGGCTCTTGAGAATCATGACATCGTAGCGGTTGTCGGTGAAAAGCAAGTAGTTCCGCGCGTCTCCGACATGAAGGGTCAGACGAGGGTCTGCCAGGGCATCCCCGTTGTAGGGCGAGAAGAGGCGAGCTGCCCGGACGACGGCGGCCGAAGGTTCTGCACAGTCTATCTCCTCCACGGGATAGGCCTCAATCGAACGCAGGGTAAGGCCACCGTCGAGGCCGGTGATGAAGACCTTGCGCGGGTCTTCATGGACAAGCAGGGGAATGTGTGCGGCGAGGGAGTGGGGTACCATCCCGCTCTCGGCAGAGGCCCTGCTGCTTCCGTTGACCCTCAGGGTCATGGCATCCGGGGTGCGGTCTACCGACACGGTTATGTCCCGGTCATCCTGGTTGAACAACAGGTCTACTCCGGCCAGCGCCCGCGGCAGGTCGTCCACCTGTTTGAACTCCAGCGGCAGCGTATATATGCCGCGTGATAGCATCACAGGGTTCCACCGGGGCTGGCTTATGCTGAAAAGCACCGCCGCGAGGACCACCGGAGACATCAAAGCCAGTTTTCTCGCCGAGGTTGACCGCGCTGCGAGCAACAACAGCATCGAAGCGCCGACGGTGACCCATGGCACCAGTGTGATGAGGTCTCTGAGCGGGATGTTCGCACTCGGCAGAAAACGGGTCGCCAGCAGAGCCCCGAGAGCACCCAGGGCGAAGCGGGCCGGCCCGGTGCCGGTTGACCGGACGTTGTCACGACCGGCAGCCCGTGAAGCCATTTGCAGCAAGATACCCAGCAGCAAAGCGGGGGTGAACATGATGAGAAACGCCAATATGAAATAGCCGGTCAGCAGATCTGCCCAGACCAGTGGGAGGTCACCGACCGCATCCAGAAAAATCAAAGGCAGCGCCCCGGCCGACCTGCCCAAGAAAAACAGGAGGACACCGGTTGCCCCCGTTACGATCCCCATGGAGATTTTAGGATCCGCTCGCTTCCCGGCGATCTGCGCGCCAACGGCAGACCCGGCTGCGAGCCCGGCGAACAACGCAGTCAACAAGGCCGCCAGGGCCTGCAAGGACGGGCCTGTCGCCAGGAGGGAGAGCCTGAACCACAAGATCGCCCAGGTCGCCACGGCGAAGACGTAGATGGTTTCGAGTACAGCACGGCCGGCGGTTGAGTGGTTGTCGGCTTCCTCAGCAGACTCCGTGTCGGAGGCACTATCGGCCGAGTGCGCCACGCTCGGCCGGAAGAGGCCCGCCAAACCCGTGACGGCCGCCACAGCTGCCGCGATCGTCATGCAAGGGATGCCGCCCAGGCGCGGCAACATACCGAAAACGAGCATCACGGGACCTACCGCGAGGCCCAGGAAAAGCGACCAGAAGGGGTAGGCGGTACGGACCCGCCGGGGGCCGGTGGTTGTGGCTCCGAAGGCAAGAACTCCCCCGAGCAAGAAGCCCGGTATGAAGAGAACGCAGAACGTGACTGCCGCGACAACGGCGGTGAAAGCTCCGGCGGATGTAACCCCGGCACCCATCATGGCATCCGGGATGTTGCCCGCTGCCTTGAGAATCTGCCGCACCGGGATCCCGACCACTCCGAACGCAAACAGCGTCAAGGAGAGCATACGTGCCGGCGAGCCGACAAGCAGAGCTTTCCTGCCGAAGTACAGGCAGCCCAGCACGACACCGGAAAGAACCGAGCAAGGCACCCAGGCGCCCGTGAGAACCGGGTCGGCAAAAAGGCTGGGCAATGCCCTTGTCCAGATGTGGAGGAACACGAATACAGTGAATCCTGCAGCAAGCGACGCGAAAACGACATAAGCATTGTGCGCCTTGGTGTCGGTCCTCAACTTGTGATTCCTCCTGCCGATTGTGTCATGTCTTTGATTTGCATAGGGTATTATAAGGCCCACTGCTTCCACATGTCAATCGGCTGGGACGGATGTAACACCACACGGGCAACCCCGTGGTTTCCCGCGCAGGCGGATGAGGAAAGGGGGCCCTTGGCGGGCCCCCCGCGATCAGAATCGCAAATCACACGGCGCGGGCCACATTCTCCTGCCTCTCCAACTCGTCCTCCTTGTCGATCACCTCTCTGAGGGACTTGGAGTATGTGTCAAGCGAGTCGGCAAGATCGGTCACCAGGGTCTCGGCCCCCGGATGTGTGGGGTGAGCGCCGCTTTCCTCGACCACGGATCTCAGGATTTCCGGATGGTCGATGATCATGCACGGCATCCGATGGTCGGTGGCCAAAGGCTGCTTCGCCTTTATGCACCTGAAGAACGGCGAATTAATGACGTCCTTCAGTTTCTTGCCCTTTATGTTGTCGACCGCAAAGTGCGCGAACACACAGGGTTCGACATCACCGTGGCAGTTGATGTGCAAGTATTTCTTTGCACCGGCGATACAGCCATCGACATAATCGCCGTCGTTCCAGAAATCGGCAATGAAGATGGGTCTAGTCGACCGGAAGTACCTGACCTTCTTGCCGACCATACGCCTCTGTTCCGGCGTCGGCATGAGGTTTACGTCGGGCTTTCTGCCGATCGGTATGTAGACGAAGACCCATCCAAGGAAGCACCCGCGTCTGACCCATTCGTCGATGAACTCGTCACTGGTGACGAACTCAGCGTTCTGCCGGGTCACGGTCAAGGAGAACCCGAACACCCCCTTGCGCTTGTTAAGACTCTCCATCGCCTGGGTGATCTTCTTGAAGGTTCCTTTGCCTCTGCGCTCATCGGTCTCCTTCTCGAAGCCCTCCACGCTGATGCAGGGCCAGACGTTGCCGAGATCGACAATCCTGGCGCAGGTCTCATCGTCTAGGAGAGTCCCATTGGTATAGACCTGGAAGACACAGTCGTTATGCTTCTCGAATATGTCCATGAGGCCGTCCCAAACAAAAGGTTCACCGCCGGAGACAACATAGAGGTATATCCCGAGCTCTTTACCCTCTTGTATGATCCTGTCGAACTCCTCGAACGGAAGATCTTCATCCTTTGTATAATTGCCAGCATAGCATCCATAACACTTAAGATTGCATCGCATTGTAGGACTCACTACCAGTAATGATGGTGGATAGAAGCCTTCCTTCTCTCTGATACGGTGCCTCTTGTTGGGCGCGATCAACCCCTCCTTGACGATCAGATTGCGTAGTACCCTGTTGCGGACCTTGGGGTTTATGTCCCTGAGGAACCGCATGGCGAGTCTGCCCCCGGGATGACCGGCGCTGAATTTCTCACGGGCGCTCTTGATGACTCCCGACCAGTATTCATTGGTCGTGATCTTCTCCACCACCGTCACCACCTTGAGCAGTGCATCGTCGGAACCGCGGGCGGCGATGGCGGCCATCTTGTCGAACGCTTTCTGGACGGTCTTCTCCTCAATCTGGTCTATCAAACTCATTTTCTCACCTCCTTTCCGTGATGAAATCAAACAGGCCGAAATCAGCTGCTATGATACGTATGGTACCGCATAAGTCAACATCAAAGTTGAATATGTTCGGTCCTTCACTTGACAGGCCTCCGTAGACTGACGTAGCTTTGGTATTGGGGAATCCGCCTGATGGAGTGGGTTCCGGCCGCTCCCGCAATGTGCGGTGTGATCAAGATGTGGGGCGCAGTCCGAATGACGGGATGGCGGATGGATCTTAAAGAGCCCGTGGATGCGATAATACTGGACTTCGACGGCACCGTAGCGGATACGATGGGTTTTCTCACCGAAACGGCTGCTTCGTTGCTGTCCGACAGGTATGGGATGCCGCCTGATCGAGCTCGCAGCGCCTATATCGAGACCTCCGGCCTGCCTTTTGTCCAGCAAATGGAGATCATCTTCCCGGGTGACCCCAGGAATTCCGGGACGGTCAGGGATTTCGAGAGCACCAAACGGGAAAACCTGATGGGTTTCAGGCTCTACCCCGATGCCACTCCTGCGATCACCGGCATCAGACGCAGCGGCATAAAGGTTTGTGTCTCGAGCAGCAATCTGGAGGACCTGATCCGGGACCTGCTGAAATCCAGAGGCCTGGAGGTGGACCTGGTCATGGGATTCAAGCCCGGTTTTGAGAAAGGCCGCGACCACTTCGATTTCGCCGCATCGGCCCTGAATACCGAATTGGCCCGGTTGGTTTTCGTGGGAGACAGCCACAGGGACGGTCTGACCGCCAGATCCGCCGGCATAAGGTTCATAGCAAGGACCGGGCTTCTTGATGCCGGGCAGATCGAGGACTTGCTTCCCGGTGTGACGGTGGTGGACTCGCTTTTGGAGCTGTTGCCCCTCCTGGGTATAAACAAAGCCCAGGGCGGTCAAAGGGCCGACACAACTTCCTGAGCTTCTCTAGGTACTCGGTAGGAGATCCACTACCTTCTGAATAATATTACCTTCGAACACAAAAGCCACCCGGTCACCGAAGTAGTACCAGGTATGGACCCTACCGTTGCGCAGTGTTTCGTCCGGCCTTCCGTAGATTCTCGCTACGGAGTATTGAAGACTTGCTTCCCCGTGTTCGCCGGCAACACTCTGCGCGAAATCACGATCTCCGGTAAGCTCGACCATGTCTTGTCTCACCTCTCCATATCACACGCCACTGAGCCAAGGCATGGGGCCTTCTCTTTCAGACTGAAATCATTATATCATATCCCGGTCGCCGGAGTCAAGATATATCATAATCCAGCATGGGGCGGCCGGTGCGAGCCTCATGTTCCATCACGGCGGTGCCGATAGATGGCCTGGAATCTTGACATCCTAGGGGCTGGGCTCTTAATCTTTGGGTGACATCCGGACTATCGAGAGGGGAGTATATTGAAAGAGCGGATTCTTGTGACGGGCGGTGCCGGCTATGTGGGTTCGGTTTGCATTGCCAACCTTCGGGACAAAGGTCATCAGGTGCTGGTCTACGACAATCTCTCGACCGGACACCGGGCTGCGGTGCCCGAGGGAGTGCAGCTCGAGGTCGCGGATCTTGCCGAACGGGAACGGCTCTCGCGTATCATAACTTCATTTCAGCCTGATTTCGTGATGCACTTCGCAGCCAGCGCACTTCTCGGCGAATCGATGAGCAAGCCCCTGGAATACTACGCCAATAATGTGACCAACGGCCACAATCTGATTCGTACAATGGTGGAGCACGATGTCAAGTCCTTGGTCTTTTCATCCACCTGTGCCATATACGGCGAGCCGGAGCGCATCCCGATGACTGAGGATGACCCCCGTAAGCCCATGAACCCCTATGGCCGGAGCAAGCTGGCCTTCGAGCACCTCCTTGAAGACTGCGATTCCGCCTATGGCCTGAAGAGCGTGTGCCTCCGCTACTTCAATGCGGCCGGTGCGGCAGCTGGTCTGGGCGAGGATCACGACCCTGAGACCCACCTGATTCCGAACGTTCTCAAGTCCGCTCTCGGATTGAGGGACGAGCTGGTGGTGTTCGGGGATGACTATCCGACTCCCGACGGGACGTGCGTAAGGGATTATGTGCATATCGCCGACATTGCGGATGCGCACGAGAAAGCCCTGAACATACTGAGAGGACACACCTCCGAGAAGATCAATCTCGGAAACGGCAAGGGCTTCTCGATACTTGATGTCATAAGGACCGCGGAGAAAGTCGCCGGTAAGGCTATTCCCTATAAGGTATCCGCCCGCCGGGAGGGTGATCCCGCGGTTCTGGTCGCAAGTGCCGACAAGGCAAGGCAGCTGCTGGGGTGGCGACCGGCCTACGCCTCTCTGGGGAGTATCATAGAGAGCGCCTGGAAATGGCACAAGGAGCATCCTGATGGCTACCGATCCTAACAGCGACTCCGATTCCAGAGAGGACCAGGTTCCGGCCGAACCTTGCCCTTCGGACACCGCGCGCGAGGGACCCGGTCACGCCGAGAGTTCTTCAAGGGAGACCGGCCCGGAATCAGATCCGGGGGTGGGTCTACTGGACGCCGCCGGAGGGCAGGAGAGGCTTCTCACCGTTGTAAAGGAGCAGGAAGCCAGAATCCGGGATCTCGAACGCAGCAACAACGGGATGGCGCTGCTGCTTGAGATACTCAATCACGTCCAGGCTGCCGATGATCTTGAGACCACACTTCGCATCATCCTCGCTTGTGTGACCTCGGGCTATTCCATCGGGTTTAACCGCGCCTTTCTATTTCTCCTCAGCGAGGACGGCACACGGCTGCGCGGGGCGCTCGCCGTAGGGCCCCGGAGCCCGCAGGAGGCAAGCGAAATCTGGAAGGACATCGAGGAGAAGGCCAACAATCTCCAGGATGTCGTCTCGGCGGCGAGGATGGGGGGCAGAGAGGGTGATGTGGAGCTGACCGAGCTTGCAAGGCGGATGGAGATCGGTGTAGGCGAGGGCGCCTCCATGGTCGAGGAATGCATATTACGCGGCGAGACCAAGGTTGTCGCGGATCCCGATCTGCTGGGTGAAAAAGAGATCCTCCGCAAGCTGGGTTCGGGGACCTTCGTATGCACTCCCATAACCAGTGTCGGGAGGCCGATAGGTGTCATCATCGCAGACAACCTGATAACAGGCGAGATGCCTTCCGACGAGCAGGTCGGATTGCTTAAGGCTCTTGCCTATCAAGTGGGGCAGATCATAGCAAGCACGAGTCACCATGAGGATATCGAGCGGCGGCTCCAGGAGCTCTCCACACTTACCGAGGTCAGCAAGGGGATTCTGTCGACCACCGATCTCGAGACAGACCTCTTGCTCGTAGCGAGAATCTCGGCGCAGGTCCTGAACGCAAGAGGGGCGGTCCTCAGGTTGGTGGATGATGAGACGCAGGAGCTTGCAACCAAGGCGATGTTCGGCTTGACCATAGGCGAGATGGGGCAGTCAACGGATGAGGGAGCCCAATCGATTGCTGAAGAGGTGACCAGGGACGGCCGGGCGAGACTGATGAAGGACACAAGCGGGTATGCGGATTCCGACCCGAACCTTGCACGCAGGAAGAACCTCATTTGCGTTCCCCTGGCGAAGGGTGACCGTGCCATAGGGACCCTGACCGTTTTCGACCGGTCGCCGACTGAATCGCTCGGCCATGAGGGTTTCAGTAACAATGATCTTCGGTTTCTGACGGTCCTGGCCGGGCAGGCTGCCATAGCCATAGACAACGCCAAACTCATCGATGGTCTGAGAAAATCCCAGGAACGAATAAGGGAGCTCCACAGGCATCTCCTTAGGTCGGAGAGACTGGCAGCCCTCGGGGAATTGAGCTCACAGGTTGCACATGAGATTAGAAATCCACTGACCGCGATCGGCGGCTTTGCGAGGTCTATCCAGAGACGTCTGGGCGAGGACGATCCAAACCGTAAACATGTGGACATCATCGTAAAGGAGACAGACAGGCTGGAACGCATACTTACCGAGCAGCTGTGTTTTGCCAAGCTGTCCCCTCCCGATTTGAGGGCGGGGAACATAAACGGCGTGATCGAGGAGGTAGTAGACCTCTTTAGAGAGAAGTTCGAGGCCAAGAAGGCAGTGCTTGACCTGGAATTGGGGGACTGCCTGCCGGATGTGATGATAGACTCAGACAAGATGAAACAGGTGTTCATCAACTTGCTGCAAAACGCGATCGATAACATCCGGGACGGGGGCCGGCTGTGGGCAAGTTCCTGCCGGTCCGAACGCGCCGTCGAGGTCCGGATAGGAAACGACGGCCCCCAGATTGAACGGGCCATGCTGGATAGGCTATTCGTGCCGTTTGCCACCACCCGGTCAAGCGGTTCGGGCCTGGGTCTGGCGGTTACCTATGAGATTGTCTACGAGCACGGCGGGACGATCGATGTAAGAAGTGAGGAGAAAGAGACCGTGTTCCTCTTGACGCTTCCGATGAAGATCGACGGTGAGCGCCGGCGAGGCCCTGTGGATCGTAGGAGTATGATGAGAGATAGACGCAGAGACGGTAGAAACCCCTAGGACGCTTTAAGACACTACGGAGGGCGGTATGGCGAAGGTGCTGGTAGTAGATGATGACGAGAGTCTGCGAATGCTCTACTCCAAAGAACTGCTGGACGAGGGCTACGAAGTGCGGACGGTTCCGTCCGGTAAGGATGCCCTTGAAAGCATCAAGCAGTCCAGGCCTGATGTCGTTATACTCGACATAAAGATGGAAGGAATGGATGGTCTGTCGGTGCTTGACGTGATAATGAAGCACGACAAGACCATACCGGTGGTTCTGAACACCGCCTACTCCACGTTCAAGTCGGATTTCTCCACCTGGAGTGCCGATGCTTACATTGTCAAGTCCAGCGACCTCAGCGAGCTCAAGGACACGATCAAGCAAGTGCTTGAGACGGCGTAGGTTTCGCTTGACATCGCCGGGACGTGTGAATACTTTCATTCTGAGTGGACGCGGTAGCTCAGCTGGTAGAGCACAGGACTGAAAATCCTGGTGTCCTCGGTTCGACTCCGAGCCGCGTCACCATATTCATGCTGGTGTAGCTCAGCTGGTAGAGCAACGCACTCGTAATGCGTAGGTCAGCGGTTCGAATCCGCTCACCAGCTCCACCGAGGTCGTGCAGTTGACGCGAATTGCCATCCTTGTCTTGATCGCGCTCATAGCGGTCTTTCTGACCTTGTCTATCAAGAATATCGGCCCCGGAGAAGTCGCCTTGGTCGGCAGTGGTCCGGACATCAAGGAACTTACGCCCGGCATCCATGTCGTCATGCCCTACGGTGAGGTCAGGCGCTTCAAGCTGAGCCAGTCCCATAGGCTGCGGGGCGATGAGTCTCTGGAAGTGCGGACCCGCGCGGGGAAGGGCATGCGTGTAGAGATGGATGTGGACCTCGACCTGGTCAGGGAGAGGGTCAGGGATCTCGACCGGGACTACGGTGAAGCCGTCTTTGAGAAGCTTGTAATGCCTGCCTTGCTCGTCGAACTGACGGCGGCCATCTCGGAAGAGGCTGATCCCGCTGCCGCCATCGGGAGGTTGGGTGGGGAGATTGCCGAGCGCACGAGCGCCAAGCTCGAGCCTATCGGAATCAGGATCTCATCCGTGGTTCTCACCAACATCCGGGAAGAGGAAGCTCCGAGTTTCGACCTCGAGACACAAGACGGAGTGAAGGTCTTCATCCTCGGGCTCGACGGCTATGACTGGATCATAATGCAGCGGGTGGCCGAGTCGGTCGATCTCGCCAACATGAAGCGGGTCAGAAGGGAAGGGGCTTGGGGGAACCTGCAGTCCATAGAACCCCTGGTCTCGCCGCTGATCTGGACCACCATGGTGACAGGTGTAACGCCCGATATTCATGGAATCACGGATTTCCTGATGCGGGACAAACTCACGGGAGAGGACATACCCGTCACAAGCAGCATGAGAAAGGTCCCGGCGGTGTGGAACATGATGTCGCTTACGGATCTGAGCTGCGGCTTCATCGGCTGGTTCGCTTCCTTTCCGGCGGAAGCAGTCAACGGGTTCATCGTCAGCGACCGCTTCGCTTATCATATGTTCGATCCGCGGTGGATGGACGGTGAGAAACGCAGCCCGCAGAAGGGGCTTGCCTTCCCGGCAGGCCTCTATGCCGAGATAGAGCCTCTCAGCGTAGAAATCGGGGATCCCGGAAGCGATCTGTCCCGGTACATAAACGGCCCTATCGGCGCCTACAAGCAGCCGGACGCCCCGCCGGCCAAGGGGCCATCCGATCCCGAGGGCAGCCTTAGGCAGATCATATCGGCCTACCGTACCTACGAGAACGTCATGAAGAAGCTCTATCCGGCCTATGGACCGGACCTCTTCGGGGTCTACTTCGAATTCACCGACAGTGTGTGTCACCTATTCATGAGGTGCATGAAGCCTGCGATGGACGGTGTTAGTCCCGAAGATGAGAAACGCTACGGGGGGGCGATTGCGGCCACCTACGCCGAGGCGGACCGCATCCTGGGGGACGTGCTGGACATGATTGACGACGAGACAGTGCTGCTGATTGTCTCCGACCACGGTTTCAAGTCGGGTGATTTCAGGCCATTGAGCGACTCCCGGATGGGTTTCGGACAGGCGATTGAATGGCACAGGCTGAACGGCGCCATAGCGATCTATGGCGGTATCGTAAAACCCGGTTACGAAATCGAGGATGCCAGCGTAATGGATATAGCCCCGACCATCCTCTATCTGCTGGGCATGCCGGTCGACCGGAAGATGCCGGGCAAGGTGCTTCTGGATGCTTTCGACCGGAAATGGGTGGCAGACCATCCGATCGCATATACCTCGGTCTATGACTCGCTCTTCGCGCCTGCCGACATATCTGTCGGGCCGTCCGCGGCGGATCAGGCGCTCAAGGATAAGCTGGTCTCGCTCGGCTATGTCGCGGGTGGGCAGAATTCGCTGGTGAACCTGGCGAACTACTACCACAAGAACGGCAAGTATGCCGAAGCGGTGAGTCTCTACAAGCAACTTCTCGACGACGAACCCGGCAACGCCGAAGTGAAGATCGGTATGAGCGATGCATACTTCAAGATGGGCAAAGACGAGTTGGCCGTGAGGGGCCTCACCGAGGTCCTCGAAAGAGACCCGAACAACCTTGAAGCCCTCCACAGCCTGGGAAACATCTACGTCGAACGGGGCCGGGGGATGGAAGCTCTCCGGATAGCCGAGCGCGCGCTCGTGATTGATGCGGACAACGGTGAGTCCCACTTTATCAAGGGGATAGCGCTCCAGGCGCTGGGCAGATATAGCGAGGCGGCCGAGGTATACAAGCGGGCTCTCAAGCTGGCGCCTGACATGCCCGAGATCTATGGAAACCTCGCCATGATATATGTGGACGAGGGGCGCCCGGAGGAAGCGCTCGAACTGGTGGACAGGGCGCTGGACCTCGCACCCGGCAAGGTGGACATGCTCTACATAAGGGGTCTGGCCCTGAACGGCATCGGACAGAGCGCGAAAGCCCTGGTACAGTATAGGAAGGCTATGAGTTCGGATCCCGCATTTGTTCCGGCCTACTTGGGGGCGGCGGGGATCTTCTTCACGCGGGGAGAGTTCGATAGCGTTCTGGCCCTTTGTGACAAAGCCCTTGCCGTCCCGTCAGGGTACACTGCCCATGTTTACGATATGCGGGCCAACACCTACGCCAGATTGGGAAGATACGGGCCTGCGATCGAGGATTTCAAGTCGGCCGTCGCCGCCGACCCGTCAATGACCGGGTCCCGCCTCAATCTGGCCAGGACATATATGGCGCAGGGCAGGACCGGGGAAGCAAAAGAGGTGCTTCAGGATCTGCTGGCAAGGTACCCCGGCCATCCCGAAGCCGGACAACTCCTCCGGAGTCTGGGGTCTGATCCTGGAGATTGAATTCAATCTTCAAGCCCCGGGCCCGGATTGGGATTTCGGATGGCGACGAATTCCACGAGCCTCATGCGCAGGTCCGCATGGGCTTTCCCCTCAAGAACAGCAGTAACGTAACTATCAAGATACGAAGGGCTTATGCCGGATTGCTCAAGTATCGCCTGAGATTTGCTGTATGAGGCATAGAAGAAGGGGTCGTGCTCCAGTGAGGTGAGATAGTCGGCGATAGCTGCCGGCAGGTCGCCCTCTGCCTGTTCCATGGCTCCCAGCTGGAAGAACGCACCGGCGTTCCCGGGTTCGCGGTGCAAGGCCATCTCGACATGCCTGCGGGCTGCGACGAAATCACCGGAGAGGCGCTCTACATGTGCCTTGTTCACGATTATGGACGGAAACTCAAGGTGCGAAAGGGCAAGATAATCGAAGTCCGAGAGGGCGGCGGCTGAGGCGATAAGTATCGCCGCGACAGCCAGCGAGCGCCATCTTCGGCTCAGCAGATCGCCCCAGAACCCCAAGAGGCCTGAAGCGGCGAGCGGTATGAG
>CAZRAU010000008.1:0-944 GCA_964598025.1 uncultured bacterium
CTCAAAAAGTATCGTGCATCCTCGGGAGAGCCGAACCGGCCCGGGAAGGCGCCGGACCCTGGTATGGCTTGCCGTTGTCATTGTTGTGGCGGTGGCCATCCTTGTCTTCTATGACCGGGTCATAAAGGTGAAAGGGTTGGGCGGGCCGGCCGGGGATGCCGGGGGATCCCGGGCTAGTGCAGCCGAGTCCACGCAAGCGGAGAGGCCTGATTCACAGGGGGTGGTGATGCCGTCGGATTCAACCGGGATCGATTCGGGAGTGAAGGAGATCCGCGGCCGGGAGGATGAGGGAACCAGCGGCGGTGGCCTGCCCGAGCAGAACGATTCCTTCGCAGAGCGGGTGGGCGGGGAAGATGCCTGGCCGGTGACCGTCGGCAGCGCGGATGAGGTTGAGACGACCGGCGATCGTGCCGTCGGAGGGGACCGGCGGAGTGAAGAGCCGGAGATTGCCGGGACCAGGGCGGGCGGGCCCGGGGGGAAGGCCGGCAGGAACTGGCTCGCCGTATCGGTGAGCGGATATGCGGTCAAGGCGAGGCTTCGGGCCGGGGACAGCGTCCTTGTAAACCGTTGGTTGCGGTCGGATTTCAGGGATACCTTCTATTCCAATGAGCCCTTCTGGGCCGATACGATAATCGCAAACGAGAACTCGATGACGCTTGTCTTGAACGGTGAGAAAGTCGACCTGCCGAATGTCGGGGACAACGTGATCACCGACTTCCGGATTTCTCCCTGACGCCGGAGCCAAGGGCGCCATGAAATTCAAGCTGGTATCCAAGTACAAGCCCGGAGGAGACCAACCGGCCGCCATAGACGAGTTGGTGGACGGCATCGAACTGGGCAGGCGGTGGCAGACCCTGCTGGGCGTCACCGGATCGGGCAAGACCTTCACAATGGCCAACGTCATAGCCCGTACGGGGCTGCCGACCCTTGTAATCTCTCACAAC
>CAZRAU010000008.1:954-5379 GCA_964598025.1 uncultured bacterium
ACAAGACGCTTGCAGCCCAGCTCTATGCCGAGTTTCGCGGCTTTTTCCCCGATAATGCCGTGGAGTACTTCATAAGCTACTACGACTACTATCAGCCGGAGGCCTATATCCCCTCGACCGACACCTATATCGAAAAGGACGCTTCCATCAACGAGGACATCGATAAACTGAGGCTCAGGGCGACGGCCTCGGTCCTGGAGCGAAAAGACGTCATCGTGGTGGCGAGCGTATCCTGCATCTACGGCATAGGCTCGCCGGACGACTTCAGGAACATGCTCATCACCCTGAGTGAAGGCCAGACAATCCCGCGGGATGCCATGCTCAGGAACTTGGTGGACATGCAGTACACCAGGAATGACTACGAATTCGTGCGGGGCACCTTCCGTGTGCGCGGTGATACTGTCGAAGTGATCCCGTCGAGTGAGGAACATGCGGTCAGGATCGAGATGTTCGGGGATGAAGTGACGCGGTTGTCGGTGGTGGATGCGACCTCCGGCAAGATACTCACCCGGAAGAAACAGGTAAGCATCTACCCGGCCAAGCACTTCGTAATGCCGTATGCGAGGTTGGAAGCATCGATCAAGGACATAGAAATCGAGCTCAAGCAAGTGCTCGCCGGGCTTAAGGAGGATGGGAGGCTCCTGGAGGCCCAGAGGCTTGAGTCAAGGACCAGGTATGACATTGAGATGCTGCGGGAGATAGGCTATTGTCCGGGTATCGAGAACTACTCGCGGCACCTGAGCGGGCGGGCCGCCGGGCAGCCGCCTTGCGCACTCGTTGATTACTTTCCCGAGCGCTTCCTCACGATCATAGACGAATCCCACGTTACCTTGCCGCAGATTCGGGGCATGTATATGGGTGACCGGTCCCGCAAGCAGACCCTTGTCGAGTATGGATTCCGGCTGCCTTCGGCCCTGGATAACCGGCCTCTTCGATTCGAAGAATTCGAGTCAAAAGTGGCCCAGGTGGTGTTCGTTTCCGCAACACCCGCCGACTTCGAGATCGAGAAATGCGGCGGAGTGATCGTAGAGCAGATCATCAGGCCGACCGGATTGGTAGATCCGGAGACCGTGGTCAGGCCGGTGGCCGGTCAGGTCGACGACCTGGTGGGGGAGATAAGGGAGGTGACTGCAAGGAGCCAGCGGGCGCTTGTCACCACGCTCACCAAGAGGATGGCCGAGGACCTGACCGAGTACCTGCTCTCGCTGGGGATCAGGGCGCGTTACCTTCACTCCGACATCGCGGCTATCGAAAGGGTCGAGATCCTGAGGGGACTGCGCCTGAAGGAATTCGATGTGATTGTCGGGATCAATCTCCTGAGGGAGGGGCTCGATTTGCCTGAGGTCTCCCTTGTCGCTGTGCTCGATGCGGACAAGGAAGGTTTTCTCAGGTCTGAAACCTCGCTGATACAGGTTGCGGGCCGGGCGGCAAGAAACGTTTCGGGCAAGGTGATACTCTATGCCGATGCGATTACGGGATCCATGGACAGGGCCATGAAGGAGACCGGGCGAAGAAGGCGGAAACAGATTAGGTATAATGAGGAGCATGGTATAGTGCCTGAGACCATCTATAAGTCGACCGAAGAGATTATTCAGGCCACATCCGTAGCGGACTCGCGCGCGTCAAGGGAAGTGGGACCTGAGGGGATGTTCGAGGGTGGGGACTATGAGCAGATGCTGGCCGCCCTTGAAGCGGAAATGATGGATGCCGCGAAGAACCTTGAGTTCGAGAAGGCGGCGTCGCTTCGCGACAGGATGGAGGACATCATCGCAATGATGGCGATGACCGGCGAGAAGCGCGGTCGCCGGAAAGGCAGAAGGAGAGCAAGGCGGTGAAGTTTCCTTTTAAGGTCAAACTCGGAAGAAGGCTCCTAGATGGAGCCGTATCCCGGGCGTTAAGGGAGGACATCGGGAGCGGCGACGTGACTACGGTGGCCACGGTTGGCCCGCGGGTACGGGCCGATGCCGCACTCATGCTCAAGGCCGACGGTGTCATTGCGGGCCTGCCTGTGCTTGAAGCCGTTTTCAAGTCCTTCGACCCGGAGACCTCGGTGGTTTGCGCCGCCCGGGAAGGCGAATACTATAGACGGGGGTACGAGCTGGCCCGGATCAAGGGAAGAGCCCGCAGCATACTTACCTGTGAGAGAGTCGCTCTCAATTTCATCCAGCACCTCTCGGGAATCGCCACGCTCACCCGCCGGTTCGTCGGTGAGGTCGAAGGGACAGGGGCCGGTATCGTCGACACCAGGAAGACCATACCCGGGCTACGGTATCTTGAGAAATATGCCGTCCTGGCAGGAGGCGGGTTCAACCACCGGCCGAGGCTGTCGGATTTGGCACTCATCAAGGACAATCACATAAAGGCGGCAGGAGGCATGAGGCAGGCGGTCGGGCGGGTGCGCAGGGCGAAGCCCGGGGTCGGCGTTGAAGTGGAGGTCGGGCCCGATACCGATCCGGCCGGCCTCGAAGGGCTCGACATAGATATGGTGATGCTCGACAACTGGCCTCTCAACCGGCTCAAGCGGGCCGTCAGGGCGGTCAGGCGGCTCTCATCCAGCCCGTTGGTCGAGGTGTCGGGTAACGTCCGGCTCGAGAACGTCCGGCGAATCGCCTTGTGCGGACCGGACTTTATCTCGATAGGCCTGCTCACGCATTCGGCACCGTCGACGGACATAAGTCTGGACTTCTGAATGAGTCGATTGGAAGTGGCCGTTGTGGTCAGTTTAAGAAGTGCCGGCAGATATGTCACCGGTGAAGAGCTGGGGCGGATCTGCGGGGCTGCCCCAGGGGAAGTGAGAGCGATCGTCCAGGATCTCATCAAACGAGGGTACGGGATCGATGAGGTTCCCGGTGAAGGTTTCAGGCTGAAAGAGACCGCTTCGACCCTGGACGGTGCGGACATAAAGGCGAGCCTATCCACCACGATTCTCGCCTCCGAGGTGTTTGCCTTCGGGAGGGTCGGATCCACCAATGACGTTGCGACCGCGCTGGCCAGGGGTGGGGCTCCGGACGGGGCGCTGGTTATAGCCGAAGAGCAGACCAAAGGACGAGGACGCCTCGGGAGAAAATGGCATTCTCCTCATTCCGCCGGGCTCTGGTTCTCGCTCGTTCTCAAGCCTGACCTGTCACCGGAGGCTTCGACGACGTTGTCACTGGCAGCGGCCCTGGGTATTGCCACGGCACTTGATGAGGAATACGGCATACCCGCCCGCATCAAGTGGCCCAACGACGTGCTAGTCCACGGCCGCAAGATCTGTGGTATCCTTACGGAGGCGGAGTTCCTTGGACGGGCCCTCCACTTCGTTGTGGTGGGGATCGGCATCAATGTGCTTGGGGGAGAGGCCGACTTCCCTCCGGAAATAAGAGGAATAGCCACCTCCGTAAGCATGGAAGCCGGCGATGGCATAAGCCGGGGCGATGTACTTGTGGCCGTGATCGAAAGCATCGAGAGCAAATACATTAGACTGGTCAACAGGGGTTTCTCAGAGCTGAAGGGAGAGCTGCTTGGTAGGTCTTCGCTGGTTGGCAAGATGGTCCGAGTGCATACCGGAGGAGGCCTCATAGAAGGTACGGCAATAGATATCGACGACCGGGGGGCGCTGATCTTGAAACGTGACGACTGCTCGCTTCAGCGAATCCTGGCCGGAGATGTTGTCGGGGTGGGTTAGGAGGAAACCATGATCATATGTGTGGATCTGGGCAATACCACGACGACCGTAGGTTTGATGGAACAAACGGAGGCCAAAGCCTTCTGGAGGATTATGACGCGGGAGCGGACCAGCGATGAATACGGTTTATTGCTCACCTCCCTCCTGGCCACGGTGGACGGGAGGCTGAAACCGGACATGGGAGGCATATGTTCGGTCGTGCCCTCCGAGACCGGAAGCGTGGCGGCCGCAGTGGCCTCCGCTGTCGGCGTGGACAGTAAAATCGTGGACGGAATGAGCGATTGCGGCATTGAAATTGTCGTCGACAGTCCTGAGGGAGTGGGGGGGGACAGGATAGCAAATGCTGCGGGAGCCTACTATGAGTATGGCGGCCCGGCCATCGTTGTCGATGCAGGGACTGCATTGACCTTCGACTATGTCACCCGAAAAGGGCAATACGTGGGAGGGGTCATCGCGCCCGGCATACTTGCCGGTGCGAGGGATCTGTGGGAAAAGGCCAGAATGCTCCCGGCGGTCGAGATCAAGAAACCTGCCGGAGTGATCGGCTCTTCGACCATAACCTGCATGCAGTCGGGCATTTACTTCGGTGCGGTGGCGGAGGTGGAGGGTATCGTGAAGCGTATGTGGCAGGAACTGGGGAGCGAATGCAGGGTTGTCCTTACAGGAGGCCAGGCGGTCTTTATCAAGGATGATCTCCCGTTCGAGGTCGCCTACGATCCCCACCTCACCCTCAAAGGGATCTCTTACGCAGTCGATCC
>CAZRAU010000008.1:5389-65444 GCA_964598025.1 uncultured bacterium
GGCTGCGGCGCCGGGCCCGATGAAGCCCCCGATTTAGAGCTTGCCTAGTGCAGGTAGACGTTGTATTTTTGCTCTTGTTAGCAGTCATGTAGCTGGAGTGCCAATTATTCGGAATGGGCTTTGTGATGTGGACTTAACACAGGAGGTTTGACATGGCCAAACAGATCGAGTTCGGCGGCGATGCGAGGACTCATCTCAAGGCTGGCGTGGACAAGCTCGCCGATGTGGTCAAGATAACTCTCGGGCCGAGGGGACGGAATGTTGTCCTGGACAAAAAGTTCGGCTCCCCGGCGATCACAAATGACGGCGTCACCATAGCCAAGGAGATTGAACTGGAGGATCCGTACGAGAACCTCGGGGCACAGATGATGCGGGAGGTCGCCTCCAAGACGCAGGACGCCGCCGGTGACGGCACGACCACAGCGACCATCCTGGCCCAGGCCATCGTTGCTCACGGGCTGAGGAACGTCACAGCCGGCGCCAACCCGATTGCGATCAGACGGGGCATAGAGGCGGCTGTAAGTACCGTGATTGCGGAGATCAAGAGGCAAGCCCACCCCATCAAGACGCGGGATGAGATATCGCAGGTTGCCGCCATCTCCGCAAACAACGATGCCGAGGTGGGTGAGCTGATCGCCGATGCCATGGAACGGGTCGGCAAAGAGGGTGTCATTACCGTCGAGGAAGCAAAGACTCTTGAGACCAGTCTCGAGGTGGTTGAGGGAATGCAGTTTGATCGAGGCTACCAGTCCCCCTATTTCGTTACCAATCCCGAGAAGATGGAATGCGTGCTGGAGGACTGCCACATACTGATCCATGACAAGAAGATCAGCGTCATGAAAGACCTTGTGCAGATCCTCGAGAAGGTTGCACAGACGGGGAGGCCGCTTCTCATCCTGGCCGAGGATACTGAGGGTGAGGCGCTGGCGACATTGGTTCTCAACAAGCTCAAGGGCACGCTGCCATGTTGTGCCGTCAAGGCGCCCGGTTTCGGCGATCGCCGAAAAGCGATGCTGGAGGATATAGCGACCTTGACGGGAGGTAGGGTGATATCCGAAGATGCCGGTTTCAAACTGGAGAACGTGGTGCTCGGCGATCTGGGTGCGGCGAGAACCGTCAAGGTGGACAAGGACGACACCACGATAATCGGCGGCAAGGGCAAGGCGGCCGATATCAAGCTCCGGGTGAATCAGCTGCGCAAGCAGATAGAGGCCTCGACCTCCGACTATGATCGCGAGAAGCTTCAGGAGCGGCTGGCGAGACTTGTCGGAGGCGTTGCGGTCATCAAGGTCGGTTCTCCGACCGAGACTGCGATGAAGGAAAGAAAAGCCAGGGTGGAGGATGCGCTGGCTGCCACACGCGCGGCCGTGGAAGAGGGAGTGGTCCCTGGTGGCGGGGTCACACTCATAAGGGCGATCCCTGCCGTCAATGCGCTCAAACTGCCGGGAGACGACAAGATCGGCGCCGACATTGTGGCCAAGGCCCTCACAGAACCTGCCCGAATGATAGCAGTAAACAGCGGCCTCGAGGGCTCGGTGGTGGTGGAGCACATAAAGACGGGCAAGGGTGCCTGGGGATTCAACGCCCAGACACGGGATTACGAGGATCTCAGTAAGGCAGGTATAATCGATCCGGCGAAGGTGACGCGTTCAGGCGTTCAGAATGCGGCGAGCGTCGCCTCGCTTATCCTCATTACCGAAGCCATTATCACGGAGAAGCCCGAAGAGGACGAGGAAGACTGACCGGGGATTTTCTCCGATTACTTGTAGCGTCGCCGCTCCTGTGGCGGCGTTGCCTCTTGTATCTTCGGGTCTCTGTGCGCGACGGGTTTGGCTGCGCTCGCCGCTCGCTTGCTGTTCAGAACGACGTTCACTGCTCCGCGAACGGCTTCGCTGCGCCACCGTATCCGTAGCGTCGGTGGGAGTTGTTGGGGTGTTTCCAGAACCGCCAGCGTGTAAGCCACAGGCATGTATCGTGTAGCAAAGGTGCTTATCTCGAATCGAGTTGCTGCTGATGGTTGTTTCCCGGGGCGAAAAAAAGGGTTGACATGCTGTGATTGATGCTCTATCATTTAGAGTACTCTATATTAAGAAGGAGGTTCAAATGGGTTCCAGTCAGATTGAATCCGACCTCGGATACGTGCGGGATCTCGTCCGGAAATCGGATCGCAAGCCCACACCCGCGCCGCTGTACCTGCTCTGGGCCGTACTCGTAGCGATCGGCTTCTCGCTTCTGGACTTTGCTCCGCAGTGGGCCGGCTACTATTGGATGGTCGCCGCTCCCCTCGGAGGTGTGGCTAGCGGTCTGCTGGCGCGGCATGCGGAAATGAGCAAAGGTCAAGTCAGGCGGGAGACAGGCATTCGCCACGCCCTCCACTGGGGAGGGATGCTGGTCGTGGTCGCCCTGGCCATCATTCTTGCGGCCGGGGGACATATTCAGGGGATTGAGCTCGGTCGGGTGATCTTGCTCCTGGTTGCATTCGGCTGGTGGGCCGCGGGTGTCCACTTCGATCGGACATTCATCCTCCTAGGAGGAATGATGATGGTGGGCTTTGTCGGGACCCTCATCTTCCCGCGCTATGCGTGGACGGCCCTGGGCATCCTCATTGCGATTTCCCTGACGGTCGCCGCTTTGCGTGGAGGTCGACGCCATGCCTCGCAGGCCGCCTGAAGGCGATGCGCAGATCCGGGAGGGCCTCAAGCATCTGAGCAAGCTCCTCGGGCATCGCACGCGGCTTGGGATTTGCGCACTTCTCGCTCGTAATGACGCGCTTTCCTTCAGCCGCCTGAAGGAACTGGTGGAAGAGACCGACGGCAACCTCGGTGCCCAGTTGCGCAAACTCGAGAACGAGGGGTTTCTAAGCGTGCGCAAGGAGTTCCGCGGTCGCAAGCCCGTGACATGGTATGCACTCACCGAGCATGGTAGGCTGGGTCTCGACGAACATATCCGGGCGTTGGGGCTGTTGCTGGGGGAGTAACCGATCTGCTTCCCCACCATGTCTCCAGGGGGAGGATCGACCGGCTACCTCAGCCTCAGTTGCGTTATGCGTCCTGATCACCCAGGAGGAATTCCCGCACGTCGACACGCCGTGAATCCTCGGGGATGTCCGCTGTCTTTCCCGTCGCCCACTCAAGAACCTCATCGGGGATCTTCGCCAGTTGCAACTTCTCTACTCTGAAGCTCAAGTCAAGGGGCAGTTCCCTCGCCTGCTGCAAAACCTCCTCATACCGCTTTCTATCGAAATCAATCTCACGCGGGTTGGTTAAGACGCATGGTAACCCTCCCGCACCCGACTCCGAACGCCCTGCACTAGTCCAGCACTAACAGCGGTATCACCAGGTATGCCACTGCGTTGTTCATCAGATGCAACAGCACGCACGCATACACGTTGCGGAACTTGATATAGAGATAGGCCAGAATAAGGGCTCCGAAGAAGATGTACACCGCAAGGCCAAGACCGATTCCCACATGAATGCTCGCGAAGACGAGCGCGGAGAGAACGGCCGCGACAGGTGCCCGCGTGCGTTCCAGCAGAGCCTGCAGAACGTACCCCCTGTAGATCATCTCCTCGGCGAGTGGGGCGACAACCAGGGTGGCCACCACCACTATCAGCAGTCGTGTCGGGGAATCCAGCCTGAGGAAGTCGCCCTGATTCCAGAACATCGGGATTCCGACGAGACCCAGAAGTTTCTCGATCGCGTAGTAGAGCCAGAATGCGACGAACCAACCGCCCACGGCGTGAAGCGCAGCCTGCATGGTCAAGCGCCCTCGAAATCCTATGTCGCGGATGCTGAGGCCTCGCCTCTTCACAAGCAGAATGAGCAGCAATGCCGCGACCCCTTGTCCAACGGTGTAGACCAGAAAGGCGAATCGCCCGGTGTCCCCGAAGAGCCTCTCGATCATCGGAGTGGGGTTGCCCCTAGCCGCGAAACCGAAGGCAACGAACCCTAAGACCGTGAAGGCCAGCGCCAGCCATGCCAACCAGATCCACCCCAGACTGAGCGTGCGCTGACTGAGGTTGCGTCCTTCGACTTCGTCCACCTCCATTCGAGTAGAGAGATGGCAGCCTGACGTCATTCATGAGGGTCGAGGTGCCGCCCGGGCACCGAGTGACCTCCAAGTGATGGTCAGGCGGTCCTACCATTCCTTTGCAATGCTCAGGCCGTACGTTCCCTGTCCTGCTGTCAGGGCAACTGAGAACCCGTTGCAGCGCGCGGTAAAAAAGTACGAACTCAGAATGCCGATTGCTGCTCCAGCGGAAACATCAACTATGTCATGCTTGTCGGCTTCTCCTTCGATTCGAGACCAGGCGACATATGCGGCGCCAAGGTAGGCCGGTATGCTATACTCCCATCCATACCTCCTGTGAATGAACGCGGCCCCCTGGAATGAAACCGCCGTGTGGCCTGAGGGGAAAGACCGGTCGCCGTGATTCTCTGGTCTGGCTTTTGTCACGGTATACTTGAGTGCATAAGCAATTCCAAGAGTAGTGAAGAATGACTTGTAGAATTGGATTCTGCCCTCGTCATCGTCTATTGCGAATGTCGCCATGTAGGCAGAAGCTGGAATCAGGATCTGAACGATATCTCCGGCTCTTTCCGTGCCGCTTTCGCTTAGTGCATCCGGTATGCAAGGGAAGAATACGAGAATGGCTAACGCCAACATGATTCTGGCTGATACCGGAAGAACAACCATAATCTCTTATTCTCTCTGCCTAAGCACGGTACATGCCGATCCGGACAACTACATCACGTATGGCTGCCTGCAGGCATGGACCTCAGCAACCCACTGTTTTCGAATAGCCCAAAGTCAGCCGGTTGTCAACAAGTTTGCCGATGCAACGCGCTGTGCCGTCTCCGTGTGGCCGCGGGTCGGGCAGTTCAGTATCTGTAACGGTTGACGGGCCTGTTGATACAAGATGCCGGCCTCGGTAATCTGTTTACCGGAGCCGCCCTCCCGCAGACAAGAGGTGCTCGGAGTGCTACGGACTCCATATCATCCAGGTAGGTCCGGAGTTAAGGTGGAACGGTATGGCGGGCAACGAACCGGTAAACATGTTGACAAGTGCTTGATCTTACGCTAATTCGAGAGAGTGCGCTGTCGAGCTTTGTCCGGGCGGCTGGATTGTCCCATAGCAAAGGGCTATCTGACCAGCCGGTCACGCCGGCAAGTGCTCTTGGCACGGATTCTGCGAAACGCCGATTCGGCGCCAAGTCGGCTTCCACCGGAGGCGCTCGCAGCTTATTTCGACCTTAACCGGGAGTTGTGCCGTGGATGAAGAAGAATGCTACAGATGGGGCGAGCTGTTCACAAGGGACTGGGATTCACTTGCATCCGGCATGTCTGCGCGGGCGCATACAATGGGTTTGACCCAAGAGGAGAAGAACGGCACGCTGATTTGGAGAAAGGGTCCGAACGAACACTGCAGGTGGGTTTTCGTAGAAGACCCGTCGGAGGTGGAACGTATCAGAGCGGTTTATTCAAGCGATGAGAATACCCAGAGCCCCAGCTGTTTTGTTGTGGTGAGACAGCCCGATCCCAGTGAGACCCGTGGAGATGTGGTCTTTGACATCTTCAGACTGAGTCCGCAGAGCTACTTGTGGCATTTTAATCGGGTCTACACACCGTCGAAGAAATCGAGCTGACGGGAGCGCGGGCATGCCGTTGGGCGAATGGTCAATTGGTTGTGCCGGACGACGATGTAACGTCTTGACGTTGAAACGGGTTTGCGCTGTAGTGACTTCATGGGTGACCGGAACAGGAGAGCGACAATCCACTTCGGTCACGATATTGATCTCGTGCTGTGTCTCAGGGCGGCTGGAACAAACCACTCGGTAACGTGAGAAGAAGAAATGAAGAAGCTCTGCATCTTCATTGGGATGAGCGTCGTCGGCTGGGTCGGCTGGTGGCTTGGAGCCAAGATTGGTTTGACGGCAGCCTTCGTCCTGAGCAGCATGGGCAGCATGGTGGGCGTCTATCTCGGCTGGCGCCTCTACCGGGGTTATTTCGGCTGACGGATGATGTGACTCATCAAGACGGACACCCCGGCAATCTCTGGCGGCACCGGGCGTATCACATACCGTTTGTGAGCGACTTCTTCGACAGGCTCCTTCTTGTTTCCGAGCAGCCCGGGCAGCCACCTCATTTGCTTCTCCTCTCTCTCTGAAGACACAACCTCAATGCTCATTATCGCTTTCTCATTCCCCGTCTCGGATCATGCTGCGTGTCCGGCCCCGCCGGGTTGTCCTGGGGATCGCCATCGCCGTATTGTCGCACTTCCGGATGTTTATCAAAGGAGAGGTAGCCCAGAGGCAGCCAGATCATGAGCCAGACGGCGAGGAGGCCTCCGAGGGCCCAGCGCTCGCCCACGAGGGCCGGGGCCAGGCCGGCAAGCCAGGCGGCCGTTAGGGCGGAGGTCTTCATCAGCATGTCGCGGACGGCGAAAACCGTGGCCTGCCTTCGTGCCGGGGTTTCCTCCTGAATGGCGGTCTCGCTGGACACGAACACAGGGCCGGCTGCAAAACCGGCCATGGCGACACCCAGACCCAGAAGCCAGAGGTTCCGGGTGACGGCCATGAGCGCCAAAGGCACGATGACCGCAGGGACCCAGGTTCTCATGATACCGGCCCTGTTGGTCCCGTGGAAGCGCGCGCCGGTGACCACACTCCCGGCGGCCATGCCGAGGCCTGCGATGCCGGCAATGAAACCGACGTACATGGTCCCATCCGCATAACCCCGTTCCAGCATGGCGGCACCCAAGACAAACACTGTGGTGCCGGCGAGCACGAGTATGGCGGGAGACATCACTCCCAGCCTCACGGCAGCCGACCGCCTCATGATCCGGAGCGCCTCCTTGACGGTGGCGGCATAGGGGGAGCGAGAGGTCTCGGTAGGTCCATGGCCGGCGGCAGCCGGCCTTATGAACCCCAGTGCCGCAGCCGACACGAAGTAGGTGCCGGAATCGACGAACATGGCGACCCGCCAGCCTGCCTTGGCTGCGATGATGCCGCCTGCGAAGAACCCGGCGATGGATGCGACCGTTGCACCTATGGTGAGACCGGAGTTGGCTTTCATCAGGCGTCCGCGCGGCACTATCTCGCTTACTATGGCGCATCTTGCCGGCAGAAAGAAGAGGTTGGCGAAATAGAGTACGGCAACCATGCCATAGACCGTCCAGAGTGGGAGGGCGGGCCTCATGAAGGGTATGGCCAGAACGGCCAGGCCCCTTATGAGGTCTGTGACAATAAGGGTGCGCCTGCGGTTGGCCCGGTCCACATAGGCGCCCACGACCGGGCCCAAGATGAGGGAGGGCAGGGTGAAGGCAAGAAAGAGCTTGGACATCTCGAGCGTCGATCCCGCCTGGGAGAACCTCCCTGTCTCTTCCGCTATGAGCTCGACCAGTGCGATGTTGTTGAGCCGGTCGCCCAGAATCGAGACAATCTGCCCTGTGAGCAGGGCGAGGTAGGACACCGTGAAGAGCTTATAGTGAGTGGACGCTCTGGCGTTGGACAAGTTCATTGGCTGCCTTCGGCGCGGATCTCCTCAGTGCATCATGGTACACCGCAGCTACGGCCCCGGCGATGCCGCCCCAATCGAAGCGGCGGGCCTTCTCCCGGCCTCTGAGGCCCATCGCCCTGCGTCGTGCTTGGTCCCGGATAAGGAGCTGGAGGGCCTCTGCCAGCGCGGAGGTGTCGCCCCGGGGCACAAGAAGCCCGTCTGCTCCGTGCTCGACCACATCCCTGTAGCCGGCGATATCGGTGCCGACAATGGGTTTGCCCGCCGCCATGGCCTCGAGCAATACGATGCCGAAACTCTCGCTTCCCCGGGGCACCGAACAGAACACGTCTGAGGCGGCGAAGTAAGCCGGCAGATCGCCCGGCGGAACCTCGCCGCAAAACCGAACGGCATCACCCAACGGCAAGGCCATGAGCCGGCAGACAGGTTTCGTAAGTCCCGATCCTACCAGCAAGAGCCGAGCAGCGGGACAGGTCTTGAGCACGCGCCTGAAGCCCGAGATGAGCCACGGGACGTTTTTTCTCACATCGAAACGCCCCACGAAGAGCACCGTCGGACGCCCGTCATCACGCAACGACGGCCCCGGCGGATCTTGAAACCTATCGAAGCAGACACCATTGGGAATCACGGTGTAATCGCCGGGGAAGTACCTCACTGCAAATCTCCGGGCGGCCTCCGAGACCGCTATCCGCGCATCCAGCCGGGAGGCGTACTTGCCTAGACGGCCGGAGAAGACCTCGTATGCGGGCGAGACCCCGGCACACATGTGAAAGGTGCCCACCACCGGCACATCCACGCGGCTCGAGGCCATGAGCGCCATGAGCGGCAGCGTGGGTTCGAGGGGGCAGTGTATGTGGACAAGATCGAAGCCCTCACTGCGGAACATGTCGCGGAAGTGTCCGCGAAGCCCGATCCCCAGGGTGACATTGACCAGGGCGCCGTTCATGGGAATGACGGCATTCCGTCCCACCCTGATAACGTCACTTTCATGCTTCGACGGCGGGCCGGAGGTTACAATCGTGACATTATGGCCGCGGTCCCTAAGCGCCGCACTCAGGTAATGTACGTGCTCGGTGACACCGCCCACTCGCGGATAGTAAGATTGGGTCACCATGCCGATCTTCACGGGCGAGCCTCCCAGAATGGCCGGAACATGCACCACTGCTCCGGGTAGCGTTTGATATAGGCCTCGACCACTTCGACTATCATGCGGGTGATGCCTGCTTCATCACAGCCCCTGGTAGGTATCTCATCCTCTATGACTATGTTGATTCTTCGCCTCCCCGTCCTTACGGCAAAGGCCGGCAGGACAGCCGAGCCGGTTCTCACGGCCAGGGCCGCGGGTCCGGTCGGAAAGCACGCCTTGCGGGCGAAGAAATCCACCTTGATGCCTCCCACAAACTGGTCCCCGTCGATGTGAAGAGCGACCACTTCGCCGCGGGCCAGGGCTTTCATGATTCGCCTGAGGCCGGTTGTTGATGATACCACATCTATGCCGAGGTCCTGCTTGATTTTCTTGACGAAAGGCGAAAGTGCCGGGGAGAACTGCACTCCCGCAACGGTGGTTATGGCGTAACCCATGACGGCAAGAGCCGCGCCGCCGAGCTCCCAGCTCCCGAGGTGGGCCGTTACCAGGACCACACCCCTGCCTGAGGCCAGAGCGGCGTCCAGTTTGGCTTTGCCCGTGATGTCGACCATCTCGATCAGGCTGCCGGGACCGAGGTACGGCAGCCTGAAGGTATCGACCACGTTTCTACCGAAATTGAGCATGAGCCGGAAGCCCGTTTTTCCGAAAGCGGCCTGGCTGAGACCGAGGGCCGTGCCGAGATTGTCGGCTATCACGCGCCGCCTGCCGCGGGACAGCAGGAAAAAAGCCCCGGCGAGCGTCTCACCTATCAGGTAGGAGAGACGTGATGGCAGCAATCGGGCCGCCATGGAAAGAAGGTGATAGCCTATGCTCGTGTGGAAGTTCATGTCCGATTGGCTTAATAAGCCAGTTGGCGGATTTTGTCAAGGCTCACCGTAATTTGCAGTCATTTGCAACTTGACAGGAGAGTTTGGGCGCGGCTAACCTGTGCCGGGGGTCTGATATGGCCAAAGAGAAGATAGTGCGATGCACCGTGAGCAAGCAAACCAATGGGGAGCTGTGCGAGTCCGTCAGATACGTGCCTCTTGAGGTCTTCGATCTCTGGAACTCGCTGATGACCCGGGAACACAGCTTCGATGTACAGGTCGATTGCACGTCTTTGTGGTTCGACATAGACGGCGATCCGCACGTGAATTACGCGGAAACCAACTATGAGTCCGTAGTGAGATTGTCCCTCTGGGTTTACTCGGAGACCGACGGCATGTTCCGCAGAATCACCAGATACTTCCCGCTGGAGGCTTACGAGGAGATCAGACCGCGCTTCCTCTCGCACTATGATGAGTATTTCAACGGAGCCAAGTTCCCTCCTCGAATCGAAGAGACCCGCGGGGTATGGCTCAAGCGCAAAGAGACCTGATTCGATTGCAAATTGCGGAGTATGTTGCTCAGTGCAACACCCGCTACCCCCCGCTGATCCTCGCTTTTTGCATGCCCGGCTATCGCTTCGGCAATCAATCGTCTACTCTTGCCTGAATCACGCCACCGGTCGCCGGTCGCTGGCATACTTGTTGCAAACATAACGCGGGCAGAGGGTAGAGAAACCGCAGACTGGGGAGGTCAGGTTCATGGTTGTCTTCAACTACTCCGGCCGAGAGATCAATGCGAAGATCGTCTACTATGGGCCGGGATTGAGTGGCAAGACGACAAACCTGGAGAACATCTACAACAAGACCGCGCCTCACCTCAGGGGCAAGATGGTCTCGATGAAGACCAAGGTCGATCGGACCCTCTTCTTCGATTTCCTCCCGATTCAGGGAGGCGAGATAGCGGGGTTCAACATAAGGTTCTTGCTCTACACCGTACCCGGACAGGTCTATTACAACGCCACGCGCAAGCTGGTTCTCAAGGGTGCGGACGCGATCGTGTTTGTTGCGGACTCGCAATCCGAGGAAATGGCCGCGAACCGGGAGAGTCTCAAGAACCTTCAGGAGAACCTCGTCGAACACGGCAAAGACGTCAATGATGTGCCTCTGGTGATTCAATACAATAAGCGCGACCTGCCTTCCGCGCTTCCCATCGAGAAGCTCGAAGAAGAGCTAAACACGAGGGGGGTGCCAAGCTTCGAATCGGTTGCGACAGACGGCAAGGGTGTGTTTGAGACACTCACTGCTGCGACCAGAATGGTCCTCGAGCAGCTTCGGGACCAGCTGGTTCAGGATCAATCCCAGAAAGATGAATCGGATGGACGGGAGATTTCATTCGGCACCGTCTCTGAGCCCGGTGGGGCTCAGGGCGCCGCGGGACAGGCTGAACAAGACTCCTCCACGATGAAGGACAAGGTTTCGGATGTCCCCTCCCCGGGTGAAGAACCCTCTCCTGCTCCTGCAGGTGCCGGTGGCTCCTGTCCATCCTATGAAAACGCCACCGCCTCGACCGGCGGCCGGGGTGCCGCCCGGTCGGGGGATGGTGGCTATGCCCGGCAGGCGGCTTCGACTTCCACCGGGACAATGACCGAGGAGGAGCCTGCGCTGCGGAATCTGGAACTTCCCGATTCCGGTGACAGCCTTCAGGCAACCGGCCGGGTCGATCGCGAAGGGATGGCGGGCAGGAAGTTGAGGATCCCCATCAGGCTCAGTGACCCCGGCAAGACCGGACACGTGGTCGTCAATCTCGCCGTGGACATCGAGATCGCAGTCGACGACGACAAGGTTTGACACCCATACCCACCTGTGCTAACTTCTCTTGAGCGTTATTGACGTTTCCCTTTTTCATGACAGGTTTGTGCGATGGCGGAGAAGACCGAGAAGACCCTGAAGAACGAATTAAAGAAACATCCCGGGGACATCGGCGTGCTCAGCAGGCTTGTTGCTGCCCTGAGATCGGCAGGCAAGCACGATCAGGCCTTATCCTACCTGGAAAGATATCTTACCGGGCACCCGGATGATTTCGAGATGCTCATCCTCTACGGCGAGACGCTGCTGGACCTGGGAGCCCCCGAGGATGCTGTGGCGACTTTTGTCAAGACGTGTGCTCTCAGAGACTGTGCCAAGGCACACTACAACCTTGCAAGAGCATACGACCTCAAGGGCATGCCCGATGAAGCCCTCAAGGAACACAATCGCGCCATCGAGCTGGAACCGGAATGCTCTGAGGCATACTACAGATTGGGCATGACCTATGCCCATGCAGACAAGCAGGAAGAGGCGCTCGTGGCCTTCCAGAAGTGCCTTAAGTACGATCAGGCCTGCGCCAAGGCCCACAGCGAGATGGCCTTGCTTTATGATAAGAAGGACAAGAAGGATCTGGCGATAAGTGAACTCAAGAAGGCGATTGAGAAGGATCCACGAAACGCAAGATGGCACTGCAATATAGGTGCGATTTACGGCGAACAGGGCATGTTCGATGAGGCGATCGAGGAATTCCGGACAGCCATTGCGTTGGGAAGCGACAGGGCGGAAGAACACTACAATCTCGGTGTGGCGCTATGCAACAAGGGCAACGTCGAGGAAGCCATAGCCGAGTTCATGGAAGCTCTCGCCGTCGAGCCGGATTCCCCCAAGGCGCTCTTCAACCTGGGTCTGGCCTACCTGAGGAAGGGCCTCAATACCAAAGCCATGAAGTGCTTGACGAAGTGTCTGGACCTCGATGTGGACAACGCCAAGGCCTACTTCTACCTCGGCTCATCCTACCTTGGTAAGGGCGAAGTCGAAAACGCCATCGCAAGCTTCGAGCGGGCGGTGGCCATCCAGCCCATGGACTGGCAGAGCTATTACTACCTCGGTGTCGCGTATGACCATCGGGGTGACATGGACAAAGCCAAGGAAGCCTACAAGCGAGCGGAGGGTCTTCGCAGTGAGCGTTCTCAGCCGTCTGTGGAACCTGATCCTGCTGACGAGGCCCCATAACGGGCTGATCGGTGCGGCGTCGATCCTGATCGGTGCTTTTCTGGCTCAAGGTGTTCTGGTCTCGGCCGCCGTGACGGCGGCAGTCATGGCCTTGTTTGTTTGCTCCGGGGCCTATGTTCTAAACGACATCTATGACGTCGCGACCGACCGCATCACCAAACCCCGGCGTCCCCTGGCGGCGGGGCAAATCACAAGGCGGACGGCGGCCGATGTCGTACTCGTACTCTGGGCGGCGGGGGCCTCATTTGCTCTGCTCAGTGGATGGGCGGCGGGTCTTTTCTATGTGGGGTGGATAGGGCTGCTGTGGGTCTATTCGTGGAAACTGAAGGCGCAAGGCTGGGTGGGCCACGCGGTGGTGAGTGGTGTGGCAGCCTCCGGTTTTTTGCTTGGTGCGCTGGTGGGCGGTGCATGGCAGGCCGGTCTGATGCCTTTCGCGATAGCATTCCTCCTTCATCTTGCCCGCGAGATTGCAAAGGGTGTGGCCGACCTGAGGGGTGACAGGGCGGCCGGTCTGGCGACTCTCGCTGTGAGGGTAGGCGAGCGGAAGGCCCTGGCG
The DNA here is from genome assembly GCA_964598025.1 of uncultured bacterium. GTDB lineage: Bacteria > Arandabacterota > Arandabacteria > Arandabacterales > Arandabacteraceae > JALGWN01. The sequence continues at coordinate 18,453 of CAZRAU010000008.1, forward strand.
GTGATCCTTCGGCTGATCTGTGCCGTCGCGGTAGCAGGCCTTGTGCCTTATGCGTTCGGCCTCTACGGAGGGCTTTACTTTCTAGCTGTCGCGGTCGTAATCTATCCGGTACTTGCAGTCTGCATCTGGCTGATTGTTCGGGCCGGCAAGGGTGAGCTTGATGCCGGTGCGGCGGCCGTATCGGTCTCGAGGCTGCTCAAGGCGGCGATGCCTGTAGGCCTCTTGGCCTTTTTGCTGGCGGGGGTTTAGAGTTTCATGTTCATGGACATCGTGAAAGCGGTCGTTATCGGAGCGGTGCAGGCTGTGACGGAGTTTCTCCCGGTAAGCTCGAGCGGGCATCTGGTGATCGCCAAGACTTTCCTGGGCCTTAAGGAAGTGGGTATCACTATGGAGGTGGTCACCCACTTCGCGACTGCCCTGGCCGTGATCGTCTTCTTGCGAAAGCGGATCGCAGGGATTCTGGTCGCCGTCGTCACGAAGATCCGTCCGGGCACTTCGTTAAGTGAGGCTGCTGCCAAGGACTTCAGACTCTTTCTTTACGTGATACTCGGCTCTGTCCCGGCGGCCGTGGTGGGGCTTCTCATACGCGACAGGGTAGAGGCGCTCTTCGAGGATATTGCAACCACGGCATTGATGCTGACCGTGACCGGTGTATTCGTCTTTCTCACAGGTAAGTTCGGAAGGCCCTTCAGATCGCTTGGCGCCGGGCGGGCTCTTGTAGTGGGCGTCGCCCAGGCCTTCGCCATCATCCCCGGAATCTCGAGATCGGGTTTGACGGTGGGTGCGGGGCTCGCATCGGGGGTTGAGCGCAGGGAAGCCTTCGAGTTCTCGCTATTACTCTCGCTGCCTGCGATTCTCGGGGCTTCGGCCCTGGAGCTTGCCGGCGGACGACTGGGGGGCAACCCGGTTGTAATCATGGCCGCCGCCATACCCGCCTTTGTAGGCGGCTACTTCGCCATCAAGCTCCTCTTTAGGACCGTGATCCACCACAAGTTTCACGCCTTCGCCTACTACCTCATCCCCCTGGGGATAGCCCTCCTCGTGGCGTCGTCACTCCGGTGATGCCGAATCCCTTTGGCGTCGGGGTTCCACCCGCGACGGTCTCTGTTGAACAAGCCTCGCGCCAATGGTATACTCATGGTAGGAGCGACCGAAAATGGGCTTGCGACAACTGCGCACACTGAGTGCTTCACTATTGTTCTGTACTCTACTCCTAGCGTTCCCATCCCTTTCCCTTGTCCGCACCTGGCGGGTTCCCTCTGAATGTCCCACGCTCAAGGCAGGGTGCGACTCCGCGTCATACGGTGATACCGTGCTGGTCGCGCCCGGCACATATGAGAGAAACAGGGAACCGGAGACCTGGTGGTTGTTTAAGCCCGGCGTCTCGATGGTGAGCGAAGCAGGACCGGAAGTAACGTTCATAGAGATCTGCAACATTTCGCTGGCTGTGGGAGTGAACGAGGAAGGTGTGCGGTTCTCGGGTTTTACGGTGAGGTATGGTTCGGGCCCGGACTGCGGGGTGCCGACCCATGAGAACTGTGGCATCTGGTGTACAGTGACGGATGCTGTCATAGAGAATTGCGTCATTGAGGGCTTCTACAGAGGGATACTGATGGAGACTGCTTCTTCACAGTGGTGGAAGCCTGTGTTTCGGAACAACGTCATCCGGGGGTGCGGCAGGGGGATAGCTCTCGAGGGTGTAACGGACCCTGGCAGACCTTATCTGGAGGGCAACGTGATCACCGAATGCTATAAGGGACTGTATGCAATAGACTCGTCGCCATTGCTTGCCGACAATGTAGTGACCCATTGCACCAAGGCGGGCTTATACTACGCAGGTCACTGCGGTGGTAATTGCGACAGAAACATTATCGCCAATAACGAGATGTACGGGGTCTGGATACTATCGGCTGATCCTCCGCTTGCGGTGCCTGACTTCAATGGGGGCTTGATGCCGGCCGATGCGAACGATTTCTATGGCAACGGTAGTTATGACATCAAGTACCCCTATTCCGACCAGGGCGGTGTGATGGCGAAGTGGAACTGGTGGGGTTCTGACTGCCCGGACTTCACCGGCAAGTTCGAGGGGCTCGTTTACTATGAACCATGGACCGACTGTACGCACACGTTACGCATGGACACGGAGGTTTGTGAGCAGGCCACTGAGCCTTCCACCTGGAGTGAGATAAAAGCTCTCTTCAGATAAGTCCTCCCTGAGTACCTCCAGAAAGACCACGTCGGGCACAGAGACCCGACGCTACAAGGGACGGTGCCTGAGCGAAGCCGTTCACGGAGCAGTGAATGTCATTCTGAACAGCGAGTGAGCGGCGAGCGCAGGCCGGAGAAAAGACCACGTCGGGCATGGAACCCCGACGCTACAGCCCCGACGCCACAGAAACGGGTTGACCGGGGGGAGGGGGGGATTTATGATAAGGCGATCTTGCGCGTGGTTTTTTCACGAGGGTTATATAGAGGGCCGATCCAGGTGAAGACGAGGGCAATCCCCGCTGTTCTACTGCTGCTTCTCATAGGCGCTTTGCCTGCCTGGAGCACTATGCAGAACAGCATCCTTCCAGACTACGCAGTTTACCTCAGGGATGCCGGTCTCACAGCGCTCTACCGGACTGAGCTCCGAACGCTATGTGTGGAATACGGCGACCCCGCTGCCTGTTTGGAGGCTGCGCGCACCCTGGTGCGGGAGCATGACCGCACGAACGCCATCGCGCTGCTGGACAGCATAGCTTACGACGACCGGCGGGCCGAGTTCACTGAGGGGTTGCTCAGGGCCCGTGTTCTTGCTGAATTACAGCAGTACAAGCAGGCGCTTGAGACCGTGGAGGCCATAATCGAGGAGATGCCGGCCAAGGACCTGCTTGTGGAAGCGGTGCTTGTAAAGGCCCAGTGCCAGTACCACTTGGGACACGCTGAGGAAGCCCTGATGAACCTCCGTTCGATCCGCCCCTTTGTACCTGAAGGCCGCGATCCGGCTCTGCCGCTCTATCTTGGTCTGTGCGAGGAGGCCGGAGGCAATCTCGAGGATGCGGAGCAACTGCTCGAAGAAGCCGAGGCCGGAGGCTCGCCTGATGCGGTGCTCGGTCTTCTGAGGCTCAAACTCAAGCAGGGCGATCTCGGGGGTTTCTTCGTCGTTGCGGCCGAGGTTGCGGCCGAGGAGCGAGATCTCCCCTACCTGGAGGTCTGCAATCTTGCCCGGGAGGTGGAAGAGGTGCTGCCGAGGGCCTGGCGGGCTCTCATGGAACCGATCATTGCCGATAACGATTTCACGGTGAAGGCATGTCCCGAAGTTGTGGGTTCACTTGTGCGCCTCGCCGAGGGCGGGGAGGATGTCTCCGTCTATTGCGATACCCTGCTTGCACGTTCCGTTCCGGACCGATCCGGCGATTGGCTGCGGTATGCACGCGCGCTGTCGGGTACCGGTACCGCTCGCTGCGATACGCTGGAGCTGCTTTCACGGACGGTTGCCGCACGGGACCTCAAAGTCAGGTGTTTTGCTGCATGTATCGCCTGCGCCGGTGGTGAGGAGAAGGCGGTGTTTGTGAGCCGGCTGCTCCCCATGCTTGGGGGCCTGTGGAAAGACCTGACCCAGGTGGAGCGAAGGGAGATGGCGACGGTCCTCATGGAGTCGGGTCAGCGTGACGTGAGCCGGGACCGCTTGGTTGGTTTGGCCGAAGATCTCCAGGTCGGGTATGACGATGCTGCCATCTTCGATATCGCTGCCGCGGTGGAGAAGGCCGGCGACATGAATGAGGCGTTGTCGCTTTACCGGGCGCTTGCCGGGTCCCCCATACCAACCGAGCAGAGCCTTGGGGCAGAGCGGGCGGAGTACATGATCGAGAAGACGGCTGAGCCCGAGGAGGATGTGGCGGGTGTTGTGGAAAGGGTCGCGGAGGAGGGTACGTCACCTCTGGCTCTCGGCGATCTCTTTATGGATCGCCTCAGGGACTTCAAGCGGGCCGCGAGCTTCTACCGGAGGGCCAGCGCCGACCCGCCGGAGGGAATGCCCGTCGAGCGCGTGAAGATCAGACTTGCCGAGGCCCTGGCGGTACAGGCGCTGGAGACAGGAGACCGGGATCTCAGGGCCGAGGCCACGGGCCTGGTGGCCGGCCTTGCCGATACCACCATAGTGGGCGCCGATGACGTCCTGAGGGTTCTTAAGGTATCCACCGACTGGCTTCGGGAGGACCGTGGCCGGGCGCTCGCGATCTTACAGAGTCTGGGCAGAAGAAAGGACCTGAAGAGCCCCGATCTCTATCAGAGTGCAAGCCTCTTGTACCACTTGTTCTCAGAGCGGGACGGCAATGTCTACGCGCAGTGCGCGATGACTCTCAGGCGCCTGGCCAACGAGTATCCCACCTCGAGGGAAGCTCCGCTGGGCGCGTTGCTTGCCGCGCGGCTTAAGTTCACGGCGGGCGACTATGTGGGCGCCCTGGAAGCCTACAAGGCTTGCCGTGAAGTGTGGCGCAACCACGCCGTTGGCCCGCTTTGTGAAGATGGTATCGGAGACTGCTATCTGTACTCGGGTGGTATCGCGGAAGCACTGGATCACTACAGGGCTGTGACGGCGTCGCCGCGGGTGGCATTGAAGATCGCGGAGTGCTATGAATTGTCCGACAGGCCCGACTCGGCCCTGCGCTACTATGACATGGGACTCCGGAAGATCTCCATGCCTTCGGTTTCCGGCCTCATGACTCTGCGGCGGGGCCTCCTGGTTTACGAGCGGGACGGTCTGGAAGCCGCCCTGGCCGGCTTGGGTTCACCCCTACCTGCTGTCCGGGAGCGACTCAAAGTCGTCAGGCGGATGACCGCCGCCTATGCGCTCGGACGTGCGGGTTATCGAAGCATCGGGATGGATATACTCGAACAGGCGTCCCAACAGGGTGGCGATCTTGGATGCGAGGCGCTGCTTCTGCTGTCGAGGCTCGAGTCAGATGAGGAACCCAAGGACAAGTTGGCCCGGTTGGGCGAGGGTGAAACCATATGCAAATCGATCTTCGGGGCCTTGAGGCTCCTGTATGAGCGGGCCTACCTGGCTTGCTCTGCCGGGCCGCTGGACGCGTGCGACCGGGAGCGGAAACGCTACCAGCAGCGTTTCCCGCTGGACCGGCATGCCCGACTGGGTTTCGACGTGCACCGGGCTCTCATCCTCTATCACGAAGGCCTCGGCGACGCCGCGAGCGCTGTGATCGACAGCCTGGCCCGCGGTGGGCAAGCGCACGATGCTCTGGCCTACGGCCTCTATCGCAAGGGCATCTACCATATGGTCGAGGGAGACTACCGGCCGGCGCTTGGAGCCTTCCTCAAGGTGGAGAAGACGTATCCTAATTCCGAGCTTCACTTCGACACGCTTCTCAAGTTGGGTACGGCCTATTACATGCTGGAGAAGTATGATTCATCAGCCGTCTATTTCGACATGGCGACAGGCGCCGAGCAAGCCTCAATCGTGGAGAACGCTTATTTCAACTTGGGCCTGGCCCTGGAGGAGGCGGGCCGGCCGGAGGAGGCCTCCAGGGCGTTCCGCAGCCTGGCGGTGCGCTTCCCATTCTCGGAGCGGTTCGACCGCGCGCTGATGCGAGGCGCATACACGCTGGAGCAATCGGGCCGGCCCGAAGAGGCCATCCAGGTTTACAGGGACCTGCTGCAGTATGCCGATGACCCTGAGACCGCTGCAGAGGCCATATACTGGATCGGGGAATCCTATGCCGAGATGGGCCGACCGGCCAGGGCGGCCTGCGAGTTCCTCAGGGTTGTGCACCTTTTCCCTGATGGCGGCCTCTGGACGGGTACTGCAGCCTTCAGAGCGGGCATGGAGTGCGAAAAGGCTGGCCTCATCGACCACGCTTTAATAATTTACCGGGAGAACGTCAGGAAGTTCGGGACAAAGACCGACTGGGGCCATGCTTCCGCAGACCGGCTTGACGAACTCTCGAAGCCGAAAACCGCTCCGCCCGAACCGCGGGAGGCCGCGCCGGAAGGTGCAGCCGAATGACCTTGTTCGAAAGAAGAGGGTTTGGCGGGGCTGACTGAGCGGATGCCACCGGGAAGCAACCTCGAGAGGCAGGACCGATGCCGAAGGACAACATAGTGGTAAAGGGAGCAAGGGAGCATAACCTCAAGTCCATAGATGTGACCATCCCCCGCGACAAGATGACCGTGATCACAGGCTTGAGCGGTTCAGGCAAATCCTCGCTGGCTTTCGACACTATCTATGCCGAGGGTCAGCGAAGGTATGTGGAATCTCTCTCGACCTATGCCCGCCAGTTCCTCGGGCAAATGGAGAAGCCGGACGTGGATTATATCGAAGGCCTCTCGCCTGCCATAAGCATAGAACAGCGCACCGCCGGGACCAATCCCAGATCCACCGTCGGTACCGTCACCGAGATATACGACTATCTCAGGCTTCTCTTCGCACGCGTCGGCGTCCCGCACTGTTACAAGTGCGGCAAGCCTATCTCCAAACAGACCGCGGAGCAGATGGTGGACCGTATCCTCGAGTTCAAGCGGGGTACGCCTGTCCAGATAATGGCCCCATTGGTCCGTGGGAGAAAGGGCACGCACAAGAACCTGCTGGACAAAGCAAGGCGAGAGGGTTTCGTGCGGGCCAGAATAGACGGCCGGGTCCGCGAGCTCGATCGTACGATCAACCTCGAGAAGCAGAAGAAACACACCATAGAGGTGGTGGTGGACAGGCTCAATGTGGGTGGGGACATAAGATGGCGGCTGGCCGACTCGATAGAGACCGCCCTTAAGATGGGCGGCGGCGTTGTTGTCATCACAGCCGGCCGGAAGACGGAGGTTGTGCTCAGCCAGCTGTTTGCCTGTGTAGACTGCGGCATAGGTGTTCCGGAGATCTCACCTCGCTTGTTTTCTTTCAACAGCCCCTACGGCGCCTGTTCCGGTTGTGACGGCATAGGCAGGACGCTCGAGGTCGATCCGTCGCTGGTTGTGCCGGACGAAAATCTCTCCATAGCCGATGGAGCCGTGGTGCCCTGGGGCAAGAAGCGCAGCATGATGACATGGACCATGATCGAATCTGTTGCCCGTCGCTATGGCATCCCCCTTGACAAGCCTTGGAGCACCCTGAAGGAGGCCCACCGTAGCATCATGCTCCACGGTTCGGGGGACGAGGAGATAACCTTCAAGGTGCGCTCGGCGGAGGGACGGGCCTCGGAATATCTGGCCGCGTTCGAGGGCGTGGTGCCGCGGCTTGAACGGCGCTACGTGGAGACCGATTCGGAAGACATACGGGCGTCGATCGAGCAGTTCATGTCCATGCGGGCATGTCCCGAATGCGGGGGGACGCGGCTCAAACCGGAGAGCCTTGCCGTGAAGCTCGGCAGCAATTCCATAAGTGAGGTGACCGGCTTTCCGGTCGGCAAGTGCCTGCGGTTCTTCTCGGGGCTCAAGTTCTCAGGCACCGCTGCCAGGATAGCGACCCCGATAGTGAAAGAGATCAAAGACCGGTTGGGGTTCCTGGCAGACGTCGGGCTTTCATACCTCACACTCGACCGGACCGCTGGGACCCTCGCGGGAGGCGAGCTTCAGCGTATAAGGTTGGCGACCCAGATAGGCTCCAGCCTCGTGGGTGTCCTGTACGTCCTGGACGAGCCGAGCATAGGCCTTCACATGCGCGACAATCGGCGGCTCCTGGATACGCTGAAGCGGCTCCGGGATATGGGGAATACCGTAATCGTCGTCGAGCACGACCGCGAGACCATACTGGCGGCCGACTACATCGTCGATCTGGGCCCCGGGGCCGGCAGGGACGGCGGCCGCGTGGTCGCGTCCGGGTCGCCCAAGAGCGTCACCGGCAATCGGGATTCCCTGACCGGAAGATACCTTTCCGGCGAGAAGGCGATACCGACGCCGGCCACGCGGCGGACCGGCACGGGCGAGCACCTTCTGATACGGGGCGCACGCCAGTTCAATCTCAAGAACATAGACGTCAAGATACCTCTGGGTACGTTTACCTGCGTCACCGGCGTATCGGGCTCGGGCAAGAGCACCCTGGTCACCGAGATCCTCTACCGTGATCTTGCCAGGCGTTTCTACAGGGCGAAGGATGAGCCCGGCGAGCATGACGCCATCGAAGGGGTGGATCTCGTCGATAAGGTGATCGACATAGACCAATCGCCCATAGGTCGCACTCCCAGATCCAACCCCGCCACCTACACCGGCGTTTTCGGCCCGATAAGGGAGGTCTTCTCACAGGTTCCGGAAGCGCGTATGCGGGGCTATCTACCGGGACGTTTCAGCTTCAACGTTCGCGGAGGGAGATGCGAGGCCTGTAGAGGCGATGGTGTGAAGAAGATAGAGATGCACTTCCTGCCCGACGTCTATATCAAGTGCGATGTGTGCGGGGGGAGGCGTTACGAACGGGAGACCCTGGAAATCAAGTATAAGGGCAGAAACATAGCCGATGTTCTGGAGATGACCGTGGCCGAGGCCCGGGACTTTTTCGAGAACATACCGCCAGTTGAGCGGAAGCTCGGCACGCTCTATGACGTGGGCCTGGGCTACATACAGCTCGGTCAGCCGGCGACCACGCTCTCGGGCGGTGAGGCGCAGCGGGTCAAGCTGGCCAAGGAACTGTCCAAGCTGGGCACGGGCCGGACGCTCTATATTCTTGACGAGCCCACAACCGGACTCCACTTCGAAGATACGCTTATGCTTCTCGGGGTCTTGGACCGTCTGGTGGAGAAGGGGAACACGGTCATTGTGATCGAACATAACCCGGATTGCATCAAGGTCGCCGACCACATCATCGATCTCGGACCCGAGGGTGGTGATGAGGGTGGAATGATTGTTGCGGAGGGCACTCCCGAAAATGTCGCCGAGGTCCGCGCATCTTATACGGGTGCTGTCTTAAGGGATCTCTTCGGGGAGGAAGCGCGCAGATATGGTCTTGAAAAAGCGGCTACGAAGGGTTAACCTGACTAATCCGAGGAGGAGAGTTGGAACTCAAAAGGACACCGTTCTACGATAAACACGTTGAGGCCGGGGGTCGCATGGTTGCATTTGCCGGCTACGAGATGCCCATCGAATTCTCCGGCAGTGTAGACGAGCACATGAGTGTCAGGAATCACCTGGGGATATTCGATGTCTCGCACATGGGTGAGATAGCCATCTCAGGTGACGGAGCGATGGCCTATGTAGACATGCTCACCACCAACGACGTTCGAGGCCTCGATCTGTTCCAGGCGCAGTACACCGCCATGCTCAACGATCGGGGAGGTATCATCGACGATCTGGTCGTGTACAGAAGGAAATACGATTACCTGTTGGTCGTAAACGCCGTGAACGCGGAGCGGGATCTGGCCTGGATAAGGGAGAAGGCTCCGGCGGATGTGACGGTCATTGACATGAGCGCCGAGACCGCCCAGATCGCCGTTCAGGGGCCTGAGGCGGCCGGCCTGGTGGAGCGGGTATGCGGTGAGAGTGTTGCGAAACTGGGTTACTTCCGGTCCATGGGGGCCCGGGTCGCCAACTCCCCATGCCTGCTTTCGCGCACGGGCTATACGGGGGAGGACGGCTTCGAGATCTATGTGGATGTGATGGGGGCGGTGGATGTCTGGGACGCCCTGATCGGGACCGAACCCAAGCCGGTACCTTGCGGGCTCGGGGCCCGGGACAGTCTGAGACTGGAGATGGCCTTCCGGCTTCACGGCAACGACATGGATGAGACCACGACGCCGTTCGAGGCGGGGTTGGGATGGATAGTGAAGATGGAAAAAGCTGAATTCTACGGGAAGAAGGCGCTCATCGAGCAGAAACAACTGGGCGTACCCAGGCGACTCATAGGTCTTGTCTCGGAGGCCAGGCGTTTCCCCAGACCGGGATATGATGTCTGGTCGGGCGACCGCAAGGTGGGTGTCGTCACCAGCGGTGGTTTCTCACCTTCCCTGGGCAGGGGAGTGGCGCTGGCCTACGTAGAATCCGGATATGCCTCGAAGGACAAGGATTTCCGGATAGACGCCAGGGGACGGATGATAGAAGCCGGTTTCGTCAAGGGGCCCTTCTACAAGAAGCCAGAGACCAAGTGAGAAAGGAGTTCTCCGCATGATTCCCGACGATCTTCTCTTCACCGAGAAACATGAATGGGTCAGGATCGAAGGTGGCACGGCCACGGTCGGCATAAGCGACTACGCCAGGAACCAGCTGGGGGACATCGTTTATGTCGAGCTCCCCGAGACCGGCGTCAAGGTCAGCCGGATGAGTGCCTTCGGCACCATCGAGGCGGTCAAGGCCGTGAGCGATCTCTATGCCCCGGTATCCGGCGAGGTGCTGGAGGTGAACGACGGCATAGCGGGGGACCCGACCGCCATCAAGAATTCGCCTTATGGAGACGGCTGGATGATCAAGATAAAGATGAGCGATCCAGCTGAGGCGGATATGCTCCTTAAACCGGACAAGTATAAGCAGCTTATCGGGGAATAGCCATGCCGGATTTCATCCCGCGCAGCAAGCATGAGAAGGCAGAGATGCTCGAGGCCATGGGGGCCGGCTCCTTCGGCGATCTCCTGGCCGATATGCCTGATGCTGTCCGGCTCCACGGTGATCTCAATTTGCCCCCGGCGCTCTCGGAGATGGAGGCCAAGGGGTTCTTGCGGGGCCTGGCCGAGACCAACGCCGATCCCCGTAGATGGACTTGCTTCCTTGGAGCCGGGGCATACGATCATTATGTGCCGAGCGTTGTGGACCATGTATCGGGGCGGCCGGAGTTCTATACGGCCTATACACCGTACCAGGCCGAAGTCAGCCAGGGTACGCTTCAGACCATCTATGAATTCCAGTCGGTTATCGCCAGGCTCACGGGCATGGAAATAGCCAATGCCTCGCTCTATGACGGAGGTACGGCTCTGGCTGAGGCGGTGTTGATGGCCAATGCCATTAACCGCAGGCGGGATGTGGTGGTGAGCGGTTGTTCGCATCCCCGGCGTCTGGATGTTCTCAGGACCTACCTCAGGGCGACCGGACTTGAGATCAAGACCACGGGGACGGGCACGGGCTCCACGGACCCCGGCGAGGTGCGTGCGCTGGTGGGACCGGAGACATCGTGTGTTGTTCTGGACAATCCCAACTTCTTCGGTGTGGTGGAAGACGGCCCGGCGATCTCGGAAGTGGCAAAGGCGGCAGGTGCTGTGTTCATAGTCAGCGCGGACCCCATCTCCCTGGGCTTGCTTTCGGCGCCCTCGGATTACGGGGCCGATATAGTCGTGGGTGAAGGCCAGGGCCTGGGGAACCGTTTGAATTTCGGCGGGCCCTACCTGGGTTTCATGTCGACCGGGAAGGGTCTGATCCGCAAGCTTCCGGGCAGAATAGTCGGCCGGACCGTCGATGCCGACGGCCAACCGTGTTTCTGTCTCACGCTCCAGACCAGGGAGCAACATATAAGGCGGGAGAAGGCCACATCCAATATATGCACCAATCAGGCGCTTGTGGCTCTGAGGGCCGCGGTCTATCTGTGCTGGCTCGGCAAGAACGGCATCAGGGAACTGGCCGAGCTGTGCCTGTCCAAGGCGGTCTATGCCAGGGATGCGCTTGTGTCCGCGGGTTTCAGCCTCCGTTTCGACAAGCCCTTCTTCAGGGAATTCGCAATCGACCTTCCGGGCAGTGCCGGGGATTTCACCAGGGGGCTTGCCGAGCACAGGATCGTCGGGGGGACGCCCCTTGGCTGGGTCCATCCCGATTTGGAAGACAGCCTTCTCGTGGCTTTCACCGAAAAGCGAACCAGGGAAGACATAGACCGGTTGGTGGGGGCGCTTGCCAAGCTTGCCGGCAAGGCCGGGGTCGTGAGGTGAGGCACGCGATGCCCACGGGTCCTCATGCCCGGGCAGCGGTGTTCCGCATGCCTGCCGGACAGGGAACTGGGCAAACGTGATGAGGTGGATGTATGAAGCGTGAGGTGACGATATTCGAAAAGAGCCGGGAAGGGCGGCAAGCCTATTCGTTGCCGGAGTGCGACGTGCCCCGCGTGCATCCCGCGTCGGTCATCCCGTCCGCGCTGCTGAGGGATGGGCCGCCCCGGCTTCCGGAGATTTCCGAGCCCGAGCTTGTGAGGCATTACGTGGGCCTCTCTGTTCTGAATCATCATGTGGATAAGGATCTCTATCCTCTTGGGTCGTGTACGATGAAATACAATCCCAAGGCCGGCGAGGACGTGGCCGGGTACGAAGGCTTCTCGGAGCTTCATCCGATGTTGCCGGAGGACTTGGTTCAGGGGGCTCTGGCCCTGATTCATGGACTGGGACGGTCGCTTTGCGAGATCACCGGAATGGATGATATCACCATGGTCCCGGCCGCGGGGGCTCATGGGGAGTTTACCGGGATGCTGATGGTCCGGGCATATCACGAGGACCGCGGAAACCCGAGATCGAAGGTACTGATACCGGATTCGGCGCACGGCACCAATCCGGCCAGCGTCCGCGTGGCCGGCTACGAGTCGGTGGAAGTGAAGTCGGACTCCTCAGGCAGGATCGATCCCCGGGCACTATCGCCCTTCCTCGATGAGAGCGTCGCGGCCATCATGGTCACCAATCCCAATACCTTGGGCCTCTTCGAAACGCACATGTGCGAGGTCGCCGAGATGGTGCACGATGTGGGCGGCCTGGTCTACATGGACGGTGCCAACATGAATGCGCTCCTGGGGATCTCGAGGCCTGGCGATTTCGGCATCGATCTGGCGCATCTGAATCTCCACAAGACCTTCGCGACCCCTCATGGCGGCGGCGGCCCGGGTGCCGGCCCGGTGGCTGTGAAGGCCGCGCTTGCTCCGTATCTGCCGATACCCTTGGTGGGCGAAGCCGGCGGCGCCTTCCGCATTATGGAAGACAGGCCTAAGTCCATCGGCAGAATCCACACCTTCAGCGGCAACTTTGCCGTACTTGTGAAAGCATATTGCTACGTGCTGATGGCCGGAGCATCGGGTATGAGGGAGATAGCCGAGAACGCCATAATCAATGCGAACTACTTGCTCTCGAAGCTCCGGTCGGATTTCCGAGTGCCCTATGGCGGTACCTGCAAACATGAGTTCGTCCTGTCGGGTAAGGACAAGCTCACCCATGGAGTCAGGACCAACGACATAGCCAAGAGGCTCATGGACTTCGGGTTTCATCCGCCGACGGTTTACTTCCCTCTGATCGTAGAGGAGGCTCTGATGATAGAGCCCACGGAAACCGAATCCAGAGATACGCTCGACAGGTTCGCCCAGGCGATGCACGAGATCGCCCGGGAGATAGAGAACAACCCTGACAAGGTCAAAGGAGCACCGTTCGATACTCCGGTGCGACGGGTCGACGAAGGTTCGGCGGCGAGGAACCTTGATGTCGCAGAGTGAAGACGCGAATTGCCTGGAATGGCACGTATTCCCGTTTCTCGATGACACCAGAAGGTCTGTGATCGTGGTTTCGATCATAGTGGGTGTGGGTGTGACCGTGTTCCTGGCCTTCAGGGACGTTTTTCTCACACTGCTGTCCCTTGCGATTCTGCTGGTCTCACTGCATACCTTCTTCACGAAGACCACTTATCGCCTCTCAGAGGACGGGGTTGCCGTGAGAACGGTGGGCGTCAGGACCTTCAAGACCTGGTCGGCTTTCAAACGATACAGCGCCGACGGGAAAGGGGTGACGCTCTCTCCCTTCGCGCAACCTTCTCGACTTGACGCTTTCAGATCTGTAAGATTGCTGTTCGGGGGGAACAGAGATGAGGTGGTGGCCTTTATTTCGAAGAGAATCGGCGGGAACTCCTAGCGCCGTTCCCGAGGAGGAGGTTTCCTCTGAGGAAGGCCCGGTCGACGAAGATCAGGAGTTGATCAACAAGGTTGCGGGCAAAATTGTCCGCATGCGCATGACCATCCCCGCGATTTTCTTCTTGGAATCAAGCAAACCGCTTGCATTCCTAGGCAGCCAGTTGCTAATCTTCTTTGAACCGTTTATACAGACCCTTTTCAACATCCGCCAGTACCAGCGTTTCGCGATTCTCATGGAGCATCATGAGAACTGGGAACGGCTGATACGGAGAATGGAAGACCTCGAGGCGGAATACACCGAGAAGGAAAAGAAGGCAAAAGAGGAGAAGAAGAAGAAAAAGAAGGAGTGACCCGAGGTGGCAGCTCTCGAAAAAGACCCAAAGGACATAAACACTATCATAGCCACTGATTGCGGCAGCACCACGACCAAGGCGATTCTTATCGAGAGGCACGATGGTGAGTACCGCCTGGTGGTAAGGGGTGAGGCGCCCACGACGGTGGAGGCCCCTTTTGAAGACGTGACCAGAGGCGTGCTCAACGCGGTTGCGGAGGTCGAGGACCTCACCGGCAGGACCTACATAGAGAACGACCAGATTCTCCATCCCCGCAAGGGCGACAAGGGCACCGATCTCTACATTTCGACCTCCTCCGCGGGGGGCGGTCTCCAGATGATGGTCGCAGGGGTCGTGAAGGAGATGACGGCGGAGAGCGCTCAGAGAGCCGCTCTCGGAGCGGGTGCCATCGTAATGGATGTTATTGCCTCCAACGATCAAAGGCAGCCTCACGAGCGGATTCAGAGGATCAGGAGCCTCCGGCCGGACATGATACTCCTTTCGGGGGGTATCGATGGGGGCACCACCACGCACGTTGCCGAGCTGGCCGAGCTGATAGCTGCTGCAGATACCAAGCCCAGGTTGGGCATCGCCTATTCACTCCCGGTGATCTATGCCGGCAATGTGGATGCCCGGGAGATCGTCAAAGACCGGCTTGCGGACAAGACAAGTCTGACGATCACCGAGAACCTGAGACCCGTGCTGGAGCGTGAGAATCTCCAACCTGCCAGGCTCAAGATCCAGGACCTCTTTCTCGAACACGTGATGGCCCACGCTCCCGGTTACAAGCATCTTATGGAGTGGACCCTCGTTCCCATCATGCCTACGCCTGCCGCCGTTGGATCGATCATGCAGCTGATCGCGCGGGAGGAGAACATAAATGTCGTAGGTGTGGATATCGGGGGTGCGACGACCGATGTCTTCTCCGTCTTTGGGGAGGTCTTCAACCGCACGGTCAGCGCCAACCTCGGTATGAGTTATTCCATATCCAACGTGCTGGCGGAGGCTACGGTGCCCAACATATTGAGATGGGTCCCGTTCGATATGGAGGAGTCGGACCTGAGGAACCGCGTGAAGAACAAGATGATCAGGCCTACAACCATACCTCAGACTCTCAAGGAGCTCATGATCGAGCAGGCCATGGCGCGTGAGGCCCTGAGGCTCGCCTTCGTGCAGCACAAGCAGCTCGCGGTCGGGCTCAAAGGAGTCCAGCAGGAACGTACCATCTCCGACACTTTCGAACAGACCGAAAGCGGCGCGACCCTGGTGAACATGATGGATCTGGACATACTGGTCGGCAGCGGCGGTGTCCTTTCCCATGCGCCCAGGCGAGTGCAGGCCGCATTCATGCTGATAGACGGTTTCGCGCCTGAAGGCATAACCGAACTTGCGGTGGACAGCATCTTCATGATGCCCCAGCTCGGTGTGCTCGCTGAAGTACACCCCCAGGCCGCCATGGAGGTCTTCAAGAAGGACTGCCTTATCAGGTTGGGCACCTGTATAGCGCCCATGGGGCTGGGCAAGGAAGGCGCCGACTGCGTCGAGGTGTCTCTGGAGATGCCCGATGGCCGGACCGAGACCAGATCGGTCAAGTTCGGAGAAATGGTAGTGGTTCCGCTCGAGGTCGATAAGAAAGCCAAAGCCCACATAAGACCTCACAGGCGGTTCGATGCCGGAGCGGGCAAAGGCAAGGACTTCCGCACGGACGTCAGCGGTGGAGTTGTCGGCATTGTGATCGACGCGCGGGGGCGGCCTCTGGTTCTGCCGGCCGACAGAGACGAGAGGGTGCGGAAGCTCACTGAATGGAATGAGGCTCTCGGAGTTTACCCCGAGGAGCAGAAGGCGACGGAGGGTTAGGAATTGACACATGCATACACGCCGGGACTCCGGGTCACAGAAAGGACCGTTTTCAAGAAAGAAAGGAAGCTGCCTCTCAAAGGCCAGGTTCTCCGCAAGGTGGGAGAGAAGGTCAGTGCGGAGGACGTCGTTGCGAGGACCGAGCTTCCGGGCAATGTCCAGACTATCAATGTGGCCAACCGGCTCAGCATCTTGCCCGAGGACATCGAGCGAAACATGCTGGTCAAGCTGGGCGACTGGGCCGATAGTGAAGAGGTCATAGCAGAAAGCAGGAGTTTCTTCGGTCTTTTCAAGTCCAAGGCCCGCATGCCCGTCGGCGGCACGATCGAATCGGTGTCGGACATAACCGGTCAGGTCATCATCCGGGAAAAAGCCATACCGGTCGAGGTGGATGCATATGTTGACGGCGAGGTGGTGGAGGTCTATGAGGACGAGGGGGTTCTGGTCCGCACAATCGCCACCGTGGTGCAGGGGATCTTCGGGATCGGCGGGGAGGCGGTCGGCATACTGGATATTATTGCCGGTGGCGGCAAGGAGGTCATCGATCCATCCTCCATAACGCAGGACCACGCAGGCAAGATAATTCTCGGCGGGTCGCTGGTCACGATGGACGTTCTTAACCGTGCCCGTGAGGTGGGGGTTGCCGGGATCATCGTGGGTGGTCTAGGCGACTCCGATCTTCGCACAATTCTCGGATACGACCTGGGTGTGGCGATTACAGGATCGGAAGAGATAGGACTCACCGTTGTGATAACCGAAGGCTTCGGCCGGATGACCATGGCGGAGCGCACCTTCGATCTACTGGCATCGCGCAAGGGCATGAAGACCTCGATAAGCGGTGCTACGCAGATTCGGGCGGGTGTGATTCGCCCGGAAGTGATTATTCCTCTGGATGGCAGCACCCTCGCCAAGGACCAGAAGAGAGCCGGAGTCGAAGAGGCCCATTCGACCGGTCTTACGGTGGGAAGTCCCGTCCGCATGATAAGAGAGCCCTACTTCGGCAGAATCGGCTCGGTGACAGAGCTTCCCCCCGAGCTCCAGAAGCTCGAGACCGAGGCCATGGTCAGGGTCCTCAGGGTCGAATTCCAGGACGGGAGCAAGGCTATCGTTCCGAGGGCTAACGTCGAGCTGATAGAGAAATAGGGTCAGGCCGGTGAAAAACGCCCATCTGCGTCGTTACGCTCGCCGTCTCTCATTGCGGCGTATCTGTAGCGTCGGGTTTCCACGCCCGACGGCGGACCTCACAGTTGTGAAGGGTCGTTGCCACAGGAATGGCAACGCTACGCGCGTCTTATATGCGGCCGCTTTTGACCGGCCTGTGCAAAGGTTGTGGACCCGGTGAAAAACGCCCATCTGCCCGGCTTGCTGGTTCTCGCCGTTGCCCTTATGCTCCTTGCCCGTCTGCCCGCCTCGGCTCAAGGCTTGAGTGTCCGCGATGTGCCCGATGATGACGGCACGGCTTTGACGATTTCCTGGGATGGGGACTTCGCTTCGGGCGAGCGGATCTCGATATCGCGGACCGCCTACCCGGATACCGCCTTCACTTCGCTTACGACACTGGATGCCGCTGCCGGGGAGTATACCGATTCCGGTCTTTCAAGAAAAGCGACCTACGTGTACCTCGTGGTATTCCCGAATGGCGAGACCGTCTTGTCGGACTCGGTCAGTCCCGCGGCTTCGCTCATAAACACTTCCAGACTGGTGATGCTTGCCATCCTGGCCCTATTCCTAATATTCGTCCTTGTCTATATCAGACTCGCAGCCGCCGGGCGCGAGTTTTTCGTAAGGAAGATCACCGGACTGGCCGCAATCGAGGAGGCCATTGGAAGAGCCACCGAAATGGGACGGCCGGTGCTCTATGTACCGGGGATCGACGATCTCGACAACATTCAGACCATAGCCAGTATGGTCATCCTCAATGACGTGGCCAGGCTGTCGGGTACCTACGAGACTCCGATAATAGTCCCCGTCTGCCGGCCTTTCGTAGTACCGGTCGCCGAAGAGGCGGTCAAACAGGGTTTCCTGAATGCCGGAAGGCCCGAGCTTTATAATCCCGATAACGTAAGGTACCTCTCGGACGAGCAATTCGCGTTCACCGCCGGAGTCAACGGTATCATGCTGCGAGAAAGGACCGCAGCGAATCTCTATATGGGCTCATTTTTCGCCGAATCCCTGATCCTGGCTGAGACCGGGTTTTCGACCGGAGCGATCCAGGTAGCGGGTACCGCCAACATCCACCAGTTGCCTTTCTTCGTGGCGGCCTGTGACTATACCCTCATAGGGGAGGAACTCTATGCCGCCAGCGCGTATCTCTCCAGGGAGCCCAAGCTGCTGGGCGCGCTGAAGGCCAGTGATCTTGCCAAGGTCATCATCATAGCCCTGCTGGTTATCGGCTGCATAGCCGAGACGGTCGGCATCACGTCTTTTGCCGAGTGGTTCAGGGCGAGGTAAGCGCATGAAGAACGAAGTCCCGGTAGCCATTGCCTTTGTCGCGGGTATGCTGATGGTGGTTTCGCTTTTCGTGCCGCACCCGTACGTGGCCGAACCCGCCGCGATAACCAGGAGCTGGGCGATAATAATAACCGCCTTTGCCTATGTACTGGGTGTGGCGAACATCACGCGCATAAGTCTGCATTCGGTGCGGAACAGATCCGCGGATTGGGAGTATAAGGCTGCGCTGGTCGTCGGGCTCTTTGCCATGGCCGGGTTGGGAATTGTGGGAGGGATACGCAGTGGTGGACCTTTCGACTGGGCCTATCTCAACATGTATGTCCCAATGCAGGCTACGATGTTCTCCCTGCTCGCATTCTATATCGCCTCAGCCGCATACCGGGCTTTTCGCGCCCGCTCGGTGGAGGCGACGCTGCTGCTTGTGACTGCCGCCATCGTGATGCTGGGCCGTGTGCCCATAGGGGAGAAGATCTGGGGCGGGCTTCCGGCCTTCACCGAATGGGTTATGGAAGTCCCCAACATGGCTGCCAAGCGGGGCATCATGATAGGGGCTGCCCTGGGGGCGATTTCTACGGGCCTCAAGATGATACTCGGGATCGAACGATCCTACCTGGGTGGTGAGTGATGGGTACCGCACAATCCGATCGGGGTTTGTTGGTGCGCCTGTCGAGCATCGACAGGAGGATCCTGTTTCTGATCATATTCATCTGTGTGATCGTGCCTCTGCTTGCCGGTGTGAAGATGCGGATGTCGGTCACGGCCCCTGTGCTGGGGCTGTATAAGGCGATTGACGATCTCAAACCCGGTTCGTGTGTGTGGCTCGCAGCGGATTACGATCCCGGATCCATGCCCGAGCTCTATCCCATGAACGTGGCGCTGGTGGAGCACCTCTTCGAGAAGAACATCCGCGTGATCTCAGCCTCCCTCTGGGCGCCGGGTCCGCCGCTTGCGCAGAAGGTCTTCGACGACCTTGCAGCGAAGTACGGCAAGACATACGGTCTGGATTACGTCAACCTCGGCTTCAAAGAGGGCAGGGAGGCCGTGATGATCTCGGTTGCGGAAGATCTCCGCAGGACCTTCCCCGAGGACTTCTACGGTACGCCTCTGGACAGCATACCCATGCTTAACGGGATCCGGAATCTTCAGGATCTCAAGATGATAGTCGCGGTGTCCGCCGGCTACCCGGGAATAAAGGAATGGATCATGCAGATCGCGACCCGGTACGACACGGTGATCGGTGGGGGGGTGACCGCCGTCACCGGACCGGAGATGTACCCTTACATCCAGTCCGGGCAGCTGGTGGGGCTCCTGGCCGGCATGAAGGGTGCGGCCGAGTATGAACAGCTTGTCAAACACCCGGGGCTTGGGACTTCAGGCATGGTGGCCCAATCCAGTGTGCACGTGATGGTGGTGGTATTCATAATGTTCGCCAACATCATTTACTTGCTTGAGAAGCGGAGAGCCAAGTGAAGTTCAGATTGATTCTTGCTGCGGCAGTTCTGGCGCTGGCGGTGTTTCTTGCCGCCACCGGTCGGATGTCCACAGCGGCTGTCGGTAATTGGGTCGCGGCTCTCCTGACGCTGTCGATATTCAGCTTCCTCTACAAAGACAATCCGGTCTACAAGTTCGCCGAGCACATTTTCATAGGTATTTCCGCCGGTTACTTCGTTGCGCTTGAGTACTGGAACGTGCTCATCCCGAACCTCTGGAACCCGCTCATGGACGGGTTCCGGAATGTCGGTCTCACCACGTTGTTCCGGCTGGGCGGTGTGCCGATTGGTATACCGACTTTTCCGGGTATGGGACTTCTGGTCCCGTTCGCCTTGGGGATACTGCTCTTCACGAGGTTCTTTCCGCGTGTTTCCTGGCTGAGCAGGTGGTCGATCGCCGCAATGATAGGCTCATATGCGGGGATGGCCATGATCGGTGCTCTCCAGGGCGACCTGATAGCCCAGATACAGGCCAACATGATATCCTTCTATGTCCCCGAGAGCTGGGCCGGCGTCGGATCCGCGCATGGAATCGGAGGGGTGTTCTTCGCGGTGCTCGAGGCCGTGCGCAATCCCCTGATCGTGATAGGTCTTCTGGCCACAATCTTCTATTTCTTCTTCTCACGCGAGCATAAAGGCGGGCTTGGGGCTGTCTCCCGGGTCGGCGTGTGGTTTCTCATGATCTCATTCGGCGCCTCCTTCGGCTACACGGTGATGAGCAGGGTTTCCCTGCTTATCGGCAGGCTCTATTTCCTCCTCAGTGACTGGCTCGGCATAATCCAATGACCGAAGGACCCACCCGCTTTGGGATGATCGGATACGCCCGTTTGGAGGGGGAGATCAACATGGATCTGGACCGCAGGCTCATGGCGGCGTGTGAGGCAAACCCCGAATGGGCGTACCTGCGGTTCTACACCTGGGCCCGACCCACGCTGTCGATGGGCCGGCTCGAGCCCGAGGACGCGATCGACAGGACGGCGGCCGAGCGGGACGGCGTCCCGATCGTGAAGCGTCCCACGGGGGGAAGAGCGGTCCTCCATGGTGACGACCTCACCTACGCGGTCGTCATGCCAAAGCCTGAAGGTTCCCGCCTTCAGGAGACCTACAACCTGATTTCGGAGATACTCGTGGACGGTCTCGCATCTATGGGGGCCGCGCTCGACATAGAGCGAGGGAAGACCGGGAGGACCCACATGGTACAGCGGCCCTGTTTTGCTTCCGTGAGCCGCTACGAGGTCACGGACGCGGGACGGAAGGTGGTGGGGAGTGCTCAGCGGGTGGGCGAACGGGCGGTGCTTCAGCATGGCAGCATCCCTCTGGGGCATGGCTACCTGCGTGTGGTGGACTATATGAATGTCTCGCCGGGCGACAGACAGCGTCTCCGCGATGAGATGGAAGCCGCCACGTCATGCCTCGAGGTTGTGCTGGGTGGGGGCGTCAGTCCCCGGCGAGTCGCCGGTGCCCTGACCGAGGCTTTTCGGCGGCGGTTCGCGTGTGATTTCGAACCGCTGGCGCCGGAAGCTGTGGGGGCCTCCATACCGAGTGGCCAACAGACTGCGCGTCGGGGTCAGCCGGTCGCAAACCCATGCGACAAAAGCCCTTGACAGTGCTTCGCTGACCTTTATATAGTAACTCGGGAAGAATGAAGTACATAATGTAGTATGATAGCACCCAGAAAGGGGGAGTAAGATGCGTCCCGGGGTAAGGACCCTCATTATACTATTTGGAGCTCTCCTTGTTTTTTCATCAACCCTTGCTTTTGCCCAGAATACCGGCAGGCTCGCCGGTAACGTAGTAAACGCCAAAGACAACAAGCCGCTTGCCTTTGCCAATGTTCTGGTTCTCGGAACCGGCCTGGGGACCTTCGTGAAGGATAACGGAAGGTTCTCGATTGAGAATGTGCCGGCAGGCACCTATACAGTCAAAGTGATGATGATGGGTTTCGCGGCCCAGACCAAAGAGAACGTGGTCGTCAGCGCCAACCAGACCACGGAACTCGATTTCCAGCTGGCGATGACTGTCGTGATGCAGGTCCCGGAAGTGGTGATCGAGGCGGAAAAACCCATGGTGGATACCGAAAAGACGCAGACCTCGCGACGCGTCGACATGGAAGAAACGTCGGTCCGTTCGATAAACACCGTGGAAGAGGCCATCGCCGCGCAGGCCGGTGTCGTGCTTGAACAGGGTGAAATACATATTAGGGGTGGGAGAGCCGGCGAGGTCAAGTATTATGTGGACGGCCTTCAGATCAGCGACCCCTTCGTTGGTACCAACAGCATGGAAATCAGTCTGACATCGCTTTCGGAGATCGAGGTGCTCTCGGGAGGCTTCGATGCGGAGTACGGCAATGTCCAGTCCGGAATCATAAGCCTCAAGACCAGGGAAGGCGGCACGAAGTATTCGGGGCTGATCAAGTACATGACGGATGATTATGGAGCTCCCGATAAGACCTACTTCAATTATGACAACTTCGCAGCCGGTTTCGGCGGCCCCTTCATCACAACCAATCTGCGGTTTTTCGCTTCCGGCGAGCTGGTCTTCAGCGATACCTATCTCAAGACCCAGGAAGAGCGCCAGCAGAAAGAACTCTGGGGCTTCATCAAGTTCAGGGAGCGTCAGAACAACAGCTACCGCGGCCAGGCGAAGGCGACCTACTTCTTTCCCGGAATGAAGAAGCTCTCGATGGAGTATCTGGCTTCGGGAGAGAAGTATGACTTCTACCACCATGCTTACAGCAGGGTAGGCTACTGGTCGGATCTGTACGAGCACTGGTGGTTCGAGCCGCTTGATAGAACCTACAGTCTCTATGAGGCGCCGGCCCATACGCCTGACATAACGAACACCCATAGGAGTATTAAGTTTGTCTGGAATCATACACTCAGCCCTTCGTCATTCTATACCTTGAGGGCGGGCCGCTACTCAACGCTCCACCGGGAAGTGGTGCTGGGCAAAGATCCGGCTGAGTACGTGACCCCCAGCGCGAATAGCAGGCTCGATCCCGAAAACAGGTATTACGTAGTGGATGGGGACTATCCCCACTGGCAGCGGTACCACACCGCCATGTGGACCGGCAAGGGGGACATGACCATTCAAAGGTCTACCACCCATCAGATGAAATTCGGGGCGGAGACCAACATCTACAATCTGGAGATGAAGGATCTCCTGTACCCGTCCCAGGACCAACCGAACGGCGTTTATACGGACATATACGATTTCACATGCTGGCAGCTGTCGGCCTTCATCCAGGACAAGATCAAGTTTGAAGGTATGAACCTCAGGGGAGGTCTGAGATTCGACCTGTTCGATCCGGGAAGGAAGGCTGTTGATGCCTATAATCAGTTCATGGTCTTGACCGGATTCTCGCAGGCGGATGCGGGCTTCATGCAGCGGACCGAGTGGCAAGTAAGTCCGAGACTGGGGGTCTCCTATCCTATATCGGAGAGGGATGCGCTCTACTTCAACTACGGACGGTTCTACCAGATTCCCAGACTCGAAGTGCTATTCCAGTTCCTGGGCCAGACGGAACAGGGGCTGCTTCCCTTCGGCAACCCCCTGATGGATGCCGAGACGACGATTATGTATGAGGTCGGTGTACAGCACCAGTTCACTCCCACCATGGTCGGGGACGTCGCGATGTTCTACAAGGACATCTTCGGTCTGACCGGTACGCAAGCAGCGGATCTGGTTGAAGGTTCCCCATTCCAGAATCTCTATGGACCGACGGCCACCCCCGTTGCTTACACCAACCTGGATTATGGTTCGGTCCGTGGAGTCGAATTGAAGCTGACCAAGCATTTCAGCAATCGGTTCAGCGGAAGCGTTACGTATACATTCTCCAAGGCGACGGGTTCCAGCTCCAATGAGCTTCAGGGCGCCAACGTGGTCAGCGGAAGCATGGATAGGGCCCCGATCACCGAGCTCCCGCTGGATTGGGACAGGAACCACGTTATCTCGGCCAACCTGTACATAAGCGAGCCGGGATTATGGGGTTGCAACCTCGACTGGAGCTATTCGACGGGCGCGCCCTACACCCCGATGTTGCCGAGAGAGCGCGAAGTGAGAGCGACACTGATCAACACGGAAAGGCTCCCCGCGAGAAGCACCGTCAATATCAAAGGCGACAAGAGGTGGAAAATAGCCGGCCAGGAAGTCTCGCTCTTCCTTGAAGGCCGTAACATCCTGGACAGGCAGAACATCGCCACCTTGGACCCGGGCAGCTGGCCGGGCGGTGAGGGAAACTACACTTCATACTATACCACCGAGGGTGAGTTGGGTGGAGCCTATGACGAGGGCGAGTTGCTCGGCCTCGCTGACGTGATCTATACGCCGATCAACGATCCGAGGGTCTACGCCACTCCGAGGAACTTCAGGGTGGGTGTCTCGTTCGACTGGTAACGAAGTCTGGAGGACCGAATCATGGTGAGGAAAAGAAGTCAGTGGTGCCACCTGGGTCGGTTGGGGATGGCTCTTCTCCCGGTGATCCTGGTCTTGTGCTCCACCGCTGTCGCATACTACGACGGTGAGTTCCCCGGTGGGTACCAGGGTCATGAGCGGGGGGTGGTGAGATTCAGGGGTATCTATCATAATGTGAACAACCTGTTGCTGCACAGCTCCAACATGGGTTTTGTAGGTGACTGGAATTCCGATCCTTCTTCCCCGTCGGCAGAGTGGCCGGCCGGTAGCGGCGTGGAGTATCTGTATGCCGCAGGTCTCTGGGTGGGTGGAGTGATCTACAGCGAGACCGGAAGACCCGACACCCTTGTATCGGCCGCAGTGTACCAGCTTGAGTATTATCCCAAGGCAGACCCTCGGGATGTTGTCTATATCGCCTCGGAAGGGGAGCAGGGGGGCGGCAGGCTCCAGGACGATGACAACGATCAGAAGGTGGACGAGGATCCCCTGGATGGTTACGACAATGATGGCGATGGTTTTGTCGACGAAGACTACTCGGCGATTTCGCAACAGATGTTCTCTTCGGTCTTCTATGACACGAGTACCTCGATGAACACCACGCGGACAGAGGATTTCCATAGACCCCTGAACCTGAAGGTCAGCCAGGAAAGTTACGCTTGGACCAGTCCCTCGGTTGCGGACTTCATCGGCATCGAATACAAAGTAACCAACATAGGTGATTCCACCATATACAAGGCTTATGTGGCGTTCATGGTCGACTGTGATGTCGGGCCGGTCAGGGATAACACACCCTCTTACAGCGACGACATGGCTTCGTATGTCGATACCACGGTCAGCCGGGTTGAGATCAACCCTAGTGGGAGCGAGGTGACCAACAACTATCACCTGACTCTGGGTTACATGTTTGACTACCCGGGAGGGGAGGATGGTGATGTTCCTGGGTTCATAGGTGTGATGTTCCTCGGACATACCACCGACCCCGATGGCAGGATGGCACCCTCCGAGGTGGGAATCCACATGTTCAGGAGCTGGTCCGGTGGGGAGCAGGATCCCGAGAATGACAAGGAAAGATACCGTTATATGAGGGGTGATTCGGATATCGAGAAGACCATAGACCCCCCGACGGTCAAGCCCCAGGACTACAGGTTTCTTGTATCCGCCGGCCCCTTCGCCAACATACCGCCGGGCAGCACGCTGGTGTTCCAGTGCGCTTTCGTTGCCGGGGCCCCCTTCGAATCGTTCATAGAGAACGCCACGAATGCACAGAAAGTCTATAACGGCGGGTATATCGCCGATGCCTCGGGTCAGCTTGTTTTCACCAACTGGCTTGGATCCAGTCCGCCCCCTCCTCCCAAGCAAAGGCTGATACCGGGAGACGGGAATGTAACGCTGGAATGGGATGATTATTCGGAGAGGACGCCGGATCCTCTGATGGGGGTGTTTGATTTTGCCGGATACCGGATATGGAAAGCCGTGGGATGGAGGCATGAGAGCGAGGTGCCGGCCTCCGCTCAGTGGCAGCTGATCGCCCATTTCGGCAAGTCCGATCTCTCAAAGATCGACACCGGGCTTCAGGGTATCGGCAAGTACCGTTACATTGATGAGGACGTGCACAACGGGCTTCCCTATTGGTACGCGGTGACGGCGTTCGATGACGGACGCGCAGAAAAGATCGTCAACCGGGCCACCGGAAAGATCGACTCGATCGCCAGGTACGGCAGCTATTCGCAGGCTATGAATCTGGTATACCCCAGACCATCTCCGGCCAGGGTGCCGGGCAGGGTCCAGATAGTGCCGAATCCGTACCCGGGGATGCATCCGGATGCCAGGGCCACGGGACGGGCCATTGGGGATCTGGCCGAGTATGAACGGGATCCCTCGGGCCGGAGGGTGCGATTCGTGAACCTCCCGCGCAGGTCAATGGTTAGGATCTACAGTCTGGCAGGCGATCTGGTATGGACCAGGTACTTCGAAGATCCTACGCTGCCCACCGGGGAGCCGCCGGGATGGAACCTGGTGTCGAGGAATAATCAGGAAATCGTCAGCGGTGTTTACATGATGTACGTGGAGTCGCCGGAAGGCACAGAGGTTACCAAGTTTGTAGTCGTGAGATAGAAAGGCTGTACAGGAAGGAGGAAGTAAATTGAGACGGACCCTGTTGATTGCGGCTGCGGTGACTGTGGTTTTCGCGGTCACATGCTGGTCGGCGGAGACCTTCGAGAAGGTTGGGACGTTCGGCGCTCAATTCCTGAAGATCGGCGCCGGCGCGAGAGGGGTGGCGATGGGGGAAGCATTCGTGGCTATCGATGGTGATGCCACCTGTACTTACTGGAACCCCGCGGGTATCGCTTCCATTGAGGGCAGCGCCGTAAGCCTGAATCATGCGTCGTGGCCGGCGGAACTAAGTCATGAGTATGCCAGTTATATCTTCTCCTACAAGTTCATCCCGGGAGTGCTGGGATTCAGCGCCACTGTGCTCCAGATGGACCCGATGCCGGAGACCACGGAGTATCGTCAGGAGGGGACAGGCTATTCGTTTGACGCCGGCAGCATGGCGTTTGCATTCACCTACGGACGGATGCTTACCGACCGCTTCTCATTCGGGGCGACTGTCAAGTGGATCCACGAAGGACTGGCCGATTATAGCGGCGAGACCTTCGCCGTGGATCTGGGCACGATCTATGATACCGGTTTCAGGGACATCAAGATCGGCATGTCCTTCCTCCACATGGGATCCGGCTACACTCTGATCTCGGACGGCAAGGAGAGCCCGATGCCGGTTACCTTCAAGGTGGGAACGGCAATGCCGTTTCTGAATAGTCCGGACCACCGGGTCCTGGCGGCCGCCGAGTTCAACCACCCGCCGGACGGCGCCGAAAGGCTCAACCTCGGCGGTGAGTACGTCTACCAGAAGTTCGGACCCAACTTCGAGATCGCCCTCCGGGGCGGCTACAGGTTCAATCGGGATGTGGAAGGGTTGACAGGAGGCTTCGGCATCAGGTTCCCGTTCGTCAGAATCGGACTTGAGAACAAGCCTTCTATCTGGACCGTCGATTACTGCTATTCCGACATGGATATCCTCGAAGCTTCACACAAGATATCATTAGGTGTTGGTTTCTAAATGAGTCTACGAAGGCATCTACCAAGCGGGGCAGCTTTGGCGCTGCCCCTCGCTTTGTTTGCGCTCCTTCATCTCTGCGTCGCCCCGGAGTGCTGGGCCTGGAAGGAGCTTCTGGAGGTCCCGGACGCGAGCACGGGGGACATAGTCTTCTATGTGGATGTGGTCACTTTCAATCTGGACGCGGAACAGAACGTCGAGGAAATATACTCGACGGTCTCCAACGACCAGATTGAGTTTCCGGAAATCGACGGGGCTTTCCGGGGCAGTCTGAGATACGAGATCAATGTTCTCGACGAGGGCCTGAATCCTGTGGCAAGCAGCGACAAGATTGTCGAGGTCGAGGCTTCGTCTGCCGAGGATGCCGCGGATCGCAGTGTGGTTCAGGTGCTTCAATCAAGAGTGAGTGTGCCTCCAGGCAAGTACATTGCACGGGTCGTAATCGAGGACCTCAATGCGCGCAAGAAGGAAATCGTATCCTATGTTATGGGCAAGTACAAGGCGGGTGAGGCCGAAGTCGAGTTCGAGTCCGGGGAATTCGGTCCCGAGGGGATCGCGCTAAGCGACATCGAGTTCGCAAGGAGCCTGAGAAGGACCTCGGATGGCCCCTTCATCAAGTCCGGTTTCGAGGTCATGCCCAATGCCCACCGCCGCTATGGTCTCCTGCTTTCGGAGCTGCCGATATACTTCGAGATTTACGACTTTCGGGCTGCGCCGGCGCGCGATACTCTGCTTGTCAGATACACTATTGTGAACAACGCGGGCAACCGGATGTTCGAAGCGGAGAACCCGGTTTTCATAAGCGGGCAGAAGATGGGAAGTACCGCACTCTTCGATATCGCCTCACTGCCTACAGGTAACTACGTCCTCGTTCTGGATCTCATGGACGACGCCGGCGTCGTGCTGGCCCGTACCGAACGCAGGTTTGACGTGTTGTGGTCTGTCTATTCCTGGGGAAGATATGAGATGGAGGCTCTCGGAGATCTTGCCTATGTGTTCACTGAGGCTGAAACGGAGACTTTCAAGAGCCTTTCGCCGGCAGAGCGGGAGGATTTCCTCAAGAAGTTCTGGGCCGAAATCGATCCGACTCCCGGAACCGGGGTGAACGAAGCGCTGATGGAGCACTTCAGAAGGGTCAAGCATGCCGATCAGCAATTCGGGGGGGCCTCCGTGAGAGGCGCCCTTACGGACCGCGGCAGGCTCTATATCAAGTATGGACCTCCGGACGACATACAGAGCCACTACTCGGACTATGAGTTCGTGCAGGGCACTAGATACATAGAGGGCGCGAGCGATCCCGTGCCCACCGACCCCTTTTCCAGAGTGGGCATAAAGAGCGGTTCATCGGAGACCGGAAGCTGGGATCAAAGTGGTTCCAAGACCGAAGCTCTCTCGGACCAGCGGGGCGGAAGCATGGTGCATGGAAAGGCGTATGAAATCTGGTCCTATGACGGTATCGGCGAGCCCGTGAGAAGGCTCTCCGACCGCGTTCCCAGGGCCGCCGGAATGCGCTTCGTGCTGGTGGATGAGAGAGGTTACGGAGAGTATAAGCTGGTCTATAGCACGGAGAAAGAGGAGTACTAAAAAAGGGTTGACAAGGCCCGGGGGTGGTATTAAGGTTTAGGCAATAAATTGGCTTGCTCAGGCAGCATGCAAGGGCCAGCCGGCAAGTTTCTTAGTGGAGTCCGATGTCAGTCGTCGGTGGTTAATTCTTCAAGGAGAGGTTTGCATGACTTGTCCCAAGATCTGGTGCTGTTTGCTTGTGGTTGGTCTGGCTGTTATACTGACTACCGGGATTGCTTCGGCTCAAGGAACCTCCACCGAAGCTGATATGGGAGCCGCTGGGGGAGCCCAGCCGGATACCTCTCTGGCCGATCTCTTGAGGTCCCTTGAGACACCAGTCAATGAGGCCGCAGGTTCTGCGGAGAGCGGTTTTGTCGCCAGGATGAAGGAAAGCGGGCTCGTGGAGCTTTTCATCAAGGGCGGACTCTTCATGTATCCCATTCTCGTCGCTTCCATAATCGGGGCGGCGGTGATCATAGAGAGAGCCGTGACCCTCAGCCGGGCAAGGACGGACGTGAGGAAGCTGATGAAACGCGTGCTTGACGCTCTTCACTCCAAAGGCGTTGACGCCGCTGCTGCCGAATGCGAGAGAACTAAGGGTCCCATCGCAGCGATTCTTCATGCGGGTCTCAAGAGGGCCGAACGCGGTACCGAGGCGGTCGAGCGGGCAATTGAGACTGCGGGTACCATAGAGACCTCGTTCCTGGAGAGAGGCCTCATCTGGCTGGCTACACTGGCGACGATCGCACCGCTGCTCGGGTTCTTGGGCACCGTCTCGGGTATGATTCGAGCATTTAATGCTATCGCGGAAGCCGAACAGGTCAACGCGAAGCTGGTGGCATCCGGTATCTCCGAGGCTCTTATCACCACTGCGGCGGGCCTGCTTGTCGCGATCCCCATGCAGGCGTTCCACAACTTCTTTGTGGCTCAGATAGACCGCTTCATTATCGAGATGGAAGAGTCGACGGCAGACCTGGTTGATACGCTGGTCATGTTGGGCAAGACGCAACCCACCGGTGGTGGCCAGTAAAGAAGGTGATCGGAATTGAAATTCTCAAGACGGTCTAGCATACCAAAGGAGATACCGAACTCCTCTCTTGCTGACATAGCTTTCCTTCTCTTGATTTTCTTCATGGTCAGCACGGTTTTCGCCATTGAGGAAGGTCTCCTCTTACAGCTGCCCAGCAGGGAAGGCGTAGTCAAGAAGATCGCCCGCAAGAATATCATGCGGGTCTCCGCATATCCGACCGGCATGGTGACGATTGATGATCAGCAGGTGTCCATCGATGAAATAAGGTCTCGAGTGGAACAGGCCATGCTTGATAACCCCAATCTGATTATAGTGGTTGAGACGCATAGAGACGCTCGATACGGTCTCATGGTCGATGTGCTCGATGAGCTGAAGCTGGCCCAGGCGACGAGGATATCCCTGAAAGCAATCGAAGAATAGCAAGGCGGGAGGAAGAATGGCGAAGTTCAAGAAGAAATCTCAGACCGAAGCCACGGTGCCGACGTCGTCGATGGCGGACATAGCCTTCCTGCTGCTTGTCTTCTTCATGGTAACAACGGTCTTGAAGCTGGAGGAAGGACTGCCGATAGCTTTGCCCAAAGCCGAAGCCGCTCAGGATATTCCGAGGGAGAACGTGGTCCATATATGGGTGGACAGGACGGGCAAGATCTCAGTCAACGATATGATTGTGACGATTGCATCGGTAGAGGGTATTGTGGCCCAACGGATACGATCGAACCCTGGTATCATTGTGGCCTTCTACACAGATGAAGGTGCCCCTTACGGTGTGATGTCGGATATCATGGAGCAGCTTAAACGTGCCAGTGCGGTAAGGGTTTCCTTTGCCTCCAAGAAAGAGAAGATGCGGTTCAGATAGGAGCATGATGTCGTGACCGCTAATACCGAGTTCAAAGCCAAGTACAACAAGTATCTGGAGATAGGCTTCCTTCTTGCGATTCTAGTCCACGCCGTCGCTTTTGCTTTCTGGCCTGAGTATGTGCCCTCTGTATATAAACTCCGTGAGGAACGTATCGAGGTGATAGACATACCGCCGCAGATCGAGGTTCCGCCGCCGCCGGAGGAAGTAGCCCGGCCGGAGGTTGCAGTTGAAGTGGAGGCCAGCGACGAGGCCAGTGATGAAGAAACGATAGCGCCGACGTTTTTGGATGCGCAGAACCTGCCGCCGGCACCACCGCCACCGCCACCGGAGCCGGAGATGTTCTTTGCCTTTGACACCTATCCGGTCGTTGTTCAGCGGGTCGAGCCGAAGTATCCGGAGATGGCCAGAAAGGCTGAAGTCGAAGGCACCGTCATGATAATGGTTACTATCGACGAATCGGGCAATGTGATGAGTGCATGGGTGGCCGAGTCCAGTGCCGAAGTGCTGAATCAAGCCGCCATAGATGCAGCCTACAAATTCAAGTTTACGCCTGCTAAGCAGCGCGATGTCCCCGTCAAGGCGACCATCAGCATCCCATTCAGGTTCTCTCTTACTAATTGACGGCGTCCGTCACCCGGCCCGGATTTTGGAGATCCTGAGTTCGCGGGATTTGCGGGCGACGGACATTCAGATGTTGTAACTCTCCCCCCTGCGTGTTATAAGTCGATGCCGGTTAAGTGTAGACCGGCAAAGAGGAGGATGAACGATGAGCCGATTGGCCAATCTGGGGTTGATCTTCACAAGCCCGACCGCGGTGGGCCGCAACGTGATCGAGGATGCGCACTGGGTCATTCCTATGGTGATTGTACTCTGCGTTTCTTTTATCGCGACCGTTGCCACCTATCAGTACCAAGTCGAGTTTCAGCGCGAGTACGTGGGAGAGATGATCAAACAGCGCAATCCCGACGCGGACCTCGATTCCATGTTCGAGGTCACGACGGCCAAGCAGGTGCGTTCGGGAGTACTGGCTGCGGTGTTCAGCGGGGTCATGATCCTGATTTTCGCGGCGGTCCTGAAGGGCGCCGCTTCAGTGGCCGGGGGGCAGGTGGGTTTCCGGCGCATGTTCGCCTTTGTCTCATACAGCACGGTGATCTTGGCTCTCGGCGGTTTGATCAAGATCCCGCTGGTGCTGGCGAAGGGCAGCATAGACGTGAGAACCAGCCTGGCAGTCCTTGCGCCATCCGTGGACCTCAGGTCGCCCGTGGTTGTTGTCCTGGGCTCTTTCGACATTTTCAGCATATGGCAGGTCGTGGCGCTGTGTTTCGGCTTCGGCGTGCTCTCAGGCTTCGGTACAAAGAAATCAGCCGGCATCGTGGTCGGACTGTGGGTGATTCTGGTAGTGCTGCGCGTCGGATTATCATTGCTCCCCGGTCTGGTCGGCGGTTCCCATTAGGAAGGAGGATTGACATGGGTGGGCACCGGAAACGGTTGCTGATACTACTTATGCTCGCATCTGCTACATCTGCTTTTGCGGCCGGCCCTGTGACGGCAGGACCGCCGTTACGACTGGACCTTGACAAATGCGTGGATATGGCGCTCGAGGTCAATGTTGCAGTCCTCAAGGCAGGCTACGAGCTGGACGTTGCCGGGAACGGCGTGCTGACATCGGCATCCGTACTTCTCCCGCAGGCCAATCTTGAATCCAGGAGTTCCAGATACGAGGTATTGACACCAAGGCAGGTAGGGGACAAGATCGTTGACACGGACAGAGCATACAGCGCCTATCTGAGTGTGGGAGAGACCGTATCGCTGCCGGGCGTCATGGGTGTGTTCGAGTCCCTTGCCTCCAAGCGGGCGACCCAGCACTATGTGGCCCAGATCAACCAGGAGGTTTCCTATATTGCCAGGCAGAAGTATCTGATGGTGCTTAGAACCAGGAAACTGCTGGTGGTGGCCGATGAGGCGCTGGAGCTGAGCAAGCGCCGGCTGGAAAAGGCCCAGGCGATGGTTGAGGTCGGATCGGCCGTGAAGTCGGATGTGCTCAGAGCCGAGGTCGAGATGAGCAGCAACCAGCTGGATTTCATATCGGCGGAAAACGCCGTGAGGCTTGCTGAAACCGATCTCAGGTACTTCCTCGGTGTGCAAGATGATGTCAGCCTGGAACTTGAAGACGTCCTGGAGCCGAGTGGAATCGAATACGACTTGGACGATGCCCTGTCGACAGCCCGCGAGTGGAGGCCTGACATAAAGCTCGCCTCCGCCAATCTGGCTGCCGTGGGGCACAGTGTGTGGAGGGAACGTGGTGGGTGGTTCCCCTATGTCAATTTTAGCTGGACCGACTACTTCACGGAGGGGGAGTTCCCCGGCAGACTGGGGGACCTTGAGAAGAACGCGACCTGGAGCTGGCAGATCACCGTCGGGATGGATCTCTTCGACGGATTCGGGACCTTTGGGCGGGTGCGCCAGGCGAGGGCCAGACGCAATTCCGCACGTGAGGATCTGCTACAAACCGAGCGGGATGCTGCCTTCGAGGTTAAGGAAGCCTTCTATAGTGTGGAGGAGGCCCGGCAGCGTGTGGATGTGAGCCGCAGGACGGTCGAGGTTGCCGAGGAGGAATTACGGTTATCCGAGGAAAGATACCGGCTGGGAGCCGGGACGATGCTGGAGCAGATAGACTCCCAGGTTTCCCTCAGCGAGGCCAGGACATCACACATAGAGGCTTTGTACGATCTGCTCCTTTCGCAAGCAAGGCTGGTAAGGGCAACGGGAAGGGACTGAGGCAGCGATGAACCTTAAGAAGGTACTGATTCTCGCAAGCGTGGGCGCGGTGATCATAGCCGTGGTAATAGTCAATATCGTAATCTCATATGAGGCCAGCGTGGATGTCGAGGTCACGCGCCTCAAGCACGGCAAGATCGTGCAGAAGGTCTCCGGTCCGGGCATCATCTATGCGGAATCATCGGTCAAGATAAGCTCGTCCGTCATGGGAAGAATCGTGGGCCTGCCGGTCAGGGAAGGCGACGGGGTGAAGGAGGGGAGCGTTCTCCTCAGGATTGATCCCTCGCAATATGAGGCCAATCTCAGCCGGGCGGAGGCTGCACACCGGGCGGCTCTCGCAAGGCTGGCGCTCGCCCGCGCCAATCTCGAGGATGCGCGGTCGGAGTTCGATCGCGGTGTCAGTCTGCATGAAAGCAGTCTGATCTCGCAACGGGCCCTGCAACTGGCTCAAACGACGCTGGCTGTGTCGGAAGCCGAGACGGAGGCGGCCTCGGAGGCCGCCGGTGAGGCAGCGGCAACCCTCAGGGCGGCCCGTGATGATCTCGACAAGACCATTATAGTGTCTCCGATCGAAGGGACCGTGACTTCGCTTAATGTCGAGGAAGGTGAGATTGCGATTACCGGCACGATGAACAACCCGGGTACCGTACTCATGACCATAAGCAACCTGAGCGGCATGGAAGTACGGGCCGAGATCGACGAGACCGACGTGGCAAAGGTCCGTCCAGGACAGCCGGTGAAGATAAGCGTGGACGCTTTCGCCGACACCACCCTGAGCGGTGCCGTGTCGGTAGTGGGTAGCTCATCAAGTCTTGCGAAAGGTTATACGCCAAGTCCCGAGGAACGGTCCACCTTCGACGTCAGGGTGCGAATAGAGGATTCACTGCCGGGATTGAGGCCGGGCATGACGACGACGGTTGACATAGTGACCTCCACCGCGGACAGCGTCCCCTATGTGCCCTTGCAGGCTCTGGTGCTGAGGGAGCTGGGCAAGGGGGAGAGCAAGCAGGAATACGAAGGCGTCTTCACGGTAAAGGACGGGCGTTCCGGCTTCGTTCCGGTGACTACGGGCATCTCAGACGACATGAATATCGAGATCTTCGAGGCCCTTGGAGAAGATATCCCTATAGTTGTCGGGCCCTTCAGGACGCTTCGGGATCTCAGGGACAGCACCAAGGTGAAGATCGTGAAAGAAAGAGATGACCTTTCTTGATCTCGCAGGCATATCCTTTTCGGCCCTTCTCCGGCACAAACTGCGGTCGGCCCTGACGCTGCTCGGCATAGTGATCGGGATCTTCTCCGTGAGTGCCATAACATCCGTTGTCCGGGGGATAGACGTCTATGTGGCCGAACTTCTGGGGAGCATAGGCTCACAGGGTTTCGTGGTCACCAAGATAGGCCTGGCCGGAGGCGAAGAGGAGTACCTCAAAGCCCTGAGACGGAAAGACATACCGGCCTCGGTCGCAGAGGTGCTCAAGGCCGAGTGCCCATCGGTCACGAATGCCGCCCCTTTTGTGCGGTCCATCGCCGAGGTCAAGACCGCCCGCCTCAGCGCTGAGGGGGTGTATGTCGAGGGCACCAATGACGACGCCCAGTACACCAGTGACATCGGTCTGGCCGACGGCAGGTATTTCACCCCATACGAGATACAACACGCCCGGCAGGTGTGCATCCTTGGGGCGGACGTCGCCGACAAGATATTCACCTCGACGGGGATCGTCGGGCAGGATGTCCACATAAGAGGCCGTAGGTTCAAAGTGATCGGTACCCACGCAAGGATGGGGACGGTCTTCGGGATGTCGCAGGATTCGTTCGTGCGTATCCCGTTCACCTCCTTCGAGAAGATCTTCGGCCGGGGCTATTCAGCCGACATCTCGGTGCGGTGCCGGAGCCAGGAGGATGTGCCTCAGGCGGTCCAGGAAGTCACGGCGGTGATGAGAAGGCTCAGGAAACTGGACCTTAAGGAAGACGACGATTTCGGCATCCTGACTTCTGAGGCTCTGATGAGGTTGTGGAGAGACATCTCCTCGACCATATTTCTTGCGACCATTGGTGTGGGAAGCATAGCCCTGATCGTGGGTGGCATAGGAATCATGAACATCATGTTCGTTTCCGTGAAGGAGCGGACCGGTGAGATCGGATTGCGAAAGGCCATCGGGGCGAGGCGCCGGCACATATTGCTCCAGTTTCTGGCTGAATCTTCGCTCCTGTGTCTGGTCGGAGGGGGAATCGGCGTCGGCATAGGGCTTCTTGCGGGGCTGCTCGTGTCGTGGAAGACGAGCATACCGGTTTCCACGGGATGGTCGGGAATCGGCCTGGCTTTGCTCGTGTCGATCGGTGTAGGTCTGTTCTTCGGTGTGTACCCGGCGGTGAAGGCGTCATCACTCCCGCCCGCCCACGCCTTGAGGGATATGAAGTGAACTGGCTTGGGGAAACGATACGGATTGCTCTGGCATCTCTGAGGGCCAATAAGCTGCGCACCTTGCTCACCGTGATCGGAGTGGTGATAGGGATAGGTACCATAATAGGGATGTTGTCGCTGATCAACGGTATAAACCGGTCTGTAATGAACGAATTCGAACGGCTGGGTCCCAACGTGCTTTACCTCACAAGTGAGGAGCCGGGTATTCATGTCGGCAGAGACCGGAGGGACAGGAAGGTTGTGACCCTGGAGGAGGTTGAAGCGCTCAGACGGAGGTGTCGTTCGCTGGAACGGATTTCGATTATCGCAGAAGGGAGAGGCAGGGCCGGGTACCGTGGCAGGAAGAGCGGCATGCTGACGATTCTGGGATCGCAGGCGGACTATGTCGACATAGCGAACCTGGATATCGATGGCGGCAGGTTCTTTGACCGTCTGGAGGGTGAGAAGGCGCACGTATGCGTGCTCGGCAAAGGAGTGGTCGAAACACTCTTCGGACCCGTTTCCCCGTTGGGCAAAGAAGTCGAGATACAGGGGCGGACGTTCAAGGTGCTGGGTACCTTGAGCGAGTCCGGAACGATGCTCGGACACAGTTTTGATGACACGGCCGTCATCCCTTATAGATGGTTTCAGGCCCTTTTCGGGAAGACCCGGCAGGAATACGCCATGGCGTCGCCCGGTAGCGATGTCGATCTCAACGACGCCGTGGACGACCTGAGATTGACCATGCGGCTGGTGAGAAAGATCCCGCTTGCCGAGGAAGACGGTTTCGCTGTGTCCACGCAGGAGACGCTTGTCGACACCTATAAGAAGTTGACAGCCTCTGTGTACTGGGTTATGAGAATAGTAGCATCGATCGCATTGCTGGTAAGCGGTGTCGGGATAATGAACATAATGTTGGTAGTGGTGATGGAGCGGACAGCGGAGGTCGGTTTGAGAAAGGCCGTGGGAGCCCCTCGAAAAGCCATATTGGGTCAGTTCCTGATCGAATCTGTTCTGATGACGCTGACAGGCGGCTTGGTCGGTGTGGGTTTGGGCTATCTTATCCGGTTCGTGGTATCCTCCGCCACGCCTCTTCCCGCAAGTGTGCCGATCTGGGCCGTACCGCTCTCACTGATGATCTGTTGTGCCGTAGGGGTTTTCTTCGGACTCTATCCGGCGGTAAGAGCGTCAGGCCTGGATCCGGTGAGGGCTCTGAGATATGAATAGATGGTTTCGGTACGCCCTGCTCGTCCTTTGCATGATCGCTTTCTGGTCGGGCGGTGCCCGGTGCCAGTACCACGGTTTGCCCTCGTGCCATCCGGGTATGCCATTCTATTGTGTTGATGCGGCGTGCTTCCGCGGGACCGGATCATCGGTTCTCGAGGTCTACTTGGAACTCTGCAACGAGTCGCTCCAGTTTGTGAAGACTGCTGACGGATATCGTGCGAGTGCCGACATAACCGCCGTGCTCTACGACCGCTCGGGAAAGCAGTTGGCCGGCGACACCTACAGGGTCCGGCTGTCCGCCTCGCGATACGAGGAGACCACCTCGGTTGACACCTGCAAGACTCTGACAATGTCTTTCAAGGCGCCGCCGGGCGAATACAGGCTGGCTGTGACCTTGTCGGACCGGGATTCGCGAAGAAAGAGCGTGATCGAGGCACTGACCGGGGTGATGAGTTTCGAGGGATCCCCGGTTCTGAGCGACATAGAGTTCATCAGGCCGAAAGAAG
The DNA here is from genome assembly GCA_964598025.1 of uncultured bacterium. GTDB lineage: Bacteria > Arandabacterota > Arandabacteria > Arandabacterales > Arandabacteraceae > JALGWN01. Next base: position 56,240 of record CAZRAU010000008.1, read on the forward strand.
GTCCGGGCAAGTCCAGATGGCCGGGCTATCAGGCAAATGTCAGGAGGTCTTACGGCAAGGTGGAAGAGGGTGTTCTCTTCTACTATGAGATCTATAATGCCGCCGAAAGCGATTCCCTGCATGTGACCTACACCGTGAAGGATGTCGAGGGTGGGGTGATCCAGTCGGACGCGGATATGGTTGCGGCCGGCGGTGGGGGCCACGTCGGAAAAGTGCTTCTGGACACGCTCTCAAACGGTCAGTACTTGCTGGAACTTGCGGTTCTCGACGATACGGGTGGGCAGGTGATGTCCCGATCCAGGGGCTTCGAGGTCAACAGGGAAGAGTTCTATCTGGGTAGGGACGTCGGGGATGCCGTGGCGCTGCTCACCTATATCGCAGGCGCAGGTTTCATAGACTCCTTCATGGATGCCGGTGTCGAAGAGCGCAAGCGGATGTGGGAGCAATTCTGGAGAGAAAAAGACCCGACGCCTGCTACGCCCAGAAACGAGTTCTACGATGAGCATGTAAGCAGGTTCAAGTATGCCAACACAAACTTCGCTGTGGGTATGACTGAAGGCTGGAGAACCGACCGGGGCAGGATTTACATCCTCGAAGGCCCGCCGGATGAGGTAGAGTCATACTCAATGGAGATAGACAGGAATCCAACAGAGGTCTGGTTCTACTTCGATAATGGAAGGCGCTACGTCTTCGTCGATGAGACAGGCTTCGGGGACTATGTCCTGGTTGACATTAGGTAGGTTCAGATTCGCAGATGGCGTTTGTTTGCCGTGCCGTGGCTGGGTTGCGCAGCCACCCTGATCCGGCTTCGGAGCTTCTTACCCAGGAACTGCTGGGCCATCCCGTCCGAGTCCATTCCAAAACAGGAGATTTCGTCCGGTGCAGCCTAAGGGACGGCTACACCGGCTGGATGGCGGCGGCGTCGCTGTCGTTTGACGGCCGATACCCGGCGACCCACTTCGTGAGGAAGAGATTCGCCTGGATCAGAGGGAGGGAGACCGGTCCGGTTCTTGTGCCCATGGGCTGCCGGATAAAGGTCGAATCATCCGCGAGGGCGCATCATGTCGTCCGGCTTCCTGACGGCCGGGCTGGAACAGTCGCCGTGGGTGCGCTCGGAGAGATCGAAGAGCGCGCCGTAGAGCCGGCGGACCTGCCCGGGATTCTCAAGGAGGTGATGGGTACCCCTTACCTCTGGGGCGGCAAGAGCACCTTCGGCTTCGACTGCTCCGGTTTGGTGCAGTTTGTTTTCGGACTATTCGGGATCGAGTTGCCGAGGGACTCCAAGGATCAGGCGAAAAGGGGACGGCTGGTAAGGAACATCGATTGTCTTCGTCCCCATGATCTTATCTTCTTCGGAATGAGTGGGAGGATCGACCACGTCGCCCTTCATCTTGGGGGGCTCGGTATTGTGCACGCCTCGGGTTGCGTAAGAGCGGAGTCGCTCGAACCCTCATCGCCCGCTTTCAGATCCGATCTCCGTCAGAAGTACAGGTTCGCAAGAAGGATTCCCCATGCTCAAGTCTGAGAGGATGGCAGTCCTTGCTGAAGGCAAACTGGGTGTGCTCACATCCAAGACCGCGGCATGCATGGTCCGGTACCGGCCGCGGCACGTGGTTTGCATAATAGACAGCACAAAGAGCGGCCAGCCGGTTGAGAAAGTGCTGGGTTTCGGTGGAGATATCCCCGTGGTCGGCTCTCTCCGGGAGGCTCTACGCCTCAGGCCGGACACGCTGCTCATGGGCATAGCTCCCCGTGGTGGTGCTCTGCCTGAAGCGTGGAGGAAGATCGTGTTGGAGTCGATCGACCACGGCCTCAATATCATCAGCGGACTCCACACAATACTCGGTGACGATGCCGAGATAGGGGGGGCGGCTGCAAGCAAGAAGGTCGGGATCTGGGATATCAGAAAACCCGTGTTCCCCGCGGAGGTGTCCCGGGGTTTGCTCCGGAACAAGACCGGGCGTGTGATCCTGACCGTCGGGTCGGACTGCCGGACGGGCAAGATGACTGTGGCTTATGAGCTGGCCGGATTCCTCAATCTGCGGGGTGTGAAGGCGGAGTTCGTTCCGACGGGCCAGACGGGAATTCTGCTGGCAGGCTGGGGTGTGGCGGTGGACCGTGTGCCGGGAGACTTCATGGCCGGCGTGACGGAAGATCTGACGCTCAAAGGCCTCGCGGCGGCTCCTCTGGCGATTGTGGAGGGCCAGGGCTCGCTCATACACCCAGGCTATTCCGGTGTTGCCCTTGCCCTGCTCCACGGCTGCTGTCCGGACGCCCTGATACTCTGCCATGAGCCGGGGAGGGAGCAAATCGACGGCTACGGCACACCTATCCCTGCGCTGTCGGACCTGGTTCGGATCCATGAAGCGGCTGCTGCACCTGTCTTTCCATCCAAGGTCGCGGCCATTGCTCTGAACACCTACCGGCTTTCCGAGCAGGCGGCAGTGGAGGCGGTGAGAGCCGCCCAGGCCGAAACAGGGATTGTCACGGGGGATGTTCTCAGATGGGGTTCGGATGCCATCTGGGGTGCCTTGGAGGACTTCCTATGAAGGTCACGTCAGTGGCATACGACCTCGACCTCGAGGTTCCGTTCTCAATCTCCAGAAACACCATTGCCATCCGTCCGATATCCATAGCCGAGGTGAGGTACAAGGATACTATCGGCTATGGTGAAGCCTCCCCGTCGGGGTATTATGGGGACGGCCCGGAACTTGCTGCGGAAGCGATAACCGGTGCCGGCGAGCTCATCGGCGATGACCCATTTGCGGTGCAGGTCATATCCGATCGGCTGGCAGAGAGCTTCCCTGCCAGCCCATCGGGCAGGGCGGCTGTTGAAACGGCCCTCTTCGATATAATCGGCAAGTTGACGGGTCAGCCGGTTTTCAGGCTCTTCGGTCTGTCGGGTATGACCCCACCACTTACCTCTCTGACGGTCGGGGTCAGTGACGTCTCGCTGGCCGGGGCCCGTCTGGAATTTCTGCGCGGGTTTCCCATACTCAAGGCTAAGGTAGGATTCGGGGATGAGGAGGCATTGCTGAGATTGCTGGCCGAGGAGACCGATGCGGTGATCCGGGTCGACGCCAATGAGGGTTGGACCCTAGAGGAGGCCATCTTCAAAGTGGAAGCCTACAGGAGCCGGTATGGGGTGGAGTTCTTCGAGCAGCCGCTTCCGAAGGAGGACTTGGAGGGTTACCGTGAGCTCAAGCGACGGACGAAGGCAGTCATCATAGTCGATGAGAGTATCAGGTGCAAAGAGGATGTCGTGGCATGGTCGACAGCAGCGCACGGCATCAACATAAAGCTCATGAAATGTGGCGGACTCCTCGAAGCTCTGCGCATGATCTGGGTCGCCCGCTCCGCGGGGCTGCGGGTCATGCTTGGATGTATGGTCGAGAGCTCGGTGGCGATAACGGCGGCGGCGCACCTCGCTCCGCTGGTGGACTACTGCGATCTCGACGGGAACCTGCTTATCACGAACGATCCTTTCGAAGGGGTGAAAGGCCACAAGGGTGTGATCACTCTGCCTCATGTCCCCGGACTTGGCGTAAGCCCCGCATAGTATCTATCCCCGCACTATAGTATTGCCGCTCCAGTGGGAACGGTTTGTGTGCCGTCGAGTTTCCGTGCCCGGTATCGGGTGCTGGGGCAGGGCTGATCTTGCTGGGGCCGTTGTGCATTCACTTCTGCTAAAGAGTGCGCTTATACCGCCGATACCCTGTAAAGGAGAGCGAATGTAATCAATGCATTCTCTATTGCAGGAGAGGTGTCTTATGCGGAAAGCAGTAATCTATGGCATTCTTGCATTTGTAGGTATTTGGCTTGCGGGCGGTGTTCAGGCCGGAACCACCGGCAAGGTTGCCGGCATGGTGGTCGATGCCGATACCGGCGAGCCGCTCTTCGCTGTAAACCTGGTGATCGATGGTACCGGCATGGGCGGCATCACCAACCTGGAAGGACTGTACCACGTAGTCAACGTTCCCCCCGGTACATATTCGGTCAAAGCGAGTATGATGGGGTACCAGGTAGTGGCCAAAGGCGGCGTCACCGTGAGTGCCGATCTTACCAGTACGGTCGACTTCAACCTCCAGCCCGCTGTTCTGGACGTGGTTCCCGAGATAGTCGTCACGGCCGAAAGACCCATGATAAAGAAGGATATGACATCTTCGGTCAGCATCGTCGAGCACGATGAGATCTCGATGCTGCCGATAGAATCCCCCTTCGATATCGTGAGTTTCCAAGCCGGAGCGACATCAGACCGGAGAGGGCTCCACATCCGGGGTGGTAGAGAGACGGAATTGGCCTACACGGTCAACGGGGCCAATATCCTCGACCCCATCTTCTCGAGGGCCTCGGCCAGCTATGACGAAGCCGCAATCCAGGAGATGGTCATACTGAGCGGCGGTTTCAACCCGGAATACGGCAATGCCCAATCGGGCATAGTGAACGTCATAACCAAGGAGGGCGGCCGCGAGTTCAAATGTGACTTCGAGGAGGCCTTCTACCTGCCGATGGAGGCGCTCTGGGAGTCCGCCGACAACGCCAAGAGGTACGACACAGGTTTCAATACGACCAAACTCACGGTGAGCGGCCCGACCCCATGGACACAGCAGTTGAGGTATTTCGTTTCAGGCGAAAGATCCGGCTGGGACGATTGGGACCCGCACGTGCACGTGCTGCCCAACCAGGGAAGGGACCTGGACCAGGTTATCTGGAAGGTAACCGGGTTTCCCGGCGGAAACGTCAAGGTCTTCTCAGAAGGTATCTACTACGACACCCGCTTCAACGTGTGGGACGCTCAGCGGCAGAAGGTCCCCGAGAGCTTCCTCGGGTATGACCGAAACACGGTGGTCGGCATGTTGGGTTTGACCCACATGACCAGCAACGACACTTACTACGACGTGGTTTGCTCGAGATTTCAAACGAAGTACCACGTCGCGCAGTCGGGAAAGTGGTGGGAGATAAACAAGTCCGAGGAGTGGAACACCACACCGGTGGATGAAGGCGGCGGCGGCATCAACATCTTACCTGAGTATGACGAGGACAACTTCCTGGTAAGCGGGGACAATCCCTTGTTCCACGATTCGAGATCCACCGTTTACAGCCTCAGGGCCAGCCTGACCAGCCAGATCAACGAGCACCATCAAGTCAAGTTCGGAGGCGAATATGCCCGGTACGACACCAGGCATACGGAAGTCTATGCCTCCGCAGGCAATATCTACCGCAACGATTACGACGTCACGCCCACATATGCGGTTGGGTACATTCAAGACAAAGTCGAGTACAGCGGTCTGATAGTGAACGCAGGGTGCCGGATGGACTACTTCGATCCCCACGTCGGGATGCCGTCGGATGCGGTCTACCCGTGGGATCCGGCTTCATCCATCGGAGGTGAGGATTGGGGTGGGCCCGATGGGACCGAGCCTCCTCTCTGGAAGATGGAAAGCGTACGGGCCAAGTACCAATTCAGCCCGCGTTTGGGAATATCGCACCCGGTATCCGACATGACCGTGCTTCACTTCACTTACGGTCATTACTTCCAGGTGCCTGCATTCAGTTACCTGTATACCAACACCAAGTTCGATATGGGCGGCCACTGGCCTCTGGTCGGGAATCCGGATCTCGAGCCCGAACAGACGGTCTCATATGAAGTCGGCTTCGAGCACCTTATCTCGGAAGGTATGACGGTCGACCTCACGGGATTCTACAAGGACGTCGACAACCTGATATCGACGGTTGTAATGAACGACGCCGGAGCCCCTGAGACTCCGTTGGACGCGACCGAGTACACCACCTACAAGAATACCGATTGGGGTAACGTGCGAGGCTTTGAGTGCACGGTCCAGAAGAGGCTCCGGGAGGACTGGATGGGGCGGCTCATCTATACATACATGATAGCCAAGGGCAGGAGCTCGGACGTGAACGAGGGATACCTGAACCACTTCGACGACAATGTTCCACCCACCAAGGAGTACTACCTTGACTGGGACCGAAGACATACGCTGGTGATGGACCTGGGCTATGGGAAGAGAGGTAACTGGTCGGTAAACGTCCTGCTCAAGTATGCCTCAGGGGCGCCTTACACACCCGTCGAGAACACCAGATCCGCGCAGCCGGAGCAGAACACCGCGCGCTTCCCGTCGACTTCGATGGTCAACGTGAAGCTCTCGAAGGACTTCCGTTTCTATGGAGTGGAACAGCAGATGTATTTGCAGGTGCACAACCTGTTCAACAAGAAGAATCTGGTGGCATTTGACGACACTGACAGCGATCTGATGCGGCACTTGAGGTATACAGGGGAGTATAGCGGACCGTATGACGACCTTACCGTCTACGGGTCTCCCAGAGAAATCAGGGCCGGCTTCAAGCTGGGACTTTAGTCACGGAGGTTTGAGATGGAGATCAAGAGAACCGTACCGCTTTGCTTGATGATATTCCTCCTGCTATGGACGAGCGCGGGAGCTTATGACGCGGACGTTATAGAACGCTTCGGAGCACCCGGCACCGGCAAGACGGGGTGTGCGAGCCTGGCGCCGTGTGTGTCGGCCAATTTCAGCCAGACAATAGGCGACCTTTGGTTTCCCGAGATCTACAGCATCGGGCTGAGCCTCTACACGGGATACTACCCCGGCTCCTCGGGCAATCTACAGATATTCCAGACCGGCATGTGGGCCGGAGGGTATCCTGACGAGGCCCAGGGCGGTGACCCCTGGACCGCGATTGCCACATTCGATCAGGTTGACTTCTTGAGGTACGACTCGATATGTAGCGGTTTCAAGGTCGCTCACGCTGAGAACAGGGCACTGAACGTGGAGAGCACCTTCGATACCGGGTATTCCCCATACGATCTCGGGATGGTTGTAACGCTGCGCTATAAGATGTGGGACGATCCTCGTCTCGATGATTTCGTGCTGATCGAGGCGGAACTGGAATTCACAAAGTCGGTCGATCACTTCTGGTGGGGATGGATGACCGACTGCGATGTGGGCAATAACGACCTGCCCGACTACTATTACGATGACCTGGTGGGCTTTGACGAGGTCCGGGGTGTCGCGTACATGTATGACGATGACGGCGATCCGGTGGACGAACACGACCTTAGCAGCAAGCTGCTTTCGCCGACATATGTGGGGCAGGTGCTTCTCTCGGGGCCGCCTCCGGGTGGAAGGATCACCGAGGAGGCCACCACAAACGTATCCTGGGAGACCTTCAACTGGTGGGACTGGAACAACGACGTCACAGGCAGGGCTTCCGCCTATGACAGAATGTCCCAGAGTACGATAAAGCAGTACCCTCCGGATACGCCCTTCGACTACCGAATGCTCACAGCCATAGGTCCCTATGAGGTCGAGGCCGGAGACCGGGCGACGTTTGTCATCGGAATCGTCCTCGGTGACGGCTTCGATGCGGCCTACTGGTCGCGGAGGGCGACTGCAGGCGGAGAGGTATCGAACATGGGTACCCTGGTGGAGCATGTGGAGAACCTCAAAACTTTCTTCGCCGACGGCCTGGTCATCGCCGATGCGGCGCCGAAGGCCCCGGAGCTGGATCAGCCGCTTCTTGACGGCCGTAACGCCACGCTCTCCTGGTACTCCGTGTCGGAGGAGGAAGACGATTTCGCGGGCTACCGGCTTTACAAGAGCCTGGTATCCAATATCGGGCCTTGGCAGCTGATAGGTGATTTCGCGGGCAAGCCCGCCGTAAACTCACACGTGGACGATCTCCACATAGGCTTCCCGACGTTCTATCTCGCGGCGGCCTACGATATGGCCGGTAACCAATCAACCATGGGAGGCGCCGGGTGCAAGACCCTAGATGGGATCTATGCCACCACCAAGCCCACGGATTATGACGGTGACTGCTCGAGTGCGTGCGAAGAGCAATGTCAGGGCTGTCCCGATTGCTATGAGTCATGTATGAAGGAGTGTATGAGAGCGCGACTGAGTTCGGCGCTGGATAACATACTGGTGGCCCCGAATCCTTATCGCGGCAGTGCGGACTGGGAGCGGCTGGACTACGAAGGCAGAATATCGTTCTACAACCTGCCTGGTCGTTGCACCATCTATATTCATTCGATGACCGGTGAGTTGGTTGACGTGGTCTACCACAACATGTCCGGTGACCAGACTCCCGACCCGGGCGGCAGCGAGACCGGTGGGGAGAGCTGGGACATGCTCACCGCCAATAGCCAGTCCATCGCAAGCGGCATCTATATCTACCGGGTTGATAGCCCCGAGTATGGACAGAAGATCGGCAAATTCGCAGTGATAAGGGGTGAATAGCATAGAGATCTCAGGAGGTCTTGGTGATGAGAGCACTTAGGGTTGGAGCGGCGATTGCCTGCATCATCGCCTTTGCGGTGCCCTGCTTTGCAATGATGAATAAGGTAGGTACCGCCGGCGCACTGTTCTTGAAGGTATGTATGGACCCCAGGAGCGTATCGATGGGTGAGGCGAGTTCCGCTATGGTCGGAGACGCGTCCTGCGCGCTCGCCAATCCCGCGGGGCTGGCCGGCTTGACCGGAAGCGCCGTCTTTGTGAGCGATGCGGAATGGATCGCGGACATACGGCTCCTTGGAGGCGTCTATGCTTTCGAGCTCCCTGGGAGGGGCGTGGTGGCGCTTAGCGGAATTGCCGTGGACTACGGCGAAATGCCACTCGTCAGAGAGGCCGATGCTGACGCCGTTGTCGAACAGTTTCGGCCGAGGGATGTGGCCGTTGGCGTTTCCTACGCCAGGAAGTGGACCGACTGGCTTTATGTCGGTGGTTCCTTCAAGTACATAGACCAGAGTATCGCGGAATACTCGTCCAGAGGTATTGCCTTTGATTTCGGCACGGTCTATTTCACCGGTTTCAAGACCTTGCGCCTGGCCATGGCGACCAGCAATTTCGGTCCCGACCTCAGATTCGACGGCAGTTATACGGACAAGTACTATATAGGCACCGCCTATGTTGAGGAGAACAAGGTCTATGGCGCTTACGACCTGCCCTTAGACTTCAGGGTGGGCATAGCCTACGACTTCGATGTGTCCCCGAACAGCCGTTTGACGGCCGCTTTCGACGCGACCCACCCCAATGATTATTCCGAGCGAGTACATCTGGGGGCGGAGTACGCGTGGGATGAGGCACTCTTCCTGCGCTGCGGCTACACCTCCAATGCGGAGGAGATGGGCCTATCGGCCGGCTGCGGTCTCAGACTCTCCTCGGGA